>DASQWB010000096.1:0-2268 GCA_035640455.1 Gaiellaceae bacterium | reverse complement strand
CGACAGAGCTGGCTCACTGCCTCTCTCGTCGCGGCCTCGATCGGGCTGCTCTGCTACGAGGGGCCGACGGCGGTCCTCTTGCCGTACCTCGTCAAGAACCACTTCAGCGGCGATGCGGCCGATCTCGGCCTGGTCCTTTCGGCCGGAGGCGGCGGCTCGGTCCTGGCGGCGTTCTTGATTAGCCACTTCGGCCTGCCGAGCCGGAGGATGGGGCTGATGTACCTCCTCTGGAGCTTCCTACTGTCCTGCGTCGCCCTGTACGCGCTCGCGGAAAGCATCTGGCAGCTCGCCGTCGTCTGCTTCCTTGCGATCGGGGCGATGATCGCCGGCGACATCATCTGGACGACGCTGCTGCAGGACTACGTTCCGGGTGAGCTCCTAGGGAGGGTCGCGAGCCTCGACACGGTCGTCTCCTTCTCACTCGTGCCGCTCTCGATGGCCCTGACCGGCCCGGTCGCCGCCGCGGCCGGGGCGAGGCCGACGATGCTCGTCGCCGGCGCCTTCGGCCTCTGCTGTGTAGCTGGGCTGTTCCTGAGCCGGCCGTCGTTGCGGGGCTTTGATTTCGCTGTCTCGCGTGCGATGATGCGGGCTCCGATGGCGGAAGATATGCGTCCTCCGGGCGTGGCTTAGAGCGAGGGGAGGGAAACATAATTCGTCACGAGCTTTCGGACGGCAACGGCCCTGTGCGCACGGGCTTCTTCGACGGCCACTAGGCCCGATGCTCGTTCACCTGGGCCGCCGAGTGCCGCTCAGCTTGGTGACCACAGACCCCGGAAGGGGTCTGTGGCACGTCGAGGCGATTCGATGGCCGCCGCCATAGCGCGCGCCTCGAGGCGTCAGCTCCGCAAGGACTACCGGCGGGTTCTCAGCGGCCTCGCGAGGGTGGGGGATCTCGTCTGGGTGAATGCGGGACAGCAGCGCTTCCTGCTCGTCAACGGCGCGGACTACGTCCGCGAGGCGCTGGTTGACCGGGCTAACCAGCTGGTGAAGCCGGACTCGCAGACGATCGAGACGGGGCCGCCGGCGCCGGCGACTGCCGACGAAGGCATTCCCATAGCCGAGTTCCGGGTCGCGCTCAACAGGGGAATTGGGCCTTTACGAGTCCCGGACGTGCTCACCAGCGTGACGGCTGCCGCCGGTGCCGAAGTCGCGCAGTGGCGCGACGGCATGCGTCTTTCGTTGATGCCGCGGATGCGTCGCCTGGCGATCACCGCCATGTGCGGGGCGTCGTTCGGCAGCAGCCTCGGCACGGACGAGCTGGTTCGAGCCAGCGGGCAGTGCGCTGGATGGGCCGCGCCATCCTGGTCAACTCGCCGGCGGCGCGACGCTGGGATCGCCTGAAGCTGAACCGCTGGCGGCGCACGTGGGGCCGCCGGGAGCTGCTCGCCCTCAGCCACAGCTTGATCGCCAATGCCGACCTGAGCCGGCCGAGCGAGATGACGGCCGTCCTGGAGGATCTTCCGCAGCTCGCGCCGTCGCTCTCTGAGGAGGAGCGGCAGGCCGTCTTTGTCGAGCTCTTCCTGGGCGCGGTCGGCCCGCTGACGCAGACCGCCGGCTGGACGCTGCTGCGCTTCGGAACCGAGCACGACGCGGCGGCGCGGCTGCGCGCTGAATGGGACGCCGTCCTGCCGGTGGCATCGACTATCGACCGCGAGGCGCTCGCGCGGCTCCGGTACACCGGAGGCGTTCGTGCGCGAGGTGACGCGGCTCCATCCGACGAACCCGCGCATCACCCGCCATGCCCTCCACGAGACGACCCTCGGCGGCGAGCGCATCCCGAAGGACGCCCGGGTAATCGTGAACCTGAACGCTCTCCACAGGAACCCGCGCCTCTACGACGAGCCCGAGCGCTTCGCCCCGGAGCGGTGGCTGGACGGGCGACCCGGCGCGCACAAGTTCGCCTACATCGCCTTCGGCGTCGGCGGGCGCCGCTGCCTCGGAGAGGCGATGGCGATGACGTCGCTGATCGCGCTGCTGCCGATCCTGGGCCGCGACTGGTACCTCAGCTTCGGGAGGATCCGCGTCTCGGGCACCGGCCGCCATCAGCCCGCGGAGAGCGTGAAGGCCACCCTCCACGCGAGGCGAAGCGGCCGGCGGTCAGTCGCCTAGGAGGGATTGACGCTTCGATTGGCGGAACTACCTGACAGTCCGAATGTAGACGACCTGCTCAGGGTTTACGTGAAACGTCTCGCCTTCTTCGGTGACGACTGGAACGTAGGCTTGCTTGCGTTCGCGAAACGCACGAACCAGATCGTTGAGGACCTCGCT
>DASQWB010000095.1:0-15485 GCA_035640455.1 Gaiellaceae bacterium | reverse complement strand
AGCCGACGCCCGGACTCGAACCGGGGACCCCTTCATTACGAGTGAAGTGCTCTACCAGCTGAGCTACGTCGGCGGGCGGCGCCCAGTCTAGCGCTCCCTCTCCTTGCCCTTCGCCTTGTCCCGGTCGCCCTGCTCGCCGGCGTCCTGCGGCTGGCTCGGCTCCTGCTCGTCCGCCTTCGGCTCCGGCGGTTTCGGCTTCGAGTGGTCGGACTTCGCGGCCGGAGAAGGCGGCTTCGGCGCCGACCGGCCATGCGGCGACGCTTGCTGCTCGTGAGGCTTCCTTTGTGGAGCGGCTGGGGAGGCAGGCGGCGGGGACGGAGCTGCCGCGGCCGACGACACAGCGGCCCGCGGATGGCTCTTCGGCCGCGCCTTCGAGGGGCGATGTGACGCGGCGGCAGGTGCGGACGCCGGCGGCCGGCGGTGCGGGGCGGGCTTCGCCGACGGCTTTCGGCGAGGCTCGGGAGCGACGATCCGCGGCGCACGAACGACCGGCGCGTCGGCCTCCTCCGAGACGAGCGGAGCCGGCGTTCCCTTCACCGGCGCGACCGGCGCAGGCGGCGCGTCGTGCCGCCGCGGCTGGGGCCGGTCCAGCGCCACGCCGACGGCCAGGCCGGTCACGGCTACTCCTGCCAGGGCAGCCTTGGCGGCGGCCCCGGTCGTGAACGCGCCCTTGAGGGCCGCGAGCGCCGCACCCACGTCGACGGCCTGCCCGACGCGGCGCAGCCGCTCGCGCGGCGCCTCGAGGCGACGGGCGAGGCTGCGCCGGGCGCGGAAGATGAGCGTCTCGACCGCCGACTGCGACACCTCGAGCTCGGCCGCGATCTCGCGGTACGAGAGGCCCTGCCACTCGCGGAGGAGGAGCGCGCGGCGCTGCGTCTCGGGCATGTCGGCGAGCGCGCCCTCCAAAGGGATCAGCTCCTCGTCGGGGCGAGCCGGTGCCGCGACCGTCTCCTCGACCGCGCGGAGATCCGCGGGCGCCTCGACGCGGCGGCGGCGGAACGAGGCGCGATGCCGCGACAGGCAGACGTTCTCGGCAATCTTGAAGAGCCACGCCGACTCCGATTCGGGGACGACGCCTCGCGACAGGCTGCGGAAGGCGTTCAGGAAGGTCGTCTGGACGGCGTCCTCGGCCTCCTCTCGGCTGCCCAGCCGGTGCAGGCAGTAGCCGAAGATGCGCGACGCGTAGCGCTCGTAGAGGTCGGTCGCGCGCGTGGTCTCGGGGATTGCGGCCATCCCGACCTCTCAGTCTGTGCCGATTTCTCGGCTGCGGAGTCGCCCGAAAGGGGGACTACAGCGGCACGGCCGCGCCGGCGAGCGCCCGCCGCAGCTCGACGAGCAGGGCCTCGAGCGCGAGCCCCGGGCTCACGTTCAGCTCCTCGGCGTTCCGCCAGGTCTCGCGCACGGCCTCGCAGGCGCGCTCGGCACCGGCCAGTCGCTCGCGGGTCGCGTCCTCCCGCAGCTCGTCGAGACGGTCGGAGTGGACGGCCGCGCCCTCCGCGCCCGTGCCGACGACGAGCAGATCGCGGTACCACGCCGCGAGTTCCTCCAGTGTCGCCAGGAGCTCCTCGCGCTCGGCCCCGCGCTGTGCCCGCCGCACGCGCTGCTCGGCTTCGCGCGCCGTTAGGTCGAGCCCCTCGAGCTCCGCCTGCACCTGCTCCCGCGCCGCCGCGCCGCGCGCGCGCACGGCCTCCATCAACCGTGCCGCCGCGGCCGCCGGCTCGAAGTCGGTGTCGCGATAGATGCTGCGGGCGACGTCGAGGAGCGTCGCGCGCCTCTCGGCGGCCGCCGGGTCGAGGAGCCGCGCCGCCCGGTCGAGCCGGCCGGCCGCGAGGCGGGCGAGCGCCGTCAGCTCCTCGCCGCCGAGGCCGGGCGCGCGACGGGCGATCTCCTCGCGCACCGCTCGCTCGGAGAGCCGCCGGAACGGGACGAGCTGGCAGCGGGAGCGGATCGTCTCCGGAAGCGGCCCGAGCTCGTTCGCGACGAGGACGAGCACGGCGTAAGGCGGCGGCTCCTCGAGGTCCTTGAGGAGCGCGTCGGCCGCGTCCTCGTTCATGAGATCGGCGCCGAAGACGAGGTAGACGCGCCGGTCGGCCTCGAACGGGCGCATGTGGAGGTCGCGCCGCAGCTCGCGGACGGCGTCGATCCGGATCTGGTCGCCGAGCGGCTCGAGCAGGTAGAGGTCGGGGTGCGCCCGCCGCTCGACCCGCTCCTCGCCGCCCAGGAGCTCGGCCGCGAACGCGATGGCCGCCGCCCGCTTGCCGACGCCCGCGGGGCCGTGGAAGAGGTAGGCGTGCGCGGGGCCCTCGGCGAGCGCGGCGCGGAGCAGGCGCTTCGCCTCGGCCTGCTCAGGGAAGGTCTCGAAGCTGCTCACGGATCAGCCCCGCGACCTCTCGGGCCGGCTTTCCGGCCTCGACGGTGACGATCCGGCGCGGAAAGAGCTGCGCGAGCTCCCGGTAAGCACGATCGAGGATCATCGCATCGCGGTCGCTGCGCTCGATGCGGTCGCTCTTCTCGCGGCGGTCCTGCGCCACCTCGACGTCGATCGCGAGGAAGAAGGTGCGGTCCGGGAGCAGTCCGCGGATCGCGGGTAGGTTCAGGTCGAGGATGCGCTCGACGCCCAGGCCCCGGGCGATGCCCTGATACGCGAGCGACGAGTCGACATACCGGTCGCAGACGACGTCCATTCCCCGCTCGAGCGCCGGCGCGATGACACCGTGGACGAGCTCGGCGCGGGCGGCCATGAACAGACCGGCCTCCGTCCATGGCGAGATCTCGTCCCCGTAGAGGAGCAGCTCGCGGAGCCGCTCGCCGAGCGGCGTCCCGCCCGGCTCCCGCGTGAGCAAGACGTCCCCGCCTTCCGCCTCGAGCGCCTCCTTCAGCAGCTCGGCCTGTGTTGTCTTCCCGGCGCCGCCGATGCCCTCGAACGTCACGAACACGCTACGCGCGCCGCGGTGCTTCCGAGCAGCTGACGGACGTTCTCGCGCACGAGAGCCGCGATCTCCTCCTTGCCGGCGGAGGCGTCGAGCTCGACGATCCGGCCGGCGAACCTCCGCGCGAGCTCGCGATACGCCTCCTCGACCTTCCTCCTGAACACGACCGACTCCCGCTCGAGCCGGTCGCGAGGCCCGAGCCGGAGGCTCGCGTCCTCGGCCGGGAGCGCGAGCAGGAAGGTCTTGTCCGGAAGGATCCCGTCCACCATGTCGAGGTTCCAGGCGTAAAGGAGGTCGAAGTCGAGCCCGCGCGCGATGCCCTGATACGCGAGCGACGAGTCGAGGTAGCGGTCGACGATGACGTCGGACCCGCTCGCGAGAGCAGGCCGGACGACGGCCTCGACGAGCTCGGCCCGCGCCGCCGCGAAGAGCGAGGCCTCCGTTCGCGGCGAGATGTCGCAGCCGTCGAGGAGGAGCTCTCGGATCCGCTCGCCGGCCTCGGTCCCGCCGGGCTCGCGAGAGACGACGACCGTCCGTCCCTGCGCTTCGAGAAAGGCCTTCAGGAGCCCGACTTGCGTGCTCTTGCCGGCTCCGTCTATGCCTTCGAAGGTGACGAACAACTGCAGGGACGCTCCACGCGCGCAGGGACGAGATGAGGCGAGCGAACCGTAACGACTCGGGCCGACGACGAGGCGCTTCGGCCCGAAGCCGGCCGCGGCCCGCCCTAGGATAAGACGCAGTGCGAGCGATCGTCACCGGGGGCGCAGGCTTCATCGGCTCGCACGTCGCCGACGCGCTCGTCGCGCGCGGCGACGAGGTCCACGTCCTCGACAACCTGTCGAGCGGCCGGCGCGAGAACGTGCCGGAAGGCGCGCGCCTCCACGAGGCGGACCTCCGCTCCCACGCCGACGCGGTCTTCGACGAGGTGCGGCCGGAGGCGTGCTTCCACCTCGCGGCCCAGGCGGACGTGCGGGTGTCCGTGGACGACCCGGTCTACGACGCGCAGGTGAATGTGCTCGGGACGCTCCGCGTCCTCGAGGCGGCTCGGCGGCACGGGGCGAAGGTGATCTTCGCCTCGACCGGCGGCGCGATCTACGGCGAAGCCGACGGCGGGCCGGCGCGCGAGGACTCGGTCCGGCGGCCGCTCGCGCCCTACGGCGCGTCCAAGCTCGCCGGCGAGGAGTATCTCGCCACGTACAACCGGCTCCACGGCGGCCGCCACGTCGCGCTGCGGTACGGCAACGTCTACGGGCCGCGGCAGGACCCGCACGGCGAGGCCGGCGTCGTCGCCATCTTCATGGGCCTCCTTGCCGGCGACGGCACGCCGCGCATCTTCGGCGACGGCCGCCAGACCCGCGACTACGTCTTCGTCGCCGACGTCGTCGACGCGACGCTGGCAGCGCTCGACCACGACGGCGGAGTGCTCAACGTCGGGACCGGCCGCGAGACCTCGGTGCTCGAGCTCTACGACGCGATCTCGGACGTCGCCGGCGTGCGCCGCGAGCCCGAGTTCGCTCCGGCGCGGCTGGGCGAGCTCCAGCGCAGCGTCCTCGACACCGGGGTCGCCGAGCGCGAGCTCGGCTGGCGGGCGCAGCGGTCGCTCGAGGAGGGCCTGCGGGCGACGTGGGAGTGGATGTCCGCACACGGCTAGCCACGAGTTTGCGGTCCCCGCGCGCCGACCCGGCGTGGACGCTCGTCGGCATCCGCGTCGCGTACTGGATCGGCGCCGCGCTCGCGCTCCTCTGGCTGCCGCTCCGCTCCGCCGTCGCTCCCTTCCGCGCCTACGAGGCGCGGACGGATCTCCTCTTCAACACCTTTGCCCAGTGGGACGCGCAGTGGTTCGTGCACATCGCCGACCACGGCTACGACTCGAAGCAGGCGACGCCGTTCTTCCCGCTCTACCCGCTCCTCGTCCACGCGCTCTCGCAGGCCATCGGCTCGACCGTCGTCGCCGGCGTGCTCCTCTCGCTCGTCGCGGCCGGTGTGGCGGCGGTCGTGCTCGTCGAGATCGCCCGGCCACTCCTCGGTCCCGGCGGGGCTCGGGACTCGTTGCTCCTCGTCGCCCTCTACCCGCTCGCGTTCGTCTTCACCGCCGTCCAGTCGGACGCGCTCTTCCTCGCCCTGTCGGCGGGCGCCTTTTTGGCGGCCCTCCGCGGCCGGGTCTTGATCGCCGGTATGTGCGGCGGTCTCGCGGTCGCGACGCGGCTCGTCGGCCTCGCGCTCCTGCCCGCGCTCCTGCTCCTCCTCTGGCCACGCCGGGCGCGCGAGCTCCTCCGCCCGGCGCCGCTCCTCCTCCTGCCGGCCACGCTCGGCGCGTACATGGCCTACCTGCACGAACACGTCGGCGACGCGCTCGCCTTCCAGCACGCGCAGAAGATCTTCTGGCTGCGACGGACGCACGCGCTCGGGCCGCTCAGCGGACTCTGGGAGTCGATCCAGAGCGGCCGCCGCGGCGCCGCGGAGCTCGTCCTCCACCTCCCCCGCGGGCAGGGCGGAGAGCACGGCTACATGGCGCGGGAGCAGGTCGCGACGTGGAATGCCATCCACCTGCTCCTCCTCCTCGCCGCGCTCGCGCTTACGTGGGTCGCCTGGAAGCGGCTAGGCCCCGCGTTCGGGCTCTACTCCCTCGCGACGCTCGCGCTCGTGCTGCTCTCGCCGCCCGCCTATTTCCCGCTCGCGAGCTTCGACCGCTACCTGCTCGCCGACTTCCCGGTCTTCCTCGCCCTCGCCGCGCTCCTGCGCAACCACCCGCGGGCGAGACAGATCGTGCTCTTCACCTTCGCCGCCGTCGGTGCCGTGGCGGCGGTCGGCTACTCGCGCAAGGTCTGGATCGGCTGACGGAACCTAGGTCGCGCCGAAGCCTCGCTCGAGGCGAGGCTCCGGCCGACGACACCTAGGCGCACGGGCAGTTGACGTAGAAGCAGCCCTGGCCCGGCGTCCGGCTGAGGCAGATGCAACACTGGCCGCTACAGCCGCCCGAGCAGTACCACGCATAGGGGTAGTTGGGATTTCCGCAGGAACCGCACGAGCCGCTGTAGCAGCAGAATGCGGGTTGGGCGCGCGCCGCCGCCGGGAAGATCGAAACCCCAAGCCCTACGGCCGCGAAAGCTCCGAGCTTGCGTAGGAACTTCCGTCGATTCGTCGGCTCGTCCACCGTCACGTCGGGAACGTCCACGGCGTCTCCTTCCTCTCGCCACTCGCCGACTTTGTCTGCGATGGTACGAGCCTATGAACCTGATGTCAACCGACCTGGGTTGGTTTGTAGGCAAGACGACGAAGCCGAGATCTACATTCGGTCCATGCGTATAGTGCGCTCCATCGAGGCGAACAAGCGCTTTTCTGCCTTGCGATGCGCAGCTCTCGTCGGCGCTTGCAGCCTTTTGGTCGCCTTCTGCCTTTTGGATTCCGCCGGCGGGACCCTCCCGGGCCGGAACGGAAGGCTCTACTTCACGGTCTCACCCGGCGGCTTCGGCGCACAGATCTCGTGGATCGACGTCAATCGGCCCCGAAAGGTCCACGTCGTCCGGTGGCTCGCCGCCGCCGCGGAGCTCGCGTGGGCTCCGGGCGGGAAGCGACTCGTCTACTCGACGCCGACCGGGCTCTTCGTGGCGAACGCCGACGGCTCCGCTCGTCGTCGTCTGACGACCGTGAAGAGAGACAGTGGCACGATCGACGTCGACCCGGCGTGGTCGCCAGACGGGAAGTGGATCGCCTTCACGCACTTGGTTCCGATGCGGCCGGCGATCTTCCTCATGCGACCCGACGGGGCGAATCGCCACAAGCTGACCGCGGGCCAGGTGCCGTCGTGGTCGCCGCGAGGTCACGAGCTCGTCTTCCAGGGAGGCGACGTCAACCAACCCCACCTCTACCTCATCGCGCAGAATGGGTCGCGGCGGCGGCAGATCACCCGCTCGTCCGGCTCCGACAACCTCCCGGATTGGTCGCCGGATGGAAAGCGGATCCTGTTCGTCAGCGATCGAGACGGCAACGAGGAGCTCTACCTCGTCCACGCGACCGGCGCCCGTCCGCGCCGGCTGACGCGGAATCCCGCCTACGACACGACGCCTGCGTGGTCACCCGACGGGCGGTGGATCGTGTTCGCCGAAGGCCACAACAGAAGGGATTTCGCGCTGTACCTCGTCCGCCCCGACGGAACTGCGAAACGGCGGCTGACGCCTCCCGGCGTCGATGCTCAAGTGCCGAGCTGGCAGCCGTTGCCCAAGGGCTGACGTGAGACGGTTCGTCGCGAGCCAGCTTCGCCATCGGCCCAGCCGTGTCCTCGCTCTCGGCGTCGCGATCGTCGCCGCCAGCGCGAGCTTCATCCTCCTCGCCGCCGCTGCGAAGACTGGTGGCTTGAAGGTCACGGGCTCGGTGAAGAGCAGCTTCCGGCCCGCGTACGACGTCCTCGTTCGCCCCGAGGGCTCGAAGACGTCGCTCGAGCGCACGCGAGGCCTCGTCCGCGACAACTACCTCTCGGGCATCTTCGGCGGGATTAGCAAGAAGCAGTACCGCGAGATCGAGTCGATGTCGGGAGTCGAGGTCGCGGCGCCGATCGCGAACGTCGGCTACGTGCTCCCGTGGGGCTACATCCCGGTCTCGATCCAGCGCTTCGTCAACCTCGATCCCGTCCAGCTCTACCGACTGCGCCTCAGCTGGGTCGCGCACAACGGCGCATCCGTCTACCCGGAAGCCACTCTCTACGTCTACTACAACCGGAATCACCGCTTCACAGCGACGCCCGTGCGCGGCTACCCCGGAGACCCGGACGAGATCGTCCCCGGCCAGGGTCCCCAACAGGTCTGTGTCGGCTTCAGCGCGTCGAACCCCGAGTCGGTGACGCCATTCAGCTCGGCGGGCCGGCTCTTCTGCTTCTCCGCGAAGACGCCGCACGTCAACCGGAACAACTTCTTCAACTTCTGGTCCAAGGTCCCGGTGCCGAAGGGCATCGGCGCGGTAGCGGGCGGCGTCTACCCGATCCTGCTGGCCGCGATCGACCCGGTTCAGGAGGAGCGGCTGCTCCACCTCGACCGCGCGGTGGTATCAGGACGTGCGCTCGAGCCGAAGGATCGAGATTTCGTCTCCCAGATCGGCGGGTTCGGACATCGGTTCGTGCCAGTCATGGTCAGCCGGCGCAACTACGTACGCGAGACGCTGGACGTCGCCGTCGAGCGGCTGCGGATTCACCGGCCGAAGGACGTGCCGGGGCTGCTGACGGCGGGAATCTGCGAGGTTCGATACCTCCCGTGCCCCGCCGGTCAGACCCGCAAGGCTCCGGCGGGCTGGCCGCGGGGGACGACCGCCTATTCGTTCCTCACCGGCGCACGAGGCACCGTCGTCGGACACGCCGCGGTGCCGATCGCGACCGGATACCGCGGGCTCCTCTTCGGCGGCCGGGTCGTCCGGGGGTTCACGACGAACGACTCCCCGAACTTCTGGACCGTCTCAGCCACGACGTATCGACGCCTCGCCGGCGGCGCCTTGCAGCCGCTGACGACGACGAACCGCCTCCAGGCGTACAGCAATCCCGTGTACGCGGCGACCGGGTTCGTGGGCGTTCCCGCCGACAACCGCGACGTCCAGTTCCGCCGTCTGACGAACCACCCGGGGTCGGCGCAGATCCTGGCCGGCAACGTCGCAGCGCGGCCCACCTTCGCCATCGTCGGCCGCTACGACCCGGCGAAGCTTCCAGGTTTCTCGCCGCTGTCGAAGGTGCCCCTCGAGACCTATTACCCGCCGCTCCTCGAGCCCCGCGGCGCGGAGAGCACCCGGATCCTCCACGGCCAGCCGCTGGCGCCGACGCAGAACCTCGCCGATTACATCCAGCAGCCGCCGCTGATGCTGACGACGATCCGCGCGCTCGGCGCGTTCACGCACCGCAGGAGCTTCGTCGGTAGCCCCCCGCTCGACGCCAAGGCGCCGATCAGCGTGATTCGCGTCCGCGTGTCCGGCGCCACCGGACCGGATGCGCGGAGCGAGGCGCGGATCCGGTCGGTGGCGCTGCGGATCCACAACCGCACCGGCCTCGACGTCGACATCACCGCGGGGTCGTCTCCGCACCCGCTGACGATCCGGCTGCCGCGGGGGAAGTTCGGCCGGCCCGCGCTCACGCTCAGCGAGGGCTGGGTGAAGAAGGGCGTGTCGGTCGCCTTCCTGAACGGGGTCGGGCGCAAGCAGCTCGCCCTGTTCACCCTCATCCCGTTGCTGTGCTGTCTCTTCCTCGGCAACGGCACCTACGCCGCCGCGCGTGTGCGCCGGGCGGAGATCGGAACGCTGCTGACGCTCGGCTGGTCGCCGCGGATGATCTTCTCGGCGCTGCTCGGCGAAGTCTTGGTGATCGGCTTCCTGGCCGGCCTGCTCGGCGTCGGCATCGCGGCAGCGCTCGTCGCGGTGCTGTCGCTGCACGCCCAGCTCTGGGTGACGCTGCTCGTCTTGCCGGTCTCGCTCGCGATCGCGCTCGTCGCCGGGCTCCTGCCGGCCTGGCACGCCGCGCGCGCGGAGCCGCTCACTGCCCTGCGGCCGCCGGTCGCCGACGTAAAGCGCACCCATCCGGTGCAGGACCTGACCCGGCTCGCCTTCGTCAACCTGCGCCGAGTGCCGGCGCGGGCGCTCGTCGGCGGCTGCGGATTGATGCTCGGGGCGTGCGCGCTGACGGTTCTGCTCGCCGTCCAGCGCTCCTTCCAGGGCGTGCTCGCCGGCACGCTGCTCGGCGACGCGATCTCGATCGAGATCCGCGGCTTCGACTACCTGGCGGTCGGGCTCGTGATCGCCCTCGCTGCGCTCTCGATCGCGGACGTCCTCTACCTCAACCTGCGCGAGCGGCAGGCCGAGCTCGTCACCCTGCGCACCTTCGGCTGGAGCGAACGGCACCTTGCGAGGGTCGTCGGCGCGGAGGCGCTCGCGCTCGCTCTGGGGTCGACTCTCATCGGAGCCGCGCTCGGGATCGTCGTCTGCGCCGTCTTCCTCGCCGTCCCCTTCTCTTCCCTCGTGCTCGGAGCCCTGGCCGCCGTGAGCGGCGGCATCCTCGCGACGCTCCTCGCTTCGCTGCTCCCGCTCTCCCAGCTGGAACGGCTCACGCCCCCTACCGTCCTTGCCGCCGATGAGTAGCGAGCAGCGGCTCGTCGAGGTCGACGGCGTCAGCAAGCGGTACGCGATCGGAGACGGAGGCGTCCTCACGGCCCTCGAGGACGTTCGCCTCAGGATCGACTCCGGGACCGTCACCGCCGTCATGGGGCCTTCGGGATCCGGGAAGTCGACGCTGCTCCACGTGATCGGAGCGATGGACGTGCCGGACGAGGGGACGATTCGTGTCGGCGACGTGGAACTCACGAAGCAGTCGCCGAAAGAGCGGACGCGCTACCGGCGACGGATCGGCTTCGTCTTCCAGCGTTTCCACCTCCTCGCGGCTCTGTCGGCCGCGGACAACGTCGCCGCGCCGCTCCTGCCCTTCAAGCCGCGCTTCGACCCGCGCGAGCGGGCGGAGGAGCTTCTCGCCGCGGTGGGCCTCGCGGGGCGAGGCGATTCGCTGCCGTCGCGTCTTTCCGGCGGCGAGCAACAGCGGGTGGCGATCGCACGGGCGCTCGTGAACGATCCGATCCTCGTGCTCGCGGACGAGCCGACCGGCAACCTCGACTCGCGGACGAGCGAGGAGATCATGGACTTACTGCTCCGGCTCCGCGACGAGCGAGGAGCGACGGTGCTCGTGGCGACGCACGACCCGGTCGTCGCGGGACGGTGCGACTCGATCGTCCGCATCCACGACGGCCGGATCGAGGACGGCGACTGAGGAGGAGGAGCGCGACTGAGGCGCCGCTTGCGGCGCCGACCTCAGGATGTGCGGGTTTCCCGCACATCCGTCTGAACCGACCGGTCGACGCGCCTGGGTAGAAGGATCCGCATAAACCGGCGCGAATCTGGCGGTCCGCCGTGGAGCACTCCATCTCGCAGCCGCTCGACCTCGCGCACCCTTGGCGGACCCGCGCGATCATCGCCGCGGCGGTCGCCGCGGTCGAGCTCGTCGTCCTCCTCGTCGCGGGGATCGTCCTCGTCGCGCCCGCGCTCGGTCGGCACGTCCGGCGCGAGGCGACGGCGAAGGTGCTCGCGCCCGCGCTGGCGAAGCGAGCGGCGAAGCCGAAGCCGGAGCAGCCAACTCTCACCCGCGGCGAAACCTCCGTCCTCGTCCTGAACGGGAACGGCCGCACCGGCGCCGCGGCCGCCGAGGCGGAGCACGTGCGCGGGCTCGGCTACATGATCGGCGGCGTCGGCAACGCGCCGCGGAGGACCTACGGCCGGAGCGTCGTCATGTACCGGCCCGGCTTCCGCCCCGAGGCTGTGCGCCTCGCGCGCGACGCGCGGATCCGGATCGTCACGCCGCTCGACGGCCTGCGCCGGTCACAGCTCCAGGGCGCGCACCTCGCCCTCGTGCTCGGCGCGAGCTAGCTCGCCTCCCGCTCTTCCTTCTCGCGCGCTGCGTCGCCGTCGATCCCGGCCGCGATCTCTTCCAGCTCGTCCAGCGTCTCGTCGACCCGCGTGCGCAGGCGGTCGATCTCGCGCGCGAACTCCTCGTACTTCTCTTCTGGCGACGCCTCGTTTCGCGACAGCACCGCGCGCGTCCCTTGCCTGTCCCTTCTCCGACGCCACATCGGTCTCTCCGTCCGGGAGTAAGAACCGAAGTTTACTCTCAGACGTCGGCAGGCGGTTGGGCCGCTCGGAGCTCGTCTACCGCCTTCTCGAGCGCGAGCAGTCGTTTGTTGATCAGCTCCAGGTCTCCAAGCCAATCCTCGGCGAGGTCGCGGACAGGCGGCCTTGCAGATCGGATGAACCTCACCGCCGCCCCGCTCGGGCCGGCGCTCGCCTCCACCACTTGCGCGCCGCCCCAGAAGCGATGTGCCACGCCTCCGACGACCATCGCCGCGAAGCTTGCGGTCGCCGCCTCGACGAAGGCGCGGAAGAGTGAGCGACCATCGACGAAAAAGCGAAAGAGCAGGAAAAAGATACCGACGGCAAGGCCGACGATAGAGATCCATCGACTCGCGGAAACCAGCCGCCGCACGGCCGAACCCTAGAGCATGACTTACGTGCCGCCAATGCAACATCGGCGCTCATGATCCGCGCGCTAACGCCGCCCCGTCAATTCGCCAAATTGGCCTGGTCCGGACGAGACAGCTCAGCCGCAACGGGCGCGGCGGGGCTTCTCCCTCGAGATGTTCACGAGCCGTCGTGCCTGGTCGAGTGGCCCACCCTTTCGGCTCGTCGGCCCGAACGGGTCGAGCGTGTACGAGCGGTTCAGATACTGGTACGCGCGAGCCGGGAAGCAGTCCACCTTGAGCTCGAACTCGCCGAACTGGAACCAGGCCTCGGCGTCCTTCGGCTTGAGGCGAACCGCCTTGCCGTAGAGCCGCTTCGCCTCGGGCAGGTTGCCCGTCGCGCCCTCGAGGCCCGCCCACCAGAGGAGCGGCTCGAGCGCGAGCGGGTCGTACGAGTGCGCGTCGCGGGCCGCGGCGAGCGCCGCGCCGAAGTTCCGGTGCTGGTAGGCGACGAGGCTCGCCTCGAGCCGCTGCTGCGAGAACCACGGGCTGAGCAGCGAGAGCGCGGCCGCGAGCGCGACGAGCACCGCCCCCGTCGCCGACAGCGGCCTCCGCGCCACTGCGCCGCGGCGCAGGCGGCTCGGCCGGCCCGCCGCGAGCAGCACGCCGACCAGGAAGAAGGTCGGCCCGGTCACCGCTACGAAGTCCCAGTCGAAGTCGACGACCGACCAGAGGAGATACGCGACCGCGGCGAGCGCGAGCGCCAGCGCCGCCGGGCGGTCGTCGCCGTCGAGCCGCCTCAGCGTCGCGCGGATCGCGAGCGCCGCCGCCACCGCCGCCCCGCCGAGGAGCAGGAAGCCGACGAGCCCCGTCTCGCCGAGGAACTGGAGCGGCACGTTGTGCGGCTCGGTCGTCACGTCGAGCGACGTCGAGCGGCGCGGGCGGTGGACGAGCACGAACGAGCCCGCGCCGGTGCCCTCGAGCGGGCGGTCGAGGAACGAGCTCCACGACTCCTTCCACCACGCCCAGCGGTGGTTCGAGCTGAAGCTCGTGACGCGGCCGGGCGTTTCGGAGACGCCTACGTTGCTCGTGAACTCGTGCACGCGCGCGTCGAGCCAGGAGCCGGGCCCGCCGGCCTTGATCGTCGAGCCGGCGAAGAGGAGGACGGCGAGGACGCCGACCGCGACGAGCGAGATTCGGACGAGCTCGGTCCGCCGCTCGGGGGAGAGCGGCGTCTCGGCGTCGGCGCGCAGCAGCGAGGCAGCGGCGACGGCGACGATCAAAGCGCCGACGAGGAAGACGACGCCGAAGATCGCCCCGTCGTGGAGGCGGGTCGAGTACGGCTGCACGTCGTGGGCGATCCCGGGCCGCGTCACCGCCCAGCCGGCGATCGCCCCGCCCGCAACAGCGGCGAGCCCGGCGGCAGCGAGGCTCTCGAGGCGCTCCGGCCGCAGCGCGAGCCAGATCGCGACGACGGCGACCGCCACCAGCACGCCCGCGCGCGAGTACGCGAGGAGGATCGAGACGACGGCCGCGTAGAGGAGGACGACCCCGGCGACGCGCACGGCGTGCCGGTGCTCCTTCCGCGCGGCGAGCCACAGGCCGCTCGCGACCGCGCAGTCCGCGAGCAGCGCGAGCGCGTTCCAGTAGCCAATCGGCGAGCGGAGTCGGGCGAGCCGGCCGCCGTCCGGGAAGAGCGACGGCACGACCTTGCCGAGCAGCGCCCAGCCGAGCACGCCCGCGAGGAAGACGGCGAAGGCGCTCGCCGCGGCGCGCGGCGCGCGCGGCACGATCGTGCCGACGAAGAGCCCGAGGCAGGCGAAGGCGAGGTAGGCGAGCCCACGGTTCGTGTACGCCCACGAGCGGTCGGGGTCGAGCGACCATGCGATCGAGGCGCCGTTCCAGAGCACGAAGAGCCCGGCGAGGACGACGAAGGCGATCGCGGCCTGGTCGAGCTCGGGCCACGGCAGGACGCCGAGCAACGCTGCCGCGATCGCCGCCGCCGCAGCGAGCACCGTCGCCGTCCCGAGCCACGACATCGAGAGGTCACGCGAGCCGCCGCCGAAGAAGAGCGCCCAGAAGAGGAGCACCGTCGCGCCGCCGGCGACGGTGCCGGCCCTGAATGGGATCGAGCGGAGCCGCGGGGCCGCGACTTCCGCAGCCGCGCGCATGGCGGTTGAAGCTACCACGGCCGTCTGTCGGTCCGAAGGCGGCAGGTCGGGCGTCAGTAGCCGACGGCCTCGGCGACCTCGACGAGCGTCGGGCCCGACTTGTCCGAGAAGCGGTCGAGCACCCCCGAGCCGAGCAGCCGCTCGCGTCCCTGAATGGCGTCGTCCGCCGAGCCGAACTCGACGAGCACGAACACCTCGCCGGGGTCGTCAACGCTCCGGAAGATCCGGTACCCCTTCGCCGCCGCGCGGGCCTGGGGCACGTCCTGGTCGAACAGCGGCTTCCAGGCGTCGTAGTCGCCGACGTTGATGCGCGTGAGGAGGAATGCCATCCCGAGACCCTAGCTCCACTTCACAAACGCCTTACAGCCCAATTACCCGAGCCTCACGGCGCTTGGCGAGACTCCGCAGGTCTCCTTCCCCGCCGGCCGGCGATGGTTCACGCACGCAGGTCACGGGGCAGGGGAGCCGAACCGTTCTCTACGATCGCGCGTGCTGAAGCTTTTCCTTCTCCTCACCACGCTGGCGGCGACGCTGGCCCTCTCGATCGCAGCGGCACCCGCCTCGGCCGGCACGCCGTGCTGGAAGCTCGTGATCAGCGACTGGTACCACGACGGCCGGATCGACGGCACCTACCCGATCCCGTGCTACGAGCAGGCGAAGCAGCACCTCCCCGCGGACGTCCAGGCCTACGCCGACGCGGCCGACGAGATCCAGCGCGCAATGCTCGACCGGCTCCGGCACAAGGACGACCCGCCGGGCACCGGCAAGCGCAACGCCGCGCCCGTCATCTTCAGCAACGACCCGAAGGAGCCGCCGAAGGGGCTCATCTCGCGGCTGATCGACAAGATCGGCCCCTCGAACGCGGACTCCGTGCCGCTCCCGCTGCTCGTCCTCGCGGGAATCGCGTTCCTCCTCCTCGCTGCCGCCGGCGGCAGCTTCGTCGCGCGACGCATCCAGGCTCGCCGCGTGATGCCCGCTCCGGCTCCCGCCGAGGGACCGCGCGACCACCGCTAAGCTCCGTCCGGGCCACCCCCTAAATTGCCTAGTCCGCGCCTGCAGGGAGGGCGCCCCCGGATAACCTTCTTTGGAGGAGAGGCATGGCGGCTGCTCGTGAGATCCAGACCCCCGAAACCGGCTCGGACGAGCTCGTGAACGTCGTCGTGGACGAGGCCGCGAGCCTCGGCGTCAAGCGCTATTTCACGATTCCCGGCCGCGATCCATACGAGGAGGTCGAGTGGGAGGAGCGCGACGCCTACATCCCCGGCAAGGACAAGCCGGTCTTCGAGCAGAAGGGCGTCGAGTTCCCGAAGTTCTGGTCGCAGACGGCCACGAACATCGTCGCGCAGAAGTACTTCCGGGGG
>DASQWB010000094.1:0-6060 GCA_035640455.1 Gaiellaceae bacterium | reverse complement strand
GCTGCCGCTGTACTTCACCGTCGCCGCCCCGGCGATCGACTTGCCCAGATCGGAGCAGGGACGATTCCCCGCGCCGCCGATGTTGATGTTCGGCGGCTGCGCAACCGAGTCGCCATCCACGAAGATCGTGTCCGCGAACGCCCCACCCGTGATCGCAGCCATGCCTCCCACGGCGACAGCAGCCGCGACCGCCGCCCACCGATTGCCTCTCTTCCGTGCTGTTCGTGTCGCCATTACCGAACCTTCTTTCGTCGTTGATTCCAGAGGAACGCCGTAGCGCCCTCTCAACGACCCCTCGGTTCACAGGCGGCGCGACGAAACGAGCATCCTTTGCTCTGCGACCGCCCCTGGCGTCAACCCTCAGCGCTCAATCAATCCCCTCCTCATCCCTCGGCCCGGCCCTCTCCCGTTGGTCGGAGCCGGGATTGCCGCAGGAGGCGGAGAGAAAGTTCCCCGGTGCAAGGAGCCGCATTCGTTCGACATTGCCGCCGAACCGACAACCAACGCAGCATGGCCGCCTGCATGCGCGCTCATCACGCAAGATCTCCTCATCCCCTACGCCTGTTAGCGCAGTTGAGGTCTGTACAGCCTCTCGCAGTTGAACCTAGCGCTAGTTGTTGCAATTTACAAGAGGCGCTCGATATCCGTACCGATTCTCGTCCCGCGGAACTCGTCGGCTCGCCCTGAGGGCTTCCCGCCGTTCCCGCGCTCGGCGTGGAAGACGAGAGAGGCCGCCCCGATGCCGCTCCGCCGCGCCTAGACCGTCAGCCTCACGGCGCCGACGCTGCGCGGATTCGAGCTCCTCCCCGAACCGCCAATACCTCCGGTGCTTCACCTTGATCCAGCCGCGCTCGCCCGGCCGGTACGGCTCCGACCGGTGCCCTAGCCACCGCAGTTCGAGCCTTGACTCCAGCCATGCGGAGCTCTAGCTGCGTGCTGGGTTCGAGCTTTTCAGAAGCGCTCGAACGAGCCCGAGGCACGTGCCTGCCGTTCGAAGACGCGCAACAGGAGCACTCCGACCGCGAAGTAGGCGGTGATTGCGAGCTCGGCGCCCAGGAGATTGCGGACGTGGCCAACGCTGGCACCGTTCACGACCTGCCGCGCAGCCGTTATCCCGTGCGTCAAAGGGAGCCGGAGGCGACCGTCCGCACGACGTGAGGAAGACGATCGAATGGCACGTTGGCACCGGAGACGATCAGCATGAGGGCGCCGATGCAGGCCGCGAACACGCTGACCGACCGGCCGCGCAGGCCGAGCGCGCCGATGCAGAGGCCGAGGGCTGTGCAGGCGAAGCAGCTGACGACCAGCGCCAGCGCCAGCTTCGCTAGCTCGGCGGACTGGAAGTGCAAGCCGAGTATCCAGGTGCCGAGGCGTCTGCCCGTCAGCGCATCAAAGATGCCCCCGCGCCCTTCGACTGTGGCGCGGCCTGCTGATCGTCCGCTGCCGCTCCTGCACCTCCCCAGTCGGCGCCTCCCGCCTCGACGACATCCGCCTCGTCGGCTGTTGCAGGGCCGGCAGCGGACGGTGAGGGGGCCGTGTTTCCCGCCGTGGGCGAGCGGCCGTTCGTGGTCGGCGGTCAGTGGATTGGCCGCCGAGCCGGTGTGGCCGCAGTCGGCGCAATAGGGCTGGGCTTGGATCGCTGCGGCGGCACGGCGTTGGTGCTCGCTGTCGTACCGCGTGCGGTCTCCTCCGCGCCTTTGATTGACCCGCTTCCGGTACGCGACGCAGGCCGAGCACTGGCACCTGCCGCCGAAGTAGATGACACCGGTGCGGGGGCAGAGTCGGCCGAAGGGCATCCGTCAAGAGATAGCTCGCTGGTCGGCCTGCCGCTCCGGCGGATGCAGGATCTGAGCCTGCGGCGCTCAGCGTGTCGCCTCTTTCGCGCGCTCGTCGGCGCGCGGGGTCTGCACGCAGTCGCTCAGAAACGAAGGCGCTCGTGCTCGCCGAGCCTGTGGCCGAGTCCGTCGTCGTCGGCCGGCTGGTCGAGACGGCCAAGCGTCCGCGTGTCATCGTTGCGCGGACGATGCTCGAGGCGCTCGAGACCGGCGCGCGGCGGTAGTGCCGGCGGGTGCGCGCCGGTCGTCGCGCCAAGGCATCTGAGGAAGCGCCTGGCGCGTTTGCTTGTTCTGCCGTTGGCGAAGGTTTTCAATCTCCGTTGTGGGCCGTCTACGGCTGGTCGTTTCGGCGCTCGCTGCCGCCGCTCGGAACGAGAACCTGCGCCGGGTTGAGCTGGCTTGGGCGCGGCGATCGCTGCTGAATGGGCGCATTTCGTCGCTCTTGGTGTGTTCGCGTACCAGCGGGGCGGAACGTCGGCGGTCGGGGTCGCCGGCCTCGTTCGCCTGCTGCCCGCAGCGGCGGTTGCCCCGTTAGCGGCGTCGTTCGGCGACCGCTTCCGGCGTGAGCGCTTTCTGTTTGCGCTCGCGCTGGCGGGCGCGGCCGCGCTCGCTGCCTCGGGGGCGGCCGCGCTCGCCGGCGATCGCGTCTTGGTGTTCCTCTTCGCTGCCCTCTTCGGCGTCGCCACGACGCTGATCAGGCCGGCCCTGCAAGCGCTCCTGCCCTCGCTTGCCCGAACGCCGCAGGAGCTGATCGCCTCGAACGGCGCCACCTCGACGGTGGAGAGCCTCGGAGCGCTTGCCGGACCGCTGCTGGCAGGCCTGCTCGTTGCCTTCGCCGATGTCGGCGTCGTCTTCATCGGTGGCGCGGCGCTGCTGTTGGCCGCCGCCGCGCTGACCGGACGGGTGCGGGTTGCGGGGCGAGTCGAGCTCGCTGCGGCGGGCAAGGAAGACGGCCTCGCGCGTGTGGTCGGGGCCGGGTTCCGGGCGATCGCGCGCGCGCCCCGGCCGCGGCTCTTGGTCGCGCTCGCGGTTGCGCAGGCGTTCGTGCGCGGCTGCCTCAACGTCCTGATCGTCGTCGCCGTCTTCCGCGTCCTGCACCGCAGCGCCGACGTGGTCGGCTTCCTCACCGCGGTGATCGGCGTCGGTGGGCTGCTGGGCGCGTTCGGGGCGATGACCCTTGGTGGACGGCGGCTGGCCGCGGCCTTCGGGCTCGCGCTCGTCTTTTGGGGGCTCCCGATCGCACTGATCGCCCCGCTGCCCGGGCTCGCCCTCGCCGGCGTGCTGCTCGCCATCGTCGGCGCAGCCAACAGCGTCGAAGACGTCACGGCGATCACCCTGCTCCAGCGGACAGTCCCGGACGAGATCCTGACCCGCGTCCTCGGCGTGCTCTGGGGCCTGGCCATGGACGCCGTCGCGCTCGGGTCAATAGCCGCCCCCGCGCTCGTCGCCGCGCTCGGCCCGCGGCCCGCCTTCGTCGCCGTAGGCGCGATCCTCCCGCTCCTCACCCTCGCCACCTACCGGTGGCTGCTCGAGATCGACCAGGCCGCCCCGGCCGCCGAGCTCGACCTGATCGAGCGCGTGCCGATGTTCGCGCCACTCTCGATCGCCGCCAAAGAACGCCTCGCCGCAACCCTCACCCCCGTCTCCGTCTCCGCCGGCGAGCTGGTCATCCGCGCCGGCGACCCCGGCGACCGCTTCTACATCGTCGCCGAAGGCGAGCTCGATATCGACGCCCGCGGCCACCACGCCGCCGCCCACAAAGACGACTACTTCGGCGAGATAGCGCTCCTCCACGACGTCCCCCGCACCCCGACCGTCACCGCCACCATCGACTCCCGCCTCTACGCCCTCCAACGCGACGACTTCCTCGCCGCCGTCACCGGACACGCCGCCGCCCACGCCGCAGGCCTCGACGTCGCACAAACACGCCTCGCACGCGGCGCCGGCATAAGCGGGTAGGTCTACCCGTCCGACGCGGCGCGGTTCGGACGAACCTGTCGCGCGCGAGCGGGGGTGCCGTTTGGAGCGCCCCACCGCCAGACCCACTACCTAGCCTCGCAGCCAGTACACCGCCTCGTTAAAGAGTTCGACACCTACGACCACCTCGTCGCGCACGGCAGCGGCGGCTACAGCGGCGGGATGTTCGAGTACGGTCCGGGGCGCGGCCAGCTCCAATACCTGGCCTCGCTGTTCCATGCAGACGCGCCGAACGACGTGGCCCCCGCGGGGTACAACCTCCCGTCTCCGTCCCGCGACCTGCCGCACTCTCCGGTGGCGCCTGAGCCACACCCCACGGGGCTTCCGCTGGGGGGCCTACGACGGGCGGCGCACCATCCGCGAGCAGGTCAGCGCCAATGCTGCGAGTAGGATCTCCGCCATGGGCCATGAGCGAGCGCTCCTCCTGATCGCTGACATCGGCGGCTATACGGAGTACATGCGCTCCCATCGGATGAGTCTCGCCCATGCCGAGGTGAACACTGCGAGGCTGCTCGAAAAGGTGATCGACGCGGCGCCCGGCTTCGACCTAATCGAGATCGAAGGCGACGCGGCCTTCCTCTCTCGTCGGGCTGACACGCTGGACGGCGGCGGGACGGTTGCCGCAACGACGCAGGCCGCTGTCGGCATGCACCGCGCATTCCACCTCGAGCGGCAGCATGTCGCGAGCAACCTCTGCCCGTGCGACGGTTGCGTTCAGGCGCACAACCTGAAGCTGAAGTTCGTCGCGCACATCGGCGAGGTCGCCACGCAGACGATCAGGCAACGGCGCAAGCTCGTCGGGATCGACGTCATCCTCGTCCATCGGCTGCTGAAGAATCCTGTCCAGGCTCCGGAGTACCTCCTTTTCTCCGAAGAGCTCTACCGGACCGGTGCAGCCGCCCTGCCCGATCCAGTGCACGAGGTCTCGCAGGACCTCGAGGGAATCGGGCCCGTTCGCACCTACTTCGTGGACATCGGAGACCTGGCGGGCTCACTCCCTCCGCTACCGGATCCGTCGTGGCTCGAACGCCTCGGGAGGACGGTCGACGTCGCCGGCCGCGGCCTGCCGTACATGCTGGGCATGCGTCGCAGCCGTCGCACTGCTTCCGGTCACTGATCCCGCCGTTAGCGGCAGCCTCAGTCCGTCCTCACGAGCTCTGAGTCGCTCGCAGCAGTACGACGTGCGAACGCCTGGAACTCCTCCTGCTCCTCCGGCGAAAGCTGCCGCCCCGGCGCGGCTGTTGCAGACACGTCGGAGAAGATAGGAGCCGAGGAGTCGACTGTCATCAGATGGCCCCCCATCTCGTCGACCCCTCGGCTGTGTCAGAGCCAGTCGCCAGCGCCCGCCCATTAGCGCTGGCTGACGACCGCTTCCGTACGAAGCGCTAGAACCATCGCACTACTATCGACGTGGTTCAAGGCCCTGTCGCGCGCAGTAACCGCACAATGCGCGCTTTTTCGTGACGCTCGATTCGAGGTACCGGCTCGGTCTTGCCAGAAGAAGCGCCGCCAGCGTCGCGCGAGACGGTGCGGTAACGATCCGTCACCGCGGGGGCCGCCGCGCGGCCGAGCCGGCGCGAGCGCCGGCTCGGGCGCGAAGCGTACGGGGACTGCCCACGGGGCTTACGTGCCGTCGTCCGGCCCGGAGCGGCTCGCGTGGCGAACTGCGCCGACGAGGTGAAGTGAGATGGCTCTGGTGCTCTGGTGGCGAGCGAGCACGGGTTGCAATGAGCGGGCGCGTCCCGGAGCTCGCCGTTCAGGGCGGCGCTGGAGGTCGTCACGTCGCTCGGAGATGGGCACGACGCGCGCGAGCGGGATCAACGCGACGCGTCCGCGGTTCCGGCTGCGCGACATACGGACAGCGGGGAGCCCGTCGTTGTGCAGGCACCGCATAGGCGCGCGTCGGAGACTCGACTCTCATCGACGTTCGAGCGGCCGTTCGAGACGCATGGGCCGCGGGTGGTCGCCATCGGAACACCGACCCCGATCGCGGCTCACCTCGAGCGGCGCGGGCCGCGCGCGATCGGGCTCGTCTAGACCTACCGCTGCCCGAGTCGCGCGCTGGCGAGCGGAGTCACCCTAGCTAAGCCCGAAGGCACCAAAGCGCTGCTTGCCGCTGTACGTTTGGAACGCGACGACCACGGGGAGGCGAGACCGATCGACGCAGTTCGGGCGACCGGCTGCGGGCCCAGCGAACAGATTTGGGGAGGTCTCGATGATCGGCAGGATTCTTGCCGCGAGTTGTGTC
>DASQWB010000093.1:0-36625 GCA_035640455.1 Gaiellaceae bacterium | reverse complement strand
CGGATCTACGAGGAGCAGCCGATCTCCTCGCCGGGCGTCTGGAACCGGCTGGAGTACCGGCCGCTCGAGGGCTTCGTCTTCGCCGTCAGCCCGTTCAACTTCACCGCGATCGGCGCCAACCTCTCGACCTCGCCCGCGCTGATGGGGAACACCGTCGTCTGGAAGCCCGCCTCGACGGCCGCCTACTCCGCGTACTACGTCATGCGCATCCTCCAGGAGGCGGGGCTGCCGCCGGGCGTGATCAACCTCGTCTACGGCGCGGGCGCGACGATCGGGAACGCCGCGCTCGCGAGCCCGGAGCTCGCCGGAGTCCACTTCACCGGCTCGACGGGCGTCTTCCAGGACATGTGGCGCACGATCGGCGGGAACATCGAGCGCTATCGCAGCTACCCCCGGATCGTCGGCGAGACGGGCGGCAAGGACTTCATCGTCGCGCACCCCTCCGCGGACGTGGAGGCGGTCGCCGCCGCGATCGTCCGCGGCTCGTTCGAGTACCAGGGGCAGAAGTGCTCCGCCGCGTCGCGCGTGTTCGCGCCGCAGAGCCTGTGGCCGGAGCTCCGCGAGCGGCTCGTCGAGGAGGTCGGAGCGATCAAGGTCGGCGACGTCGCCGACTTCTCGAACTTCATGGGCGCCGTCATCGACGGCAGCGCCTTCCGCACCCAGAAGGAGGCGATCGAGGAGGCGAGGGGGAACGGCGCGCGCGTCCTCGTCGGCGGCGGCACCGACGACTCCGAGGGCTACTTCGTCGAGCCGACGGTGATCGAGACCGACGACCCGAACTTCCGCCTCCTCCGCGACGAGCTCTTCGGGCCGGTCGTGACGGCGTACGTCTACCCGGAGCGCGAGTGGTCGCAGACGCTCGAGCTCGTCGACCGGGGCGCGCCCTACGGCCTCACGGGCGCCGTCTTCGCGAACGAGCGCGAGGCGATCGAGGAGGCGGGCGAGAAGCTTCGCTACGCGGCCGGGAACTTCTACGTCAACGACAAGCCGACCGGCGCCGTGGTCGGCCAGCAGCCCTTCGGCGGCTCGCGCGCCTCGGGGACGAACGACAAGGCGGGGTCGATGTGGAACCTCATCCGCTGGGTCAGCCCGCGGACGATCAAGGAGACCTTCATTCCGCCCACCAACTACCGGTACCCGTTCATGGAGTCGGACGGAGGACCGGGCGGGCCGGGCGGAAGCAGATGAGGCGGGGGAAGAAGGGGCTCACGGGGGAAACATGGTTTCCCCCGTGTTGGGTCAAGGAGACCTTCATCCCGCCCACCGACTACCGGTACCCGTTCATGGACTCGGACGGAGGACCGGGCGGGCCGGGCGGAAGCCGCTGAGGCTCGCCCTCGTGCTGCTCGCGGCGGCGGCGCTCGCCGTCGCGTCGACCGCCTCCGCGGCTCGTCTGCGCGGGACGACGCGCAACGATCGCATCCAGGCCTGGAACGGCCACCGCGACACCGTCTCCTGCAGCCGTGGCCGCGACGTGGTCACGGCCGATGCCGCGGATCGCGTCGTGCGCGACTGCGAGGTCGTGAGCCGCGAGATCTCCCGCGACCCCTATCGCAACCCCGAGAGCCAGCACGAGACGCAGGTCGAGCCGGACTCGATCGCGTTCGGCTCGTCCGTCTTGGCGGTGTTCCAGAGCGGACGCATCTTCAACGGCGCCGCCTCGAACATCGGTTTCTCGTTCTCGCGTAACCGCGGGCTGACCTGGACGCGCGGCTTTCTGCCGGGCACGACCTCCTTCTCGACGCCGCCTGGTCCCTGGCCGCGGATCAGCGACCCGAGCGCCGCCTACGACGCGGAGCACCACGTTTGGCTCGTCGCATCGCTCGCCGTCGCCGCCGCGAGCTCGGCGGTGCTCGTGAGCCGCTCGACCGACGGCGTGCACTGGGCGTCGCCGGTCGCCGTGACGACCGCGCCGACGATCGGCCCGCTCCTCCTCGACAAGGAGTGGATCGTCTGCGACAACGGCGCGCAGAGCCCCTTCCGCGGCCGCTGCTACGTCAGCTATAGCGACTTCCGCACGAACGAGATCTCGACGCAGACCTCGACGGACGGCGGGCTCACGTGGGGCCTTCCGGTCGGCTCGCCGGACGCCGCCGGTCGCGCGTCGATCCTCGGCGACTTCGCGCCGGGCGTGCAGCCGGTCGTGCGGCCGGACGGGATGGTCGTGATCCCGTTCTACGACCAAGCGCGGCTCGCGGCGGTCCGCTCGGTCGACGGCGGTGCGACGTTCTCCAGCGCGGTCGCGATCGGCTCGGCCCGCTACCGCGGCGTGCCGCGGCTCCGCGTCTCGCCGCTGCCCGTGGCGGAGGTCGACGGCGGCGGCACGGTCTACGTCGCCTGGGCCGACTGCGGCGCGTCGGCCGGCTGCCCTCGGAACTCGATCGTCGTCTCGTCTTCTCGGGACGGCGTGACGTGGAGCGCTCCGGCACGGGTGCCGACGAGGAGTGCGGACGCGGAGCTTCCGGGGTTGGCGGCTGACCCTTCGTCGCCTGGCCGGCTCGCGCTCGCCTACTACACCGTCACCGGCCGGAGCCTCGACGTCTGGCTCGTCTCGTCGCGCAACGACGGCTCGACATGGACGAAGCCGCAGCGGCTGAGCTCGCGCTCCGTCTCGTTCGACTGGATCGCCGCGACGGACGGCGGCCTGATGGTCGGCGACTACATCTCGGCCTCGTTCGCGGGCGCGCGTGCCGTGCCGGTGTTCGTGCTCGCGCGGCGCCCGAGCGGCGGCCGACTCCACGAGTCGATGTTCGCCGCCTCGCTCGCCGTCCCGCGCTAGCCGCGCCGGGCTAGGCTCGCCCGGCCTTGTGGAGCTGGGCGTAGATCGAGCGCGCGGTCTTGGCGGGGACGCCGGGGACGCCCTCGAGCTCCTCCTGCGTGGCGGCGAGGAAGCGCTCCGCCGAGCCGAAGTGGTTGAGAATCGCGCGCCGACGCGCCGGCCCGACGCCCTCGAGGTCGTCGAAGATCGAGCCGAAGGTGCGGGCGTCGCGCCGCTGCCGGTGGAAGCCGATCGCGAACCGGTGCGCCTCGTCGCGGATCCGCTGGAGCAGCTGGAGCCCCGGCGAGTGCGGATCGAGCGCCACCGCCTCCGACCGCCCCGGGACGAAGACCTCCTCCTCGCGCTTCGCAAGCGCGATCACCGCCACCCGCGGCAGGTCGAAGGCCTGCATCGCCGCGAGCGCGGCCGAGAGCTGCCCCTTGCCCCCGTCAACGACGACGAGGTTGGGCGTGGCCGCGAAGGACTCGTCCCACTCCTCCCCCGTGCCGTCGTCCGACAGCCGTGCGAACCGCCGCGAGACGACCTCCGCCATCGCCGCGAAGTCGTCCTGCCCGTCGAGCCCGCGCACCCCGAACTTCCGGTAGTGCGCCTTCTTGGCCACGGCGTCTTGGAACACGACCATCGAGCCGACCGGCGACTCGCCCTGGATCGTCGAGACGTCGAAGCACTCGATCCGGATCGGCAGGCTCTCGAGGTTGAGCGCCTCCCGGAGCTCCTCCAGCGCCTCGATTCGCCGCAGCCGCGTCCGCTCGGCCTGCACCGACTCCGACTCGAGCGCGAGCCGCGCGTTCTGCTCGGCGAGCTCCTGGAGCCGCCGCTTCTCGCCGCGCTCGGCGGCGCGCACCTCGACCCGCGAGCCGCGCCGCTCCGTCAGGAACTCCTCCAGCGCGGACGTGTCCCCCGCGTCGCGCGGCACGACGATCTGCGGCGGCACGCTCGGGGACGAGCCGTAGTACTCGAGGCAGAAGGTCTCGAGGAGCGAGGCCCGGTCCTGCCCGGCGACGTTCTCGAGGTGGAACGAGTAGCGGTCGATGAGCCGCCCGTCACGCAAGGGAAAGACCTGCACCGCCGCCCGATCCTCCTCGACCGCAAGGCCGAGGACGTCGATCGTGCCCACCGCGCGCTTGTCGGCCGCCTGCCGCTCCGCCAGGTGCTGCACCGAGAAGAGCCGGTTCCGGTAGCGCGCCGCCTCCTCGAACCGCTCGGCCGCCGCGGCGGCGCGCATCTTCTCCTCGAGCCGGCGCAGGATCGGCCTCGTCTCGCCCGAGAGGAACTCGATCACCTGGTCGATGATCGCCCGGTAATCCTCCTTGGACACGTACCCGACGCACGGGGCGAGGCAGCGCTCGATGTGGAAATCGAGGCACGGAATTCCCGAGTGGCGGCCCGGCTTCGGCCCCTCGCACGGCCGGTACGGGAAGACGCGGTTCAGGACGTCGAGCGTCTCGCGCACCTTCTTCGCGTTCGCGTACGGGCCGAAGTAGACGACGCCGCGACGATGCCTCTCCCGCGTGAACATGACCCGCGGGTACTCGTCCTCGACGGTCACGGCGATGTACGGGAAGGACTTGTCGTCGCGGAGCCGGACGTTGAAGGGCGGGCGGTGTCGCTTGACGAGGTTCTGCTCCAGGTGCAGCGCCTCGACCTCGCTTCCGGTGACGATCACCTCGACGTCCGCGACGCGCTCAGGCAGCTGGCGGATCGTCGCGCGGCCGGGCCCGCCGTGCTGGAAGTAGCTCCGCACGCGCGAGCGCAGCGTCTTCGCCTTGCCGATGTAGAGGACCTGGCCGCGGTCGTCGCGAAAGAGGTAGACGCCCGGCTTCGCGGGCAGCTTCCGGAGCTGACTGTGGAGCCTCTCGTTCACAGTTTCCTAGCCTAGCCCCGTTACTCTGAGCCGATGTTCAAACGAGTCCTGGCCGTCCTGATCACCGCCCTCGCCACCGCTCCGGCGGCTTTCGGCGGGGGTCCGACGATGATGATCGGGGCGACCGAGGACATCGTGAAACAGCCCGATCCGGTCGCGGCCAAGGCCCAGATGGACCTGCTGAAGCTGGCCGGCCTGCGCGCCGTCCGTATGACGCAGGAGTGGGCGCCGGGCGACACCGAGCCGAGCGGACCCGGGTTCGACGCGCTGAAGAACGCGGTCGCGGCGGCGCAGCTCGACGGCGTCAAGGTCGTCCTCTCGGTGACGAACCACGGCAGCCGGACGACGCCGCTCTCCGACCAGGACCAGGCCGACTTCGCCGCGTACGCCGCCAACGTGGCCCGTGCGCTCCCGTCTGTCCGCGATTTCGTGATCGGGAACGAGCCGAACCTCAACCGCTACTGGCTGCCGCAGTTCGGCCTGGACGGAAGCGACGTGGCTGCGCCGGCGTACGAGTCGCTGCTCGCGAAGACGTACGACGCGCTGAAGGCCGTGTCCCCGAGGATCACCGTCCTCGGAGGTGCCGTCTCGCCCCGCGGCATCGACCGCCCGAACACCGGCCGCGACACCCACTCGCCGACAGCGTTCATCACCGACATGGGCGCGGCGTACCGCGCGAGCGGCCGCACGAAGCCGATCATGGACGAGTTCGCGTTCCACCCCTACGGCGACAACTCGAGCCAGCCGCCGAGCTTCACGCACCCGAACTCGACCTCGATCGGCGTTGCCGACTACCCGAAGCTCGTCGGCCTCCTCGGCCAGGCCTTCGACGGCACCGCGCAGCAGGGCTCGACGCTGCCGATCGTCTACGACGAGTACGGCGTCGAGACGCAGGTGCCCACCGCCAAGACGTCCTTCTACACCGGCCGCGAGCCGACGACGACGAAGCCCGTCGATCCCGCCACGCAGGCCGCCTACTACGCGCAGGCGCTCGGACTCGCCTTCTGCCAGCCCAACCTCCGCGGCATCTTCCTCTTCCACTCCGTCGACGAGACCGACCTCGACCGCTGGCAGTCCGGCCTCTTCTACGCCGACGGGACGGCCAAGACGAGCCTCGCGCCGACCCGCGCCGCGGTCGAGGCGTCGCGGCGCGGGATCGTCGCTCGCTGCCCGGGCCTCAAGCTCGCCGTGAAGGCGAAGCTCGACCGCGCGTCGGCCCGGAACCCGCGCTTCGGCTTCCGCCTGCGCTGTGACATCGACTGCACGTACCGCGCCCGGCTCGAGAAGCTGCCGGCCCGCTCCACGACGCTCGTCACACGCGGCCTCGCCGTGGGCGGGAAGGCGACCCGCGTCACGTTCCCCGTGCGGAAGCTCGCCCCCGGCCGCTACCGATTCACGGTTCGCGTCGTCGCGCCGGTGAACCCGGGTCCGAGCAGCGCTCTCCGCAGCGCACCGTTCTTCGTGTCCTGAGTTGGCGGGCGCCGAACTGATCCGCCATCGCCTCGTCGACATCTCGCCGAAGGCGTACGAGCACCCGGCCGACCGCGCGGCGACGGCCGCGCTCAAGCGGATCCCGAAACTCGACCTCGTCGTCCGGCGCCTCATCGAGTTCCAGTACGAGCGCGCGCTCCGCCAGAGCTTCCTCGCGAGCTCGATCAAGCTCGGGCCGAACCAGCTGCCGGACGTCTGGGGCAGGTACGAGACGGTGCTGGCGACGCTGGACATGCCGGAGACGTACGACCTCTACGTCACCCAGTGGCCGCTCGCGAACGCGAGCACGATCGGCTCGAAGAAACCGATGATCGTCCTCGCGTCCTCGACCGTCTCGCTGCTCGACGAGGAGGAGCTCCAGACGGTGCTCGCGCACGAGGCCGGGCACGTCCTCTCCGACCACGTCATGTACACGACCGCGCTCGTCCTGCTGCTGCAGCTCACGACGCCGCGCATGGGCATCGCGGCGCTGCCCCTGCTCGCCCTCCAGACGGCGCTCCTCGAGTGGTTCCGCGCCACCGAGCTCAGCTGCGACCGCGCGGCGACGCTCGTGAACCGCGACCCGCTCGTCACCAGCCGGACGCTGATGGTGGTGGCCGGCGGCGCGAACTCCCGCAAGCTGAACCTCGACGCCTTCCTCGCGCAGGCGGCCGACTACGAGGAATGGGAGTCCGGCTGGGACCGGCTCTCGCGCTTCTTCGTCGAGCTCCGCCTGACACACGACTTCCCGGTCCGGCGCGTCCACGAGCTGACGAAGTGGGTGCGCTCCGGCGAGTACGACCGGATCATCGGCGGCGACTACCCGAGGCGGGGGGACGACGTCGACCCGCGCGCCGCCGCGAGCGACGCGGTCGACCATTACGCGCGCCGGTTCAAGAAGATCGCCGAGGCAGCTCAGGAAGAGGTCGAGAAGGCGAGCGGGCGGCTCTCCGATTGGCTTCGCTACGGGCAGTCATGACGCCGACGGGTCGACCGGTCGTTTCAGACGGACACGCGAGCAGAGCTCGCGTGTCCTGAGAACGGCACCGCAAGCGGTGCCTTAGCGGTACGGTTCGTAGCGTGGAGCCGCAGGGCCAGTACATCGCGTACACGTTCTACAAGGTCGACCCCGAGTGGCGACGCCTCCCCGTCGAGGAGCGGCAGGCCGGCAAGGACGCCTTCGCCGAGGTCGTCGAGGACTGGGCCGGCCGGATGGGGTCGCTCCGCGCCTACTCGACGGCCGGCGTAAGGCCCGACACGGACTTCTTCCTCTGGAAGATCACGGAGCGCTACGACGACCTCGGTGAGCTCGGCGCGGCGCTCAACGGGACGCCGCTCGCGGGCTGGCTCTCGACCCCCTATTCCTACCTCGCGACGACGAAGGCCTCGCAGTACACGAAGGCGCGCCGGCCGCGGCGGATCGTCCCGCGCGGCGCGCCGTACCTCGTCGTCTATCCGTTCGTGAAGGTGCGGCCGTGGTACGCGCTCCCGGCCGACGAGCGCCAGCGCGCGATGGACGAGCACATCCGCATCGGCGCCGAGTTCACGACGATCCAGAACCACACCACCTACTCGTTCGGGATCGACGACCAGGAGTTCATGACAGCATTCGAGTGCGACGAGCCGGCGGACTTCATGCACCTGATGCTCACGCTGCGCGACTCGGAGGCGAGCCGCTACACGGAGCGCGACACGCCGATCTTCGTGGGCCAGGCCGTCGGCATCCGCGAGGCGCTCGACGCCCTCGACGGGGTTCAGCGCCCGGCTCTCGCCGCGCGGACGAGCGCGAGCCCATACCAGAGCCAGGCGTAGACGACGGCCGCGGCGGCCGCCGCGACGGCAGCGTACGGCTCGCTGTAGAGCACGTCGGTGATTAGGTAGACCGTGCAGGAGATCGCCGCCGCGATGAAGACCGAGCCGGCGATCGCGAGGCGGTTCGCGAGGTGGAGCATGTGCTCCTTGTCGTGCTCGCGGAACCGGAGGCGGTGGTACGCGCTCGGGGCGATCAGGAGCGCCGAGGCGAGCGCCGTGCAGAGGAACGCGGCGAAGTAGACGGCGCGGTCGCCGGGCCCGAGCTCGCCGAAGCGCCGCTGGAACGGGAGCACGAGCAGGAAGGCGAACAGCACCTGCACGCCCGGAAGCGCGACCCGAAGCTCGTTGAGCAGCTCGATGAGCTCGCGGTTGAGCCGTTCGTCGCGCTCTTCGGGCACGGGCGGGGCGCCGGCGTCAGCGCGAGAAAGTGTGCTCGTCGCGCCAGACCCGCCACATCGCGATAGCCGAGATCCCGAGCACGAGGAAGAACGCGAGCGCGTCGGGGCCGGTGATCCCGAAGACGATCGAGGCGGCGATGTCGGCGACGATCAGGAGCGCGGCGCCGTAGAAGACGGTGCGCGACCGCGTCGACCAGGTCTCGATGTCGCCCCGGCGCTCGCGCCACATGAGGTAGACGAAGAACGCGATCGCCAGGAAGAACGCGATCCGGGCGAGGAGGAAGAGCGCGGTGAGCGTCGCCTCGAGCTGGAGCACGACGACGACGAGCGCGATCAGCGCGATGACGAGGAACCCGCGGACCATCGGGTTGAGCCGGGAGAACCCGCCCATCACGAGGACGTCATGTAGGCCCGCGCGGCGAGCATGGCAGCGACAAGCGTAGCTCCGCCGAACCACGCGAGCCGGCGGCGCGGCTCCTCCGGCGCGTAGAGCCACGGGGCGAGCACGGCCGCCAGGGCGAGCGCGCCGTAGAGGTAGTGGAGCCGGTGCGGCGCGCGCCGGTGGTCGGAGAGGAGCAGCAGGCCGAGCCCGACCTGCGCGACGAGCACCGTCTGCGCGAGGGCGAGCAGGTGCGAGAGCAGCTGTCGCGCCGGCCGGCGGCGCAGGTAGACGAACCAGGCCCACAGCGCCGAGACGCCGGTGACGACGAGCACGGCGACCGCCACCACGCGGTGCGCGACTAGCATGGCGAGGCACCCTACCGAGGAGGCTTCCAGTGGTCGAAGAAGGCACGCCCGCTCCCGATTTCGAGCTTCGAAGCGGCGAGGGCGAGATGGTCAAGCTCTCCGCGCTCCGCGGGAAGCCGGTCGTCGTCTACTTCTACCCGCGCGACGATACGCCTGGCTGCACGACCGAGGCCTGCGAGTTCCGCGACGCCTACGACCGCTTCCGCGAGCAGGGCGTCGAGATCCTCGGCGTCAGCCCCGACACCGAGGCCTCCCACCGGAAGTTCAAGTCGAAGTACGAGCTGCCGTTCATGCTCCTCGCCGACCCCGAGCACGAGGTCGCGGAGGCCTATGGCGTGTGGAAGGAGAAGCGCAACTACGGCAAGACCTACTACGGCGTCGAGCGCTCGACGTTCGTCATCGACGCCGACGGCAAGGTCGCCCGCGCGATGCGCGGGATCAAGCCCGCGGGCCACGCGGCTCAGGTGCTCGAGACCCTGCCGTAAGAGGAGGACGAGGGGCGCTTGGACGGCGCCCCTCGTCCGTTGGGTTAGCAGGTTGGGGCGCTCGTCTGGCCGTTCTGGCTCGGCGACGGCGAGAAGCTCCCGCTGCAGGAGAAGAGCGTCACGCCGCCCTGGCTGATCGTGAGCGTGTACGTCGTGAACGTCACGTCCGCGATCGTCACCCTCCAGTTGTTGTTCGGACAACCGGCCTGCTTCGGGGTCACCGTCGGCGTGGCCGTCGTCACGTCGACGCTCGCGCGCCCGTTCTTCGGGTTATTGATCGTCTGGCTCCCGCCTGCGGTAACCGGAACCGCTGGGTTCTGCCCCGGAGCCTCGTTCCCACCAGGACTAGTGCAGGTCAGTCCGGTCGCGGTGCCGTTCGCGGACACGGTCGACACAACCGTCTCCCCGCCGAGGCCGGCGACCTCGGCTGTGCAGCGCAGCTGCGTCCCGATGTCCGTACAGACGGGCGTGCCGCCCTTGGTGAAGTGCGCGCCTGATGTCTGTGCCGCCGCCACTCCTCCGAGTGTCAGCGCCGTCACAGTCACGAGCGCGAAGAACAGAACCTTCCGCATCATGGAACCTCCTTCTCGGGCGCACCGCAGTAGGGGCACCCGCGTTCGAGATCGCACATCGCAGCCCGGCCACGGCGGTTTGACCGTGCAGGCCGCTGGTTAGAATCTCGCTGCTTCCTCACCCCCTTTCTCGAGGCGGGTTCGAGGGAGTCCTGGCTCCACCCCGGCAGGCACGCAAGCTGAGTCGGGGTGGGCCATACCCTTCTCTTCTCGAGACGCTCCCCTCGCCGCAGTTCCTCCTATTGGCCGCAGTTCGACGACGCAGTCGTCAGGAGGCGATTATCCACACCTCCTGAAATCCAAACAGGCCGCTTCGGCGAGTTTTTCCACAACCAACCACGTGTTTGGTCGACGTAAAAGAGGCTCACGCGGCGCGAAAGGTCTGATCGGGTGCGGCATCGTCTCCTGCGAGCGCGGAGCCGCGGGTCACTGCCGGAGGGGCCAGCGATCCTGGTCTCCGCGCTCGGCCGAGGGGTCGCTTCGGTACGTCGGGCAGGAGCGGCCCCTCCGCCTTTACAGAGCCGTGGGCGACGCGGAATGCGGCTTGCCGCGCCGCCCAGCTGAGCCCACCGCAGACGACCGGGGCAGCGGGGGAGAGGGGTACCGCTTGCCGCGTGTCTCGCGGACCTGCGCGGCATTCTTGCGCTTTTAGGCTCCCGATGCGACCGTCCGCGGCCTCGACTCTCGTGGAGCGGCAACTGGACTATCGAGGAGCGAGAGACGCGGCGGCTCGCGCTTGCTTGAGTCGGCGGAGGCCGGGCAGAGACGTGACGTTCTGCGGCTGCGTCGCGAAGCGCCGCCGGCGGAGACGGCGTGCGCCGCCCGGCCTTCCGCCGAGCGACCGCGCTCCGCCGGGTGAAGCGCGCCAGTGAACCACCACTTGGGTGAGGCGTTAAGCGCTGCAGTTCCACTTGACTTCGCCTGTTATCTGCGGCCCAGGAGGAACCATGGCGGCGTGGACGTCTATACAAGATTCGAGTGTCGAGGCTCCGGCGCCACAGGCGCCTCCGTCCACGGAGGGCGCGGCCATGGAGCTCGTGACCCGCTTCGGGTCCGGCACCTCGGTCCTGCGTCCATTCGACGAGCTCGCAGGCGCCCGCCAGCTGCGCCAGCGCGCACCAGGGGCGCGCCTCGGTGAGCTCCTCCTCGCGCACGAGCTCATCACCGAAGACGAGCTCGCGGAGGCGCTCGCGGAGCAACGGGAGATGAAGCCGAAGAAGCTGCTGGGCGAGATCGTCCTGCGACGCGGGCTCGTCTCTGCGCCGACGCTCGTCCGTCTGCTCGCGACCCAATGCCAGCTCGAGCTCGAGGAAGAGACCGGATTCGGCACCGGCCTGCGCCGCGCGATCGAGCTTCGGCATCACGAGGAGCGGACGGAGGCCGACGCCGAGCCCGAGCAGGTGCCGGAGACCACCGCAGCGGGGGTGCCTCGCGATCACGTCGAACCGGCAGCGGAGACGGCCGCTCCGCCGACTTCGCCTCGCCGCCTCGGCGAGCTGTTGGTCGAGAAAGGCCTCCTCACTGGCTTCGAGCTCGACGCGGCGCTCGCCGAGCAAGAGGACAGCGGCCGGCTGCTCGGCGAGGTCATCGTCGACCTCGGCTACGTCCCGATGATCACGCTCGTGAACGTCCTCACCGAGCAGCTGAACGGAGAATTCGAGCAGCAGAGCGGCTTCGGTACAGGCCTTCGGCAGCTGCTCGAGGCGCAGCTCCTGCAACAGCGCGACGAGGCAGCAGCCTAGGCCTCGAAGCGGAATGCTCGACGTCGAGCAGCTTCACGGGCTCGTCGCGCTCGCGACGCGCGTGCTGCTCGGCGGAGGAGCGGTCGTGCTTCTCCTCATGGCGCTGATGCTGTCGCGGGCCGATCGCCGCCCACTCGACGGCTGAGCGCGATCGAGCGGGAACCGCGTAGCCCAGACTCGATTAGCACTTTCGTCACAAGAGCGTTAGGCTGGGGCGGTCAACCGAGAGGGGGAGAACGATGCGGCGCTTTGCAATTGTGCTCGCGCTCGCGCTCTCGACTGCGGCGGTTGCCGCTGGTAGCGGCAGCTCTGTGGCCTCGAAGTCGTCGTTCCAGGTCTTTGTGGAGGAGACGACCTCGGCGTCAGCGACCGGGCTGACGCTCGTGTCGGAACTCGAGGGCTCGTTCAGCATCGTCGGTAAGACGGCAAGCGGCGAGGGTACGTACGAGGTCATGGCCGGCAGTGCCGAGATCGACCATGGGACCTTCACGCTCACTCGTCTGATCGCGTTCCAGTTCTACGGCTGCGGCGAGGTGACGGTGGATGGCACGCGAATCTCGCTGCCGCCGAGCTTCTGCGGCGGCCGCGCGCTCTTCGCGATCCACTACACGTCGGCGACGGGCGCAGAGGGGGACGCGCTCTACGAGGTGAACTGTCAGATCCATGCCCCGGGCAGCCAAGCACCACCAGGGACGAGCGAAGGCGTCAAGGTCAACGCTCGTGGCGTCAACTTCAACAAGCACGTCACGGGCGACAACCTGCTCGTGATGCTGCCGTAGCCTGAGCAGCGCCTGCGCCTCGCGGGGCGAGCCGGCACGATCAGCTGTCTGCGCTTCGCTCCCGAGGCGCGGGCACCTCGAGCGGCGCCCGCCGTTTCGCGTACGCCAGGCGATGCGGATGAGAGGACTTGAACCTCCACGGGGTTCTCAGGCCGGTTGGCGGCGACTGGCGGCGAGTGGCGAAACCTACGGAGCGAAGCGGGTTTCGGGTCGTTTCGGTGCCGCTGCATCACTTCGCTCCATAAGCCTGTTCCGAGACGTTTAGGCCAGGAGTGGGCCACGCCCACCGGATCAGCGATCAGGGAGGCGCGGCCGCGATCTCTTCGTCGGTGGGATACGTCAGGCGAATCGGTCGTTCGGATTGCGCGACGCCGTAGAGCTCCACGATGACCTCTTCGGCTCGATCGATCATCCTGTTCTTCTGAAACAGGCAGAGATCCGCCGCGTCCGTGATGGCCTCCCGCAGGAACGGGGCGCGAGCAACACCGATCCCTCCTTTCGGTCGCTCAGTGCTCGGCGGGAACACCCACGCGACGTTTGCGAGCTCTACCTCGTCAGTGTGCGCGACGCTCCGTTTTCTCTCTCGCAGCAACGTCTCGTGCATCCCCTTGAGCCGCTCTTCGGGGAAGCCGCGCGCATATCGTGCCGACAGCCCCCCGACTCGGTTGCTGGCCGAGAACGGCCTCGCGTAGCAAACGACGGCGGCCGTCCAGAGGGCGAAGTGAATGTCACTGCCCGTAGGTGTTTCGGCGGGGTCAGACAGAGCGTTCCTGGTAATCCAGAGCGCAGCACGGAAGTCTGCTGCGGCAAACGCGAGCCTCACGAGCTCGCGTTTGCGATAGAGCGTCCGCTTCGTCTCGGTCGCATGCATCTAGTCCCCCACGAGCGCGTTCCGAAGCTCCTGGACGCTACTCGGCAGCGCGGACAGCCCACCCTCCGTGTTCGCGCCCCACATTTCGATGAGGCGGACGAGCGCCCCTTCAAGCTCCCGCGAGATCCTGACCGGCCGAGACGTGCCGGCGCCCTCGAACTCTCGGCGGAGCGGCTCGAGCACGTCCAGGTGCGCGATTTCGGCGAGGAGGCGCGTGCGCTCGTCCCAATGCCTCCTCCTGCGAGCGAGTCTCCGTTGGCGCCTCTCACGATGCTGAGGTGAGCGTCACCATGCCGGACGCGGTCCTGGCGCCGCGCGGGCCCTACACAATGGGCACACGTTCGCGAGCTGGGCGATCGAGGACGGCAGCATCTCCCTTCCCCAGCTCGCGACGATCATGGGCACCTCGATCCGCGAGCTCGAAGACACCTACCACCGCTGGTTGCAACGGACGGACGAGCGTCTGCTCGCCGCGTTCGACACCTACGACGCCGCGGCTACTCGCTAAGCGCGCTCAGCTCTCGCTGGCGGTCCAGCTGACGGCCAGCGTCCTCGAGATCATCTAGCAGCCGAGTGAAAAAGGCATCCAGCGTGGGAAACCAGTCAGATGTGAACGAGGAACCCCCTCCTTCTGCCCCAGGCCTCGGTGCTGCGTCGCGTGCCCGTACCGGAAAGCGATACCGACCGGCCCACTGCGCGAACTCCGTCAACCGCTCGAGCAACGTCTTCTCTTCATGAGAGAGATCGACTCCGGCATCGTCAGCCAGTCGTAACAGGTTGTGGCTCCGAATGGCCGCTCCGAAGAGGATCTCGGGTTGATCCATGGAGGGCTGAACTAAAGCGGGATTGGACGCGATCAGCAGACCTTTCAACACGTTTTCGATTGCGAAGGCGGCCAACGTCATGGCCGGTCCCCCGACCCACGGCTCCCACGGCCGCGCAAGTTCACCTGCCATGTACGCCTGGAAGCGCTCGTGCTGGCTCAGCACCTCCGCAAACCAAGTGCTGCGAAGCAGATCCGACGCACGCTTCAGCTCCTCCGCTGATGAGTGCCAGTTGTGCGGGTTTCGCGCGCCGGCGACGATCCCACCAAGCCACTCCGGAATCTCGGCATCGTTCATCACGTAGGCCCTCCTTCGGGCGTTCAGGCCATGTTTGGGCCACGGAAACGCCTGATCTCCCTATGCGGATGAGAGGACTTGAACCTCCACGGGGTCTCCCCCACACGGACCTGAACCGTGCGCGTCTACCAATTCCGCCACATCCGCGGGCGCGCGCATTGTAGCCCCGGCCGCTTCCCGCCTCTGCGTACGATGAGCGGCCTCTGTACCGGGTCGTCCTCTTCCTTGTAGCCGTCGCCGCGGCCGTTCTCGGCGTCGCGTCGGCTTCGGGTCGCGCGCGCCTCGAGCGGCGGCCGGTGACGGAGGTCGTCGTCACGCTGAAGGCGCCGCCGCTCGCCGAGGCCATCACCGCCGACCGCGGCCTCTACGCGGCAGCGACCCGCCGGAACCGGCTCGAGCTGCGCGCGCCGGCGAGCGTGGCGTATCTCGGCCGCCTCGCAGCCGCGCAGCGCGTGGTCGCGGCGCGCGTCACCCGCGCGATCCCGGAAAGCTTCGTCCGCTGGCGCTACGGCGTCGTCGTGGACGGCTTCGCGGTCGTCGTCCCGCGGGGCGAGGAGGCGCGGCTGGCCGCCGTGCCAGGCGTCGCCGCCGTCTATCCCAGCCTGCGCTACCGGCCGCTCCTCGACCGGACGCCAGCGCAGATCGGCGCCCCGGCGCTCTGGGGGCCCAACCTTGCGACGGCCGGGAACGGGATCAAGATCGGGATCCTCGACGACGGGATCGACCAGACGCACCCGTTCTTCGATCCCAGCGGCTTCACCATGCCGCCGGGGTTCCCGAAGGGCCAGCAGCAGTACACGACGGCGAAGGTAATCGTCGCGCGTGCCTTCGCGCCGCCATATGTCTCGTACCCGAACGCGCGGCTGCCGCTCGACCCCAACATCTCGTTCCACGGGACACACGTGGCCGGAATCGCCGCCGGCGACCCGGGGACGCTCGCACGTGGCTTCGCCGGCACGCCGCGCTTGAACGGAATCGCGCCGAAGGCGTACCTCGGCAACTACAAGGTGCTGACGGTGCCGACGCCCGCGGTGGGGCTGGACGGCAACTCCCCCGAGATCGTCGCCGGGATCGAGGCGGCCGTCCGCGACGGCATGGACGTGCTCAACATGTCCTTCGGCGAGCCGGCGATCGAGCCGGGACGCGACATCGTCGTCCGAGCAGTCGACGCCGCCGCCGCGGCCGGCGTCGTCCCCGCGATCGCAGCGGGCAACGACTTCGACGAGTTCGGCTTCGGGTCGGTCACCTCGCCCGGGAGCGCTCCGCGGGCGATCACGGCGGCGGCCGTGACGAGTCCCCGCAACTCGCCGCCGGACGTCGTCGCCAACTTCTCCTCGGCGGCGCCGACGCCGGTCTCGCTCCAGTTCAAGCCGGACGTCGCCGCACCGGGCGCGAACGTCCTGTCGGCACAGCCGCGCGACCGCTGGGCGATCTTCAGCGGCACGAGCATGGCCTCGCCGCACGTCGCGGGCGCTGCGGCGCTCCTGCGCGAGCGGCACCCGTCGTGGACGGTGGCGCAGATCAAGTCGGCGCTCGTCCTCACCGGCGACCCCGCGTTCACGAGCAACCAGCGGACGACCGAGACCTCCGCCGCGCGCGAGGGCGGCGGCGTCATCGACCTGCCGCGGGCAGACGACACGAAGATCTTCGCGGCGCCCACGGACCTCTCGTTCGGCCTCCTGCGCCGCGGCCGCCGCGCCACCCGCACCGTCCGGCTCGGAGACGCGGGCGGAGGAACCGGAGCCTGGGCCGCGTCCGTCGGCGCGCAATCGCAGGCGCGAGGCGTGACGGTCTCGGTGCCCGCGTTCGTGACCGTGCCGGGCTCATTCACCGTGCGGGTGTCGGTCACACGGGGCGCCGCCGAGGGCGACCACACCGGCTTCGTGCTCCTGACGCGCGGGACAGTCCGCCGGCGCATCCCGTACTGGTTCCGCGTCGAGATACCGCGCCTCGCGGGCGAGCGCCATCGCACCCTCAGCCGGCCCGGCACGTACCGAGACGACGCGCGGCGCGGCGCCACACGCGTCGCCTCGTACCGCTATCCGGACGACCTCTCGGCCCTCGGGATCCCGACGCGCCTGCGGGGACCGGAGGTCGTCTACCGCGTCCGGATCCGGCGGCCGGTCGCGAACTTCGGCGTCGCCGTCGTGAGCCAGGCAAGCAGCGCGCGCGTCGCGCCGCGCGTCGTCTTCGCCGGGAACGAGAACCGCCTCGTGGGCCAGCCGGGGCTTCCGATCGACCTGAACCCCTACCTGCCACAGCTCCAGGCGCCGGACCCCGTCGCCGGCGCGATCCTCCCCTCCCCCGGCCTCTACGACGTCGTCTTCGACACACCGAGCCGCGCCCGAGCCGGCCGGTTCAGGTTCCGCTTCTGGATCGCGGACACGACGCCGCCTTCCGCGCGCCTGCTGGCTCGGCGCCCAGGCCGCCCGGTCGTCGTCGCCGTCTCCGACCGGCAGTCCGGGATCGACCCGAGCCTGCTCGACGTCCGCGTCGACGGCAAGCGGCGCCCGTTCGGCTACGAACCTGCGCACGGCCACGTCGTCGTGGGGGTGGAGTCGCTCGGCGCCGGCCGGCACCGGCTCGTCGTCAGCGTCTCCGACTACCAGGAGGCAAAGAACATGGAGGACGTCGCGCGGATCCTCCCGAACACGCGCGTCCTGCGGACGACCTTCGTCGTTCGCTAACGCAGCGGCTGCCAGTCCGGCGCGCCGTCGTCGAAGCGGCTGCGCGTGAGCCGGTGGAGGCCCGTTCCGTCCGCACGGGCGACGAAGAGGTCGCCGCGGCTCGAGACGAGCGAGCTGAACGCGATCCTCGTGCCGTCGGGCGACCATGCGGGCTCGAAGGACCGCCCGTTGTGTGTGATCGTGGTCAGGCTCGAGCCGTCGGCGTTCATGACCGCGATGTCGGCCCGGTCGCCGGGGCCGGTGACGAAGGCGATGCGCGTACTGTCCGGCGACCACGACGGCTCTCCGTCGTCGCCGGGTGTATGGGTGAGCCGCACCTGATTCGACCCGTCGGCGTCCATCACGTAGATCTCGTAGGCCTCGCCGGTCGGGTCGTCGCGGTTGCTCGCGAAGGCGACCTTCGTCCCATCGGGCGACCAGGCAGGATCCAGGTCGCTGTCGGGACTGTTCGTGAGGTCGACGGAGCCGCGTCCGTCTACGCCGACGGCATAGATCTCGTCGTCGTCGCCGATCGACGTGTAGGCGACGTGGAGGCCGTCGGGAGCCCAGGTCGGATCGGTCTCGTCGCCGCTCTCGCGGGTGATGCGCCGGAGCCCCTTGCCGTTCGCCTTCATGACGTAGACGTCCCCGGTGCCGACGCGCGGCCCTCGGCCGAAGGCGATCAGCGCGCCGTCGGCCGAGAACGACGGGTACTCGTCGGTCGCCGCCGAGCGCGTGAGCCGGACGACCTTGCCGTTCGCCCGCCGCAGGAAGAGGTCGACGTTCCCCCTCCGCTGGCTGTTGAAGACGATCCCGCCGTTCCGGCCGGGGAACCCCCTCGAGGCGCCTAGCGCGGACGCGGCCGCGCCGACGAGCACGACCGCCGCGACACCGGCCGCGACGAGGCTCGGCCGGCCGTTCAGGGACGGTTCTCGCGTTCCTCGATGGTAGGCAGCGAGCGGAGGTCGCGCTTGACGCTCGCCGCGAACTCCTCGCTCTCGCTGCGCGCGAGCACCCTCAGGTTGCGCTTGCGGCGGGCCCGGTCGCGGCGACGCCTCGCGTCGACGCCGAAGCGCATCGTCAGCCGCGGCCATTCCGCTCCGACGAGGACAGCCACGGCGCAGGCGAGCAGCGCGACGAACAGCCAGCTCACGGCGACTGATTCTACCGCTCGGATCCTCGTCCGCAGGGTGCCTCGGAAGGACCTAAACCCTTCTCGGGCGACAGCCGAACTAGGAGGGTATGCCGACGGTGCCGACCTGGGTCGTCCTGCCGTATCTCGTCTTTTGGGCGGTACTCATCCGCGCGCTCTTCGTGAAGGCGAACATCGCGCTGCCGACGTGCCGGCGCTGCGGGCGCCTCTTCGAGCGGCGGGCGCTCGGCGAGCCTGTCTGCTCCTGCGGGCGCTAACGGCCTACCAGTCAGGCTGCCAACCCGAGGAGTGTCGACCGGTCATTTCAGACGGACGCGCGGGGAACCCGCGCGTCCTGACTGCGGCACCGCAAGCGGTGCCTTACCAATTCGGTTGACTCGGCACGGCCGCGGGCGGCAACGGCACCGAGGGAGGATGGATCACATAGACGATCCCGCCGGTCGCGTGTAGCCACGCCTTCTCGAACTGCGCGCGGTCGTAGACGTGGCGGACGGTGGCGCCGCTCGACGAGGCAGGGTCGTTCGAGATCACGTCGCCGGCCGGCGTGAAGCCGACGATCGTGAGCAGGTGGCCGTCGGTGCCGCGGAAGAGGAAGCCGTCGAGCTTATTCGGCTCGAACGCGATCGACGCGACGAGCGGGATCCCGACCTTCACGAACTGCTCGGCCTCGGTCAGCGAGCGGAGCTGCGTCACCTCCGCCTCGAGCCCGTACGTCGAGGCGTAGGCGGTGTTGAAGGGCCAGTTGCCGGTGCCCTGGTAGTGGTAGTCGTAGGTCGCCCGCGCCGCGAAGTCGACCCACGGGTCGACGACGTTCGGGTAGTCCTCCAGCACGTACGCGTAGTCGGCGGGCGCGGGGCCGCGATTCCAGTAGGCGAGGATCATCGAGGTCGAGGTGGGGCTGCACCAGGCCTCGCCGCCGCCGTCGAACTGTGGGTACTCGCCGGCGTGGATCTCCTGCGAGAAGCGCGGCACCGCGAGCTCGATCCCCTCCGCGCCGCCGAGCGGGCTCGGGACGTACGGGTTCGCGTTCGGCATGTCCGACGCGACCGTGCCGACCGAGGACACGGTCGGGCCGGCCGACCGCCCGGGCAGCTTCCACAGCGTCACGCGGAGGCGGTAGCCGGTGAACGGGTGATCCTTGGCGAAGAAGGTGTCGATCGCGACGTAGCCGTCGGCGTCGCCCTGGCCGCCGACGGAGTTCCGGTGGATGTCGCCGTCGCCGGAGGCCCAGCGGCCCATCGTGTACCACTTCGTGCTCGTCGCCCCACTGTCGCGGCTCGCCTCCATCTCGACCTGGATCCACGTGCCGACAGGCGTCGTGGCGTTCCAGGACGAGACGAGCTCCGTGAACCCGAAGCCGGTCTGGAACCACGGCGAGGTCCAGCGGGCGTACGCGTACGTCCGTGCCGGCGAGCCGTATGGGTCGGAGTATGCGGCCGTGCCGGCGGTGGAGCCGTAGGTGATCGCGCCGCCGTCCTTCGGGAGCTTCGCTCCCTCGAAGCTCGCCCCGGGTGCGGTGAAGTCGGAAGCCGTCGTCCAGGCGTGGAAGCTCACCGGCAGGGGCTGCCCCGCGTGCGCGGGCGCGGTGGCCACGAGGACGAGCGCGGCGGCGGCGAGCGTCCGGCGGATCACCCGCCGATCGTAGATCAGACCGGCAGGAAAGGCACGTCCGCGAACGCGATCGCACAGGCGACCGCAGCGACGACCACCGCCGCGACAGCGAGAAGCGCCCGCGGCGAGACGAGCAGACGGTCGGCGCGGAGCACGATCCGCTCGAGCAGCCGCTCTGCCCAGTCGAACTCGAGGGCCAGCATCGCGAGCCCGGCCGCGATCAGCGGGATTCCCGGCCCGGGGACGAGCGGCAGGCTGAGCACGATCCCGCCCGTCACGACCGCGAAGCCGGTCCCGGCGAACGCCACCCGGTACGCGACGCTGCGCTGCGCGTGCCGCTCGCGCCGCTCGCGCAGTCGGGCCAGGAGGGGGTGGCGCTCGGCCTCCACGGAGGCCAGGGTACCCGGGGCTACGATTCGGGCCGTGAAGGAGCTCCTGCCGGACATCGAGCGCTGGCGCGCGCGCGGCGAGCGGTTCGCGCTCGCGACCGTGGTCGCGACGAGGCGCTCCGCACCGCGTCCCGTCGGCTCGAAGCTCGTCGTCTCCGAGACCGGCGAGCTCGCAGGCTCCGTCTCGGGCGGCTGCGTCGAGAACGAGGTCTACGGCAGCGCGCGCGAGGTCCTCGCCGGCGCGCCGCCGCAGCTCCTCTCGTACGGAATCTCGGACGACCTCGCGCTGAGCGTCGGCCTCCCCTGCGGCGGCGAGATCGACGTCTTCGTGAACGAGCCGGACGCCGTGGTGCTCGAGCAGGTTCTCGAGGTCGTCCGCAGCGAGGAGGAGCGCGCGGTCGTCCTGACCGACCTCGAGACCGGCGAGCAGCAGCTGCTCCGCGACGGGACGGAGCTCGATCGGGGACGGAGCGGGCTCGTCGAGCGCGAGGGCCGCAAGGTGTTCGCGGACGTCTACGGGCCGCCGCCGCGGCTTCTCGTCTTCGGCGCCGTCGACACCGCCGAGGCGCTCTGCCGGGCGGCGAAGGCGATCGGCTGGCGAACGGTCGTCGCCGACGCGCGGGGAAAGTTCGCGACGCCGGAGCGCGTCCCGAGCGCGGACGAGCTGGTCGTCGGCTGGCCGGACGACGTGCTCGCGCGCGTCCCGCCGGACCACGCGACGGCCGTCGTCGTCCTCACGCACGACGACCGGTTCGACGTGCCGGCGCTCGCGGGAGCGCTCGAGTCCGACGCGTTCTACGTCGGCGCGCTCGGCTCGCGCCGCAACCAGACGCGGCGGCGCGAGCGGTTGCTCGAGGCGGGCGTGTCCGAGGAGGCCGTCGACCGGATCTCGGGGCCGGCCGGCCTCGACATCGGCGCCGACACGCCGGCCGAGACCGCGCTTTCGATCCTCGCGGAGATCCTCGCCGTGCGCGCGGGCCGTTCCGGCGGGCCGCTGAAGAACGCGCCCGGCCGCATCCACGCGGAGCCGCAGCCGGCCTAGACCGCTACTCGGCGCTCCGCATCAAGACGTTGCAGTTGGTGTGCTCGGCCGGGTCCCCGGAGAAGTGCGCGACGACTTTGTTCTGCTCGTCGAGAAGCGGGACCGGCGTGTTCACGGCCTCGAATACGTTCATCCCCTCGCGCGACTCTCGAGTGGCCACAGGCGGGATGCTGTCGATCGTCGCACGAATCTGGATCGGCTCTTCGTTGTGCAGCCGCCCGATTGGGGTGTCGACCGAGACCAGCCTCGCAAGGGCGAACTCAGCCGGGAAGTCCTCACCCGCAGTGACCTGCGTGAGGGTGCCGAGGTTGCGATCGGCGGTGGTCTCGGTGATGCGGATCTCGCTGCCGAATTCTTCGATCTCGGCGGTGATTTGAGACTCGACCATCTCGAGGTCGATCTGGACGCGCCCGTCGTCGAGCGTCCGCCGCTCGTAGCCCTCGAGCGGCCACTCCTTGATGCGGACGAAGCCGTGCATGTCGAACGAACGGCTCTCCACGGAGGGATCCTCGCCGAGGATGATCGATGCGCGGACGTCGACCTCGCCCCGATATTCCCCCGCATACCCCTCGAAGCCGGCCACAGGAACCTCCTCGTCGAGCGGCTGGATGTCGGGCGAGTCTCAGCCTGCCCAAAACGGGTCGTCAAGAGCCGAGTGTGCCGCCTTCCGGACCTCGCCGCTGTGCCCGCGCGTCCGTCCGAATGACCGGTCGGGTTGCGCCCTGCCACGCTTGCAAGCCGAGCCACTGCCCACTGATCGGATCCGGCGCGCCCTGGGGATGAGCTGGCCGTGAGCGAACTCGACCGAGCCGCAGCCGGCCTAGCTCCCGAACGAGCCGCCGGTCCAGACGAGCCACGCGCCGACCGCGACCGTCCCGATCACCGGCACGACGAGCCCGCGCACCGGCCGGCCTCGCGAGAACCAGACGCCGAGCGCGGCGCCGAGGGCCGTTCCGTAGAGGAGCAAGACGACGCCTGCGGTACGCAGCTCGTGCAGGAGGAGCAGCGCGACGAGGACGGCGGCGGGCGCGGCCTGGACGAGGCGCGTGACCCGCCGAGGAAGCCGCAGCAGCAGAGGCGGTCGGTCGATGCGCACGAGCTGTGGCTCGGGAGTCCGACGAACGGAGAAGGCGAGCTCGAATCGTCCCGGCCCGTCGGCCTCTCCCGCGCGAAGGAGGAAGCGCAGCTCGGGCGTGCGAAGACGAAACCGTTCTCGCCAACCGGCGTTCGTGACGACGCGTGAGCCGGAGGGGACCTCGACCGCGCCGACGAACGGGACCGGGACGTAATGCCACAGGCCGAGCGCCTTGGCGCCGCGGTAGAGCTCGCTCAGGACGACGAGGTGCGGCCCCCGGTTCTCGACAGCGAGCACGATCCGAGTCGACTCGGTCGCGAGCGTGAGCGCGGGCACTACGAGCGTGAGCGTTCCGTGCTCGAGAGCGCCCGCGGGTCGAACGACCGCGTCGTGGAGGCTTCGGCCCTTGTTCGTATAGTCGGCGACGCGCCATTCGTCGCCGACGCGCTCGAGCTCGATCCGGCCGTCGAACCTGTACTCGAACTCCAACGACCCATGCACCGGGTGCTCGAGCACCTGACGGGCCTCGGCGACGGCTTCGACGGTCGCAGCGCCGGCCTCGAGCCGGACGACGTCGAGCCGGCGAACGTCGAGTTCGGCCCTGATCGTCCCCAGGCGTTCGGTGGGCTCGGCGGCAAGCCAGTCGAGTCCGTCGGCGAGATACGGCGTGACGTCCTCGCCGGCGGCGAGCGCTTCGACGAAGTGACGGGCGGTGTTCTCGACCGCCTGCGCGTTATCCACTACGCCACGTAAATCGGCACGACCGGTCGAGCCGCTCTAAGCGACATAGATCGGCGTGTGCAGCGGGACGAGCGGGAAGAGCTCCTCCACGTCGGGGATCGACATGCGGATGCAGCCGTGCGACGCGGCGGTGCCGAGCGACGCGATGTCGTCGGTGCCGTGGATGCCGGCGCCGTTGTAGAAGCCGAGCCACCGCGACTTGATCGGATCGTCGGGGCCAGGCGGGATGACCCGGCCCGCGAGCTCGCCCGCCCACGGCGAGTTCGGTACGTGCCAGGACGGGTTGATCTGCCTGTCGTTGATCTCGTACTGGCCCGCAGGCGTCTCCAGCCCTTGCTGTCCCACCGCGATCCGGTACGCCTTGAAGAAGTTCAGGTGGCGGAACAGCCGCAGCGTGAAGTGGCTGCGGTCGATCAAGATGAACGCCGGGTACTTCGACGCGAGCTGCGACGTCGAGACCTCCGGGCGGACGACGCGGATCGGCATGGCCACGATCCGCGCCCAGCGCGGGTGGAGAAGGCGGTTCTCGAGCACCCGGACGAGGCCGCGGCGGTAGACCGCGCGGCCGTTCCTCGAGGGGACGGTAACCAGGGAGCTCGGCGACGGCACGACCTTGGCCGACTGCGCCGGGCGGTCGACCGAGCGGGCGACGTGGGCGACGAAGGCCTGGACTGCGGGCCTCGAGTACGCGATCCGGAGGCGCACCCGCGTCTCGACCCGCCCGCCCGTCGCCTCGCGGTAGACGCGCGAGACGAAGTTGCCGCTCCGGCTGCGCTCGAGGGCGGTCTGCACCATGCCGGCGACGTCGACGTGCAGCTTCGCCTGGACGGTGGTCAGGCGATAGCGGCGCGTCCGGTCGACGACGACGACCGGCCGGCCGGCGGGCGGCAGGATGCGGCGCTTCAGGACGGCGCGCGCCTCGTCAGTCGTCATGCCGCCGACGTCGATGCCGGCGATCCGCACGCCCTGCGCGAGCTCGTCCGAGCGCACGCGGTCGAGCGCGTACGCGGCCGCGCCCCCGCCGACGACGAGGACGACGAGGACGACGACCAGGACAACGACCCAGCGCCTCTTCTTCACTCTGCTCATTTTCCCCGCTCTATCCAAGAATACGAGTGCAGGACTGCGGATGGTTCGTCGTCAGTAGATCCGCATCGGCAGGCCGGCGAGTGCCTCGCCGCCCGTGGGACCGACGAGCCAGGTGTCCTGCATGTAGAGGCACGAGCGGCCGTCCGCTCCGATCGCGTGCGGGTGCATCGAGAAGACCATGCTCTCGCGGAGCTCGGTCTCGACGCCGTCGCCGATCTTCGGGTGCTCGATCATCGTCATCCCGATCGAGTGGCCGGTGACGTGGCCGAGGTCGTAGCCACGGGCGCGGAACCCGCGCGAGACGGCGGCGTGGACGTCGTGCGCGCTCGCGCCGGGGCGCATCGCCTCGCGCGCGGCGTCGAAGTACTCCACGTACGCCTCGAGCATCCGCCGCTCCTCGTCGCCAGGAGTGCCGAGCGCCCGCGAGACCTCGACCCAGTGGCCGCCGGGGCCGGCGATCTCGAGCGAGGGGATGCAGAAGTCGCCGAGGACCGTGTCGGCGCGGGCGATCGCGAACTCGGGGCCGACGAGCACCATGTTCATCGTCAGCCGTCCGCAGCCCCGCTCGACGAAGAGCTCCTCCGCCGGCGCGAGCGCCTCGGCGGCCGTCTTGCCCGGCATGTACGCCTCGCGGAAGGCGTGGAAGCCGTCGAGGTTGATGGCGACGCTCTCGCGGACGGAGGCGAGCTCCTCCTCGCTCTTCACGGCACGGGCGAGGTCGAACTCGAGGTCGAACGGGACGAGCGCGACGCGGCCGGCGAGCGCCTGGTGGTCGCGCACGGTCATGACGTAGTCGAGCCCATAGACGCCGATGCGGCTCCCGGCCAGGCGGTCGGCGAGCCACGCTCCCGGCATGTCGGCGAAGACCTGCTCGTCGATCCACGTCGTGCCGTGCTCGCCGACGTAGCGTGCTTCGGCGGGGAAGACGATCGCCGGGTCGCCCTCGCGCGGCAGCAGCACGTAGGCGTAGCGATGGACGATGACGAACCCGGACATGTACGTCACGGCGCCCTCGAAGCCGGTGTACTCGCTGCCGCAGACGATCACAGCGTCGAGGTCGGCCGCCTCCATCGCCGCGCGGACGTTGGCGTAGCGGCGCTCTCGTTCGCCCGGGCTCACGCCCACGAGCGCTCCACCCCCTTCACGAGCGCGAGTATCGCGGCGTTGAGCGGCGTCGGCACCCCGTGCTCCTGGCCGAAGCGGACGATGCCGCCGTTCAGGTAGTCGACCTCGGTCGGGCGGCGCGCCTCGACGTCCTGGAGCATGCTCGCCTTGTGGTCGTAGGCGACGTCCGGCCGCGCGGCGTGGTCGATCAGGCCCTCGGGGTCGGCGTCGAGCTCGATCCCTTGCGCTCGTGCGACGGCCTTCCCCTCGTCGACGAGGCCGGTGACGAGGCGCCGGAGCTGTTGGTCCTCGCAGACCTGACCGTGGGTCAGGCTGGTGAGCGCCCCGACCGGGTTCGTGGCGGCGTTGAAAATCACCTTCCGCCATTGCGGGCCGCGGGCGTCGGCGACGGCTGTGGTGGGGAGACCGGCCCGCGTGCAGGCGTCGGCGAGGCGCGCGATCTCGTCAGGCGGGGCCGGGCTCGGCTCGAAGGGGCCGAGGGTCGTGTCGCCTTTCACCTCCCAGCGAACGTGACCCGGCTCCACGATGCGGCCGGCGGGGAAGGTCGTCCCGCGGATCACCCGCTCGACGCGGCGCGCGATCGCCTCCTCGTTGCCGACGCCGTTCTGGACGGAGGCGACGGAGCCCGCGCCGAAGGCGTGTGCCGTGGCCTCGATCGCGGCCTCGGTGTGCATGGCCTTCGTCGCGACGATGCCGAAATCGCAATCGCGGAGCTCGTGTGGGTCGGTCGTCGCGCGGACGGGGCCGACGACGTCCTCGGCCCCGGACAACCGAAGGCCGCTGCGGTTGATGGCCTCGACGTGCTCGCGCGCAAGGTCGTAGGCCCAGACCTCGACGTCGTCCAGCCGCGCCAGGTTCGCCGCGAACAGCGAGCCGACTGCTCCGCACCCGACGACGCAGACCCTCACGAGTAGGAGGCCTCGCGGGCCTTGACGAGTCGGTAGAGGGCGGTGTGGAGCGGCGCGTCGACGCCTGCGCGCTCCGCCTCGCGGACGAGGGCGCCCGTGATCAACTCGACCTCCGTCGGCCGCCGCGCCTCGACGTCCTCCAGCATCGACGGGTAGTGCGCACTGCCCCGCTGCGTCGCGAGAACGTTCATCTCCCACGGGTCGTCGTGGAGCTCGACGCCGGCCGCCGCCGCGACGCGCTTTCCCTCGGCCACCAGCTCGTAGACGAGGTGTCCGAGATCGGAGCGCCGCTCCCGCGACGCGAAGTGCACGTCGTGCGGCAGGCCCGTCAGCGCCGACACCGAGTTCACCGTCGCGTTGAAGATGAGCTTCGACCACTGCGCCGGCCGCAGGTCCGGCAGCGCCACAGCCCGGAGGCCGCCGCGCACGAGCAGCTCCGCCACCTCCTGGACGAGCTCGAACGGCGTGTCGCCGTAGGGACCCAGCCAGGTCTCGGTGTCGAGGATGTACTCCACGTGCGTGTCCGAATGGCGCGTGCCGCTCATGAACGTGACTGCGGAGATCAAGGGCCAATCGCCGTGCCGACGGACGATCTCCTCCGCGCCGAGCCCGTTCTGGACGGTCATGACGGCCGCGCCGGCCACGTGCCCCGCGAGCCGCGCCGCCGCCGCCTCGACGTCGGTCGCCTTCGTCGCCACGATGGCGAGGTCGACCGAGCCGAGCGAGGAAGCGTCGGCCAAAGCTGTGACGTGAGCTACGAAGTCCGAGCGGCCCGAGACCCGCAACCCGAGCTCGCGGAGCGCCCGCGCGTGCTCCTCGCGCCGGGTCAGCACCACCACCTCGGCCACGCGCGCGAGGTGCGCGGCGAGGAGGCTGCCGATCACGCCGGCCCCGACGACGCACACGCGCCGGATCACGAGACCGCGACCCCGGCGACCTCGCCGAGCTTTCCCTTCAGGTAGCGGACGTAAGGCTCCGGGTCGATCTCGGAGCCGGCTGCCCGCCGCAGCGTCTCGCGCGGCGGGAACTTGCGCCCGTGCCGGTGGAGATGCTCGCGCAGCCACTCCCGGAGCTCGCCGAACTCGCCTCGCTCGATCTGGGCCTCGAGGTCGACGAGGTCGGCGCGCGCGCGCTCCCAGATCTGCACAGACATGACGTTCCCGAGCGAGTACGTCGGGAAGTACCCGAACGTCGCGTCCCCCCAGTGGATGTCCTGCAGCACTCCGCGTGTCGGGTCTGGCGGCTCGAGGCCGAGGTAGGAGACCATCCGCTCGTCGAACGCGGCGGGCATGTCGCGCACCTCGAGCCGCCCGGCGAGGAGGTCGCGCTCGAGCTCGAAGCGGAGCACGATGTGCAGGTTGTAGGTGATCTCGTCCGCGTCGACCCGGACGAGCGACGGCCGGATGCGGTTGATCGCGCGGTAGAAGCGGCCGAGGTCGACGTCCCCGAGCGCCTCCGGCAGCGCCGCGCGCAGGTCGTCGTAGGCGTACGTCCAGAAGGCGCGGCTACGCCCGACGATGTTCTCCCACGTGCGGCTCTGGGACTCGTGGAGCGCCGCCGAGGCGCCGGAGGCGAGCGGCGTGCGGGCGAGCGCCGGCGCGACCTGCCGCTCGTAGAGGCCATGCCCGAACTCGTGCATGCAGCCGAAGACGCCGCTCAGATTCCCCTCGTCGAAGCGGGCCGTCAGGCGGATGTCGGCGGGCCCGAGGCCGGCCGCGAAGGGATGCTCGCTGCGGTCGAGCCGCCACGAGCGAGGGTCGAAGCCGAGCCGCTCGACGAGCTGGCGGGCGAATGCCGCCTGGCGCTCGACGGGAAAGGGCCCGTCGAGCGGCTCCTCGTCGACGGTGCCGTCGCGCACCGCCCGGACGAGCGGGACGAGCTCCCGCTTGAGGTGCTCGAGGACCCGCTCCGCCTCGGCCGTCGTCAGCCCCTGCTCGTGGTCGTCGAGGAGGACGCCGTACGGGTCGTCGTAGGGCGCGAAGCACTCGACGTAGCGCCGCTTCAGCTCGAGCTGCCGCTCGACGTGCGGGCGCAGGACCTCGAAGTCGCGCCGCTCGCGTGCCTGGAGCCACGCGCCGAGCCCGAGCGCGCCGGTCCGCGAGAGGTCGGCCCGGAGCTCGGCGGGAACGCGCCGTGCCTTCTCGTGCTCGCGCCGGAGGACGCGGATCAGGCTCGCCTCGTCCGACTCGTACGGAAGGGCCTCTTCCTCGGCGCGAAGCTCGTCCAGCAGGCGGGCGAGCTCGTCGGAGACGAGCCGCTCGTGGACGACGCGGTCGATGGTCGCGCGCTGCTCGGCGCGCGCCGGAGCCCCGTCCGGCGGCAGCATCGTTTCCTGGTCCCACGCGAGGAGCGAACCCGTCCGCTCGAGGTCGCTGATCTCGCCCGCGACGACGCGCAACCGCTCTAGAGGTCTGCGCGTCACGCCCCCACCATGCTGAACCCGCCGTCGCAGAGGACGAAGTTGCCGGTCATGTGCGCCGAGTCGTCGCTCGCGAGGAAGACGACGACGCCGACTAGCTCCTCCGGCTGCGGGATCCGGCCGAGCGGCGTCTGCTCGAGGATCGCCTCGCGGCGCCCCGAGCGCCAGTCCTCGCGGGTGAGCGTCGACTCGGTGTCCATGAAGCCAGGCCCGAGCGCGTTCACGCGCACGCGCGGCGCGAACGCGTGCGCGTACGACTTCGTCAGGCCGAGGACACCGTACTTGGAGGCGGCGTACTGCGGCGCACGCGGGCTGCCCGTGACGACGACGTTCGAGCACACGTTGACGATCGCCCCGCCCCGCTCCTGCTCCAGCATCCGACCTCCGACCTCGTGAGTGACGAGCATCGTGCCCTTTACGTCCACGGCGAGCACGCGGTCCACGAGCTCCTCGGACACGTCGCGCCAGGACATCTGCTCCGCGGCCACGTCGCCGACGTTGTTCACGAGCACGTCGAGGGTTCCGAACCGCTCGAACGCCTCGGCCGCGAGGAGCCGGATGTCGTCCCAGCTCCGCAGGTCGGCCTGGACGGCGAAGCCGTCGCGTCCGAGGTCGCGGATCGCGGCCACGGTCTCGAGGGCGCCTTCCCGGGAGGTGCCGTAGTGGACGGCCACGTCCGCCCCTTCGCGCGCGAGCCCGGCCGCGATCGCCCGCCCGAAGCCGCGACCCGCGCCGGTGACGAGCGCGTTCCGCCCCTCGAGCCGGCTCACGCGGGCCTCCGCCGGAGGAAGCGCGCGACTGCCTCGTCGGGCTCCTCGCGTCCGACGATCCCCTCCGGCCGCAGGTACATGACGATCAGGATCATGACCACCAGCACCATCTGCGTCAGCCCCGTCAGGCGGTGGATCGTGAACAGGCCGAGGTGGACGCTGGAGTCCTCGTACCCTCGCACCTGCTCCTGGACGAGCGTGACGAGGGCCGCGCCGACGACCGCGCCGGCCACCGTCCGCTTGCCGCCGACGATGAACATCACGATCAACGCGAACGTCGGCGCGAGGAAGAAGTCGGTCGGCGAGATCGTCCCGATCCACCAGGCGAAGAGCGCGCCGCCCGCGCCGGCGATCACCCCGGAGAGGACCCACGCGCGCACGCGGTAAGCCCGCACCGCGACGCCGACCGAGGCGGCCGAGAACGCGTCCTCGCGGCTCGCACGGAGCAGGAGCCCCGTCTTCGAGTCCTTGAAGATCCGCGCCGCGACGACGGCGGCGACGGCGAAAGCGAACGCGCGGCCCATCGTCGCCTCGGGCGGGAGCCCGATCAGGCCCGCGCCGCCGCGGGTGACGCCGGTCCACGAGCCGAAGACGACGTCGGCGATCAGGAGCAGGGCGAGGATGGCGATCACCGCGCTCGCGCCGTCGAGCCGCAGGATCGGGATCCCGGAGACGAGCGCGAGCGCGCCGCCCGCGACCGCCGCCAGAGCGAGCGCGATCCACCAGCGCGGGTTCGCGTCCTGAAGGAAGTGCGGCAGGCTCGTCAGGTAGATCGACTTCAGCGCCGGGTCGAGGGTCAGGATCCCCGCGACGTACGCGCCGGCGCCGAACAGGGCCATGTGCCCGAAGGACAGGATGCCGGAGTTCCCGGAGAAGGCCTGGAGCGCGACGACGATCGTCACGTTGACGAAGAAGTGGGTCAGCTTCGTCTGCTCGCCGCCGCGCAGCCACCCCCAGGCGGCAACGAGCGCGAGGCTGGCTGCGACGAGCGCGGCGCCGGCCGCCGAGCGGAGCGGCCACCACATCAGACGATCCCCTCGCGGCGGCCGACGAGCCCCTGCGGGCGCAGGAGGAGGATCCCGATCAGGATCGCGAGCACGACCGCGTCGTGGAACTGGAGGATCGTGTTCGAGTGCACGGCGGCCAGGATCTGGTCGGCGAAGCCCAGCACGTAGCCACCGACCACGGCGCCGGTGAGGTTCCCGAGGCCGCCGAGGACGACGGCGATGAAGGCGGCCACGACCGGCGGTGTCCCGCTCGTCGGGCTGACCGAGCCGGCCGAGGCGAAGAAGAGGAGCGAGGCGATCCCGGCGAGGAGCCCGGAGAGCGCGAACGCGGAGACGACGACCCGCCCCGCCGGAACGCCCATCAGGCGCACGACCGCGAAGTCCTCGGCCGCGGCGCGGATCGAGACGCCGAGCAGCGTCCGCTTGAGGAAGAACGTCAGCAGGACGAGCACCGCGAAGGTGACGGCGGTCGTGACGATCTGGATCAGCCCGATCGTGTAGGCGCCCACGGAGTAGCCGCGCGACGACCAGCCGGTGTGCGCGATCGGCTCGGGCTCGGCGCTGACGCCGATCTGGAGCGCCGTCTGGATGAAGAAAGCGAGGGCGAAAGACGTCACGAGGAGCGTCTCGATGGACGCGCCGCGGAGCGGTCGGAATGCGATCCGCTCCATCGCCACCGCCGCGAGCGTGGTCGCGAGCAGCGTCGCCGGGACGACGAGCCACCAGGACGTGTCGTGGTGCAGCGTCGTCCACATGACGTAGCCGCCGATCGTCAGCAGCTCGCCGTGCGCGAAGTTGATCAGCCCCATGATCGAGAAGAGGACGGCGAGCCCGAGCGCGAGCAGCGCGTACGTCGACCCGAGCGAGAGGCCGTTGATGCACTGCTGGACGAACTCGTGGAAGGTCATCGCCGGGTCACGAGGGGACGCCGAGATAGGCGGCCTGGACGCGGCGGTCGCGGACGAGCTCCTCCGGCGTCCCCTCCGTCTCGACGCTCCCGACCCGCATCAGGTACGCGCGGTCGCAGCACGCGAGCGCCTGGTGGACGTTCTGCTCGACGAGCAGGATCGTCACCCCCTCCTCGTCGCGGAGGCGGACGATCAGCTCGAAGACGAGCCGGACGAGCTTCGGCGCGAGGCCGAGCGTCGGCTCGTCGAGGAGCAGGAGCTTCGGCCCGGACATGAGCGCCCGCGCGATCGCGAGCTGCTGTTGCTCGCCGCCGGAGAGCGAGGCCGCCGGCAGCCTCAGGCGCTCGCGCAGGACGGGGAAGAGCTCGAGCAGCCGCTCGCGGCGGCCGTCGTCCCGGCCGTCGCGTCCGGCCGCGGCCGCGCCGATGCGCAAGTTCTCGGCCACCGTGAGCCCGGAGAAGATCCGCCGCCCCTCGGGCGCGAGGCTGACGCCCTGACGAACGACCTTCTCGGCCGGCAGGTGGCCGATCTCGCGCCCGTCGAGCTCGATCGACCCGCTGCGCGCGCGGTGGAGGCCGACGATCGACATGAGGGTCGTCGTCTTGCCCGCGCCATTCGCCCCGAGGAGCGCGACGATCTCGCCCTCGCCGACGCGCAGGTCGACGTCACGAACAGCGACCACCGGCCCGTAGCGCGCCGTCAGTCCGCGCACCGCCAAGAGCACTCGGGGCCCAGAGCGGGCCCCGAGTCCATCCTGCGGCGGCGAAGCTTCTATGGCGCCGGAACCCTGGTCGGCACGCTCTTCAGCACCTTCACGAACTTGCCGCCCTTGATCTGGTCGACGACGACGATGTTCCTCGGGTTGTGCTGGCCGTGGCCGAGGTACTTCACCGGCCCGAGCGCGCCCTTCACCGTGAGCCCCGCCGCGAGGACGGCCTGGATCTTCTTCGGATCCGTGCTCCCGGCCTTGATGACTGCCGCCTCGAGCACCTTGATCGTGTCGTAGCCGAGCGCGGGATACGTGCCGTCGGGCGAGGCGCCGAACCGCCTCTTGAACTGCGAGTAGAAGCGCGCGGTCGGCGAGCCCTTGTCCGGGTAGCCGAATGTGCTGAACGCGTAGCCGTTCACGGCCGCCCCGCCGACCTGGAGGTCGACGGCCGTGTCCATGCCGTCGGAGCCGATGATCGGGGTCTTGACCCCCTGCGCCTTCAGCTCGCGCGCAAGGAAGTCGACGAACGGCGAGAAGAGGCCGGTCATGATCGCGTTCGGCTTCGTCCGCAGGTTCTTGATCTTCGTCACGATCGCCGCGTAGCCCTCGGGCGTGCCGGCGAAGCCGGTGGCGCCGAAGGGGATCGAGTCGGTGCCCGTGATCGTGATCCCACGCGACGGCGCGGCCTTCTTGAAGTACTTGGCCATCAGGTGGACGTAGAGGAAGGTCGAGTCGAGGACGTAGACGCGCTTGTACTTCCGGAGCTTCGCGTAGTTCGCGAGCTGCGCCATCTGCGCGTTTCCGGCCATTCCCACCGGCCAGTAGACGCTGTAGCGCCTCGGTACCGTCGGGTCGGCGTTGCACGGCGAGAGCGTGAACTGCTTCTTCCGCTGCGCCACGGCCGTCATCGCCACCTGGTAGTCGGTGTTGCACGGCAGGACGAGCACGCCCACGTGCTTGCCGATCAAGTCGTTCGCGACCTGGACCGACACGGCCGGGTCGCTCTTCACGTCCTCGAGCCTGAGGTCGATGCGCACCTTGCCGCCGATGCCGCCCTTGGCGTTGATCTGCTCGACGGCGAGCTTCGCGCCGTTCGAGATCAGCTTGTCGTGGACGGCGAGGAACCCGGTCAGGTTGTTGCCGTAGCCGACCTTGATCGTGCCCTTCTTCAGGGACGTGGACGCGCCGCCGCTCGTGAAGCCGGACGCCACCGCGACGGCGAGCGCCGCCACGCCGACGACGAGCGCGGCCTGCCCGCCTCTCCTGCCGAACCGTCTCATTCCGCTCCTCCGTTCGTCGCGTTGCCGGTGTCCTCCGCACCGATGTATGCGGCGACCACCGCCGGATCGGATCGCACCGCCTCCGGCGCCTCCTCCGCGATCACCTCCCCTTCGTTGAGCACGACGACCCGATTGCAGATCCGCATGATCAGCCGCAGGTCGTGCTCGACCACGAGGACGCCGCAGCCCCGCTCGCGCCGGATCGTCTGGATCGCCTCCCCGAGCGCGTTCGACTCGCCCTCGTTCATGCCCGCCGCCGGCTCGTCCAGGAGCAGGAAACGCGGCGAGGCGGCGAGCGCCCGGGCGATCTCGAGGCGCCGTTGGTCGCCGTAGGACAGCATGCCGGCGTACCTGTCCGCGAGGCCGTGGATCCCGAGCTGCGTGAGGGTCTCGAGCGCGTGCCGGCGCGAGCTTTGTCGTCTCACGCGCCCCGCGCCGAGCGCGCCCACCTCGACGTTCTGCAAGGCCGTCAGCCAGTCGAACAGGCAGATGTTCTGGAACGTCCGCACGACGCCGCGCCGGGCGACCGTGTGGCCGCGGCGCCGCGGGATCGGGCTTCCGTCGAGCGCCACCCGCCCCGCGGTCGGCGGGAACACCCCGGAGAGACAGTTGAGCAGGGTTGTCTTGCCCGATCCGTTCGGCCCGATCAGGCCGACGATGTCGCCCTCCCGGAGCCGCAGCGACACGTTCCGCAGCGCGTGTACGCCGCCGAAGTGCTTGCTCACGCCGACCGCCTCGAGGACCCCGTCCGCGTCGTCCCTCGCCGCCGCTTGGGCGCTCACCCGCGCGAGTCTACGCCCAGCTTGCGGTGCCGGTGTCAGGATGCGCCGGCTCAGCCGATGCGTCCGTCTGAAACGACCGGTCGACCGGCTCTCGCTCGCCGAGACCGATGTACGCGATGCAGTCGATCTCGACCAGCATGTCCGGCTTGGCGAGGCCGACGATTAGGAGCGTCGAGGCGTACGAACGCTCCTCGAGGAACCTCGGGGCGTGGCGGGCGAGCCAGCCGTCGCGCGCGGCGTAGAACTCCTCCTCGAGCGCGCGGTCGGTGAGGTACCAGACGAACTTCACGACGTCGTCGAGCCGCGCCCCGGCCTCCTCGAGGCGGCTCTTGATCCGCTCGAGCGCGAGCTCCGTCTGGGCCGCGATCCCCTCCACGGGCTCGTCGGTGTCGTCAGCGCGCGCCTCGGCGCCGGAGAGGAAGACGAAGCCGCCCGCGACGGCGCCCTTGCCCCAGACCATCTCGCGCCCCGCGTGGACGACCTTCCCGAGCCCGCGCTTAGCCACGGGCCAGCTCCCGAAACTCGTCGTCCGTCACGAGCCGCCGCTCGCGCGCGCCGAGCTCCTTCACCCGCTCGAGGAGACGCGGGTGCTCCTCGGCCGGCACGTCGAGGCCGAGCTCGGCGAGCTTGATCCGGATCGAGTCGAGGCCGCTCTTCTTCCCGAGCACGATCTCGCGCGGGGCGCCCACGAGGCCGGCCGAGTAGGGCTCGATCGCGGGCGGGTCGTGGAACTGGCTCGCGACGGCGCCGCTCTCGCGCGTGAAGAGGTTATCGCCCACCAGCGGCTTCCACGGCTCGAGCGCGTAGCCGGAGAGATCCCGGACGCGCCGCGAGACCTCGCGCACGCGGTCGAGCCGCAGCCCCGTCTCGATTCCGTAGAGGCCGTGCAACGCCAGCGCGACCTCGGCGAGGTTCGCGTTTCCGGCGCGCTCGCCCATGCCGTTGATCGTCCCGTGGATCCAGGTCGCGCCCGCCCGCACGGCGGCGACCGCGGCCGCCGTGGCGACGCCGAAGTCGTTGTGGCCGTGGAAGTGGACCGGGACGCCGAGCCGCTCCTTCGTCCGGCCGACGAGCTCCGCGGCGGCCTCGGGGGCCGCCACGCCGAGGGTGTCGACGACGACCGCCTCTCGCGCGCCCGCGTCGGCGGCCGCGTCGTAGGCGGCGTCGAAGAACTCGGGATCCGCCCGGGTACCGTCGACGCCGAAGTAGGCGACCGTTACCCCGCGGCCGGCGGCGAACGAGACGGCGCCGCGGATCCGCTGCAGCATCTCCTCGCGGGAGACCGCCAGCGCGTCCAGCTTGCGATCGGAAATCGGCGACTCGATCACGCTCGCTTGCAGGCCCAGCTCGAGGAGCGCCTCGGCGTCTGCCTGCACGGCGCGCGAGAAGCCCCAGATCTCGGCGCGGAGCCCGGCATCTCTGATCAGCTCGATCGCGCGCCGGTCCTCCGCCGAAACGCGCGGGAAGCCGGCCTCGATCCGCTCGATCCCGAGCTCGTCAAGGGCGCGCGCGATCTCCAGCTTCTGCTCTGGGTCGAGGACGACACCGACCGTTTGCTCCCCGTCCCGGAGGGTCGTGTCGTAGAAGCCGACGCGCGCCTCGAAGCGGTACGGGTCGTTGACGCCGCCGGTCCAGAAGCTCATCGCGATCGGAAGTCGTCCGGCCACGACGAGAGCTTCTCGGGCGCGCCGTCCGTGACGAGGTAGTCGTCCTCGAGCCGCAGGCCGCCGCCTCCCTCCCAGTAGATCCCGGGCTCGATCGCGAGCACCATGCCCGCCGCCATCGGCCGCTCGTCGGCCTGGTGGGCGTACGGCGGCTCGTGCGCCCGGGCCCCGACCCCGTGGGCGACGGGATGCGACGGCTGGCCTGGGTAGCCGCCCTCGGCGATGCGGGCCCGGATCAGCCGGTCGAGCTCGGCGAGGCTCGCGCCGTCGCGGCAGAAGGCGACGGCTTCGCCGTAGATCCCGAGCAGGAGCTCGAGCAGTTCGACGTAGCGCCCGTCGAGCTCGCCGGGGCACATGTTCTTCGTCAGGTCGCTCCAGTAGCCGTCGGCGCAGACCCAGATCTCGAAGAGCGTCGGCTCGTGCTCCTGGATGGGCCGGTCGCCCGTCGCGGTGAAGGTGCGGATCCCCGGCCCCGACCAGACGAGCGCGAAGCCGCGCGCCATCTCGACGCGCCCCCGGAAGCCGACGCCGTGCGCGTGCACGGCGCCCTCCCACATCGCGCCGACCTCGGACTCCTTCATCCCCGGCCGGAGCCGCTCCCGGACGTGCGCGAGGGCGAGGTCGGCGATCTCGTTCGCGAGCCGCAT
>DASQWB010000092.1:0-3842 GCA_035640455.1 Gaiellaceae bacterium | reverse complement strand
CCACGTCGTCCTCGTCGGCGGCATGACCCGCATGCCGGCGGTCGTCGACAAGGTCAAGGAGCTGATCGGCAAGGAGCCGCACAAGGGCGTCAACCCGGACGAGGTCGTCGCCGTCGGCGCGGCCATCCAGGGCGGCGTGCTCAAGGGCGAGGTGAAGGACATCCTGCTCCTCGACGTGACCCCGCTCTCGCTCGGCATCGAGACGAAGGGCGGCGTCTTCACGCGCCTCATCGAGCGCAACACGACGATCCCGACGAAGAAGTCGGAGGTCTTCACGACCGCCGACGACAACCAGCCCTCCGTCGAGGTGCACGTGGCGCAGGGCGAGTCGGAGATGGTGGCGTTCAACAAGACGCTCGGCAAGTTCCAGCTCGTCGGCATCCCGCCGGCGCCGCGCGGCATGCCGCAGATCGAGGTCACCTTCGACATCGACGCGAACGGGATCATCAACGTGTCCGCCAAGGACCTCGGCACCGGCAACCAGCAGCAGATCCGCATCGAGGGCGGCTCGGGCCTCAAGGATGAGGAGGTCCAGCAGATGATCCGCGACGCCGAGGCGCACGCGGACGAGGCCCATCGGCTGCGCGAGCTCGCGGACGCGAAGAACCACGCCGAGACGCTCGCGTACCAGACCGAGCGCAGCCTCAAGGAGCACCGCGACGCGATCCCCGAGGCGGACGCCTCGACCATCGAGGGTCGGATCATGGAGCTCCGCCAGGTGCTGGACAGCTCCGACGTGAGCGAGATCCGCGCGAAGACCGAGGCGCTCCAGGAGGCCTCGCACAAGCTCGCGGAGGCCGTGTACGCCACCGCGTCGGCGCAGCAGCAGACTGCTGCGGCGGGCGGCGACGGCGCCTCGTCTTCGGATGAGGAGGTCGTCGAGGAAGGCGACTACGAGGTGATCGACGAGGAGGCGGCGCAGCGTGAATAAGCCGCGGAACCCTCGAGACGCGACGCACGCGGAGCCGCCTGTCCGCGACAGCGGACCAGTGGAGGGGGGCCGGGGGAACCGGGAGGTTCCCCCGGCGAACCCCGCTGTGCCCGAAGAGCGGGAAGATTTGGCGGAGCAGGACGAGCTCGGCGCCCTCCAGGCTGAGCGGGACGAGCTCTTCGACCGGCTCCAGCGGCTCGCAGCGGAGTTCGACAACTTCCGCAAGCGGGCGGCGCGCGAGCAGGGTGACCTGCTCGCGCGGGCGAACGAGCGGCTCGTGAAGGAGCTGCTGCCGATCCTCGACGACCTCGGGCGCGCCTTGGATGCTGCGGAGGAACACCAGGAGGCGCAGCTCGAGGAAGGCGTCCGGCTCGTGCATCGCTCGCTCGCGTCGCTCCTCGAGCGCGAGGGCCTCGCGGAGATCCAGACCGACGGCAAGTTCGACCCGCATGTCCACGAAGCGCTCTTGGCGCAGCCTTCCGAGCTCGAGGAGGGGGCGATCCTCGAAGTGATCCAGAAGGGCTACCGGCTCGGCGAGCGCGTGCTGCGGCCGGCGCGGGTCGTCGTGTCGGCGGGTCTCCCGCAGGAAGAGGACTGAGATGACCAATCCGTACGAGACGCTGGGCGTCCCGAAGAACGCCTCCGCGGCCGAGATCAAGAAGGCGTACCGGAAGCTCGCGCGCCAGTACCACCCGGACCGGAACCCCGGCGACCAAGCGGCCGAGAACCAGTTCAAGGAGGTGCAGACCGCCTACGACCTGCTCTCGGACCCGGATAAGCGGAAGCAGTACGACACCTTCGGCGCGAACGGCGCCCCGGGCTTCGGCGGCGGCAACTTCAACTTCGGCGGCGGCTTCGACATCGGCGACCTCGGCGACCTCTTCGGCGGCCTCTTCGGCACCGGGCGCCGCGGCGCGCGCGGCCGGCCAGAGCGGCAGCCGATGCGCGGCGCGGACATCGAGGCGACGGTCAACCTGTCGTTCGAGGACTCGCTCCACGGGATCGAGACGAAGATCCCGGTCGAGGTCGACGCGCCCTGCCGCGAGTGCGGCGGCTCCGGTGCCCAGCCGGGGACGGCGCCGATCATCTGTCCCGAGTGCAACGGGCGCGGCGTCAAGGCCGAGAGCCAGGGGCTATTCGCGCTCTCGCAGCCGTGCCCGCGCTGCCGCGGCAACGGCACCGTGATCGAGAAGCCGTGCCCGACGTGCCGCGGCACCGGCCGGCAGCGGCGGACGAAGCGCTACATGGTGCGGATCCCGGCCGGCGTCAAGGACGGCACGCGGATCCGGCTCAAGGGCAAGGGCGAGGCGGGGATGAACGGCGGCCCCTCCGGCGACCTGCACGTCGTCACGCGCGTCGCCGAGTCGCCGCTCTACGAGCGCCGCGGCGCCGATCTCGTCGTGAACGTTCCCGTCACCTACGCCGAGGCCGCGCTCGGTGCGAAGGTGGAGGTGCCGACCCCCGAGGGGCCGGTGTCGCTCAAGGTTCCGGCGGGCTCGGAGGACGGGAAGCTGCTGCGGATCCGCGGCCGCGGCGCGCCGAAGCTGAGCGGCTCGGGCCGTGGCGACGTCCTCGCCCGCGTCCGGATCTCGGTGCCGAAGAAGCTGACCAAGCGCGAGCGCGAGGCGATCGAGGACCTCCAGAAGGTCGAGCGCGGCAACCCGCGGGAGAGGCTGTTTAGCTGATGGACGGCCACGATCGCCCCCGCTACATGATCTCGGTCGCGGCCGAGCTCGTCGGCATGCACCCCCAGACGCTCCGGATCTACGAGCAGAAGGGGCTCGTGCGGCCGCGGCGCACGCCGGGGAACACGCGGCTCTACTCAGAGCGCGACCTCGAGCGGCTGCGCCTGATCCAGGGACTGACGACCGAGCTCGGGCTCAACCTCGCCGGCGTCGAGGCCGTCCTGCGGCTGCGTGACGAGGTGGAGCGGTTGCAGCGCCGCGTCGCGCGGCTCGAGCGCGAGCTTCAGGAGGAGGTCGCGAACGTCCACAAGCAGTACCGGCGCGACCTCGTCCTCTACCGAGATCAGACCACGATCCTTCCAGTACCGACAAGGAGATAGACCGAACCGATGGACTTCAACAAGCTGACGATCAAGTCTCAGGAGGCGGTCGCGGCGGCGCTCGAGCGGGCGCGCCGCGACGGCAATCCCGAGGTCTACCCGGAGCACCTGCTCGTCGCTCTGCTCGACCAGGAGCTGCCGCGCCAGCTGGTGCCCGATGCGGGCGCGCTGCGCGCTCAGGCCGACGCGACGCTGGCGCAGCGGCCGCGGATCGAAGGCGCGACCCAGCAGCCGCGGGTCTCGGCCGCGCTCGACCGCGTGCTCGACCGGGCCGGCGACGAGGCGCGGCGGATGGAAGACGACTACGTCTCCTCCGAGCACCTGCTTCTCGCGCTCGACGTCGTCCCGCGCGACGAGCTGCTCGCGAAGATCAAGGAGGTCCGGGGCGGCCAGCGCGTCACGTCGCAGGATCCAGAGGGCACCTACCAAGCGCTCGAGAAGTTCGGCCGCGACCTGACCGCGGCCGCGGAGAGCGGCAAGCTCGACCCGGTCATCGGCCGTGACGAGGAGATCCGCCGCGTCATCCAGGTGCTCTCGCGGCGGACGAAGAACAACCCGGTGCTGATCGGCGACCCGGGTGTCGGCAAGACCGCGATCGCCGAGGGCCTCGCGCAGCGGATCGTCGCCGGCGACGTGCCGGAGGGCCTCAAGGGCAAGCGCGTGTGGGCGCTCGACATCGGCGCGCTCCTCGCGGGTTCGAAGTATCGCGGCGAGTTCGAGGAGCGCCTGAAGGCGGTGCTCGAGGAGATCAAGCGCGCCGAGGGCGACATCGTCCTCTTCATCGACGAGCTGCACACGATCGTCGGCGCGGGCGCGGCCGAAGGGGCCGTGGACGCCGCCAACATG
>DASQWB010000091.1:0-27865 GCA_035640455.1 Gaiellaceae bacterium | reverse complement strand
GTCAACACCGCCGCCAACGCGGGCGTCCCACCGGACAAGGCAGGGCTCGCGGCCGCCCTGATCAACACCTCGACGTGGGTCGGCGGTGCCTTCGGGCTCGCGATCTTCTCCGTGATCGCCACCTCCCGCACCCACCATCTGCTCGCCGCCGGCGCCACCCAGCCGGATGCCCTCACCTCCGGCTTCCACCGCGCGCTCGCCGCCTGCAGCATCTTCCTGATCGCCGCCGCAGCGATCGCGCTCCGCGCCACCAACACGCGCGGCGAGCCGGCCGCCGGCCCCGCGCTCGAGGCCGTGCCCGCGACGGAAACGGCCTAGAGACGACTTTAGAACGAGCCTCGGTGGGCTTCGCAAGACCGGCGAAGCCCACCAAAGCATTGCCCGTATTAGCTGCCGCAGATGCCGAGCACGCCGGCAGTACGCGGTCGGAGGTCAGTTCCGCCAGCGAACGGTGTCTGAGCACATGCAACGACAACCCGACCGAAACGGAGGATCGATGACACCACTCGACACCGCCGCGCTCTACTACGACGCATGGCAGAACAAGCACGGCGACTTCACCGACGTTCCTCTCGCAGACGACTTCGGGTTCGTCGAACCAGTCGCGAGGTTCGACAGCGCGGCCGGCTACCGAGCTATGGCTCGCGTGGCCGGACAAGCGGTGACGAGCTTCCAGGTGCAGAAGGCAGCCGCGTAAGCGGCGGGCGTCGAGTACGAAGCGGTCGCCGTTCGTGATCGACTCGTGGTTCTCTCCTGGCAGGAGCGAATCGGCAGCACGATTTGCACGTGCTCGACTTCGCTTCCGGTACGGCGTACACGGCGATAACCCCGGCGACTGGAGGATTCCTGCGACTGACCGGTCAGATCGACGTCAAGTCGTGAAGCCTCAGCCGAATCACGAACCCGCTCTGCCGCGAGCCGATGTGGAAGAACAGCGTCTCGACGGCGGAGTCGTCGGCGCGAAGCAGCACCTCCTGCAAGCGCTGGTCGAGCTCTGCAAAACTCTCGACCGGCGGCTCGCGGCGTGCTCCTCAAGGGAACGAGCAGTGGGCGTCTGACCCGCGCGACGGATACCGAGCAGGTCGTCGAGTGCTACCGACATAGCGCTCGTTTCTATCCGGCAATGTGACGCGCTTCGCCGTACTTCACGAGGTCTGCGAGTCGGTCGCGAGCGCGCTCGATCTCGGCGTCGTACATGTCGAGTTCGCCCGTCTCGGCGCCGGCTCGTTCTCGGAGCCTGCGCACCAGCACGAGTCCCTTCAGCTGCAGGACGATGTCGTCGAGCTCACGGAAGTGCTGGTCCAACTCAGACCGTCCTGAGCGCTTCCGTTGGCGAGAGGCGGGCGGCGCGCACGGCGGGGAGGAGGCCGGCGAGGGCGCCGATGGCGAGGGCGGCGCCGAGGCCGCCCGCCCAGGCGAGGGCGGGGATCATGAGCGTCCAGTGCTTGGTGGAGGCGTAGATTGCGGTGGCGAGCACACCGGCGGTAACGCCGGCCGCGCCGCCGAGCAGGGAGAGCAAGATGGCCTCGGAGAGGAACTGCGTGCGGATGTGGCCTTTGGTCGCGCCGAGCGCGCGGCGCAGGCCGATCTCGGAGCGGCGCTCGAGTACGCCGATCAGCATGATGTTCCCGACGCCGACCGCGCCGACGAGTAGCGAGATCGCGCCGAGTCCGAGGAAGAGGCTGTTGAGCGCGCTCTGCGCTTTGGCGCGGGCGGTGAGCGCGGCGGAGGGTTGGCTGACCTGGACCTCGTTCGGTGCCTCGGGGTTGGCAGTGGCGGCGAGCACGGATTGCACGGCGGCAACCTGGCTCGTCCGGGAGCGGACGTAGATCGTGCTCGGGTGGCCGTCGAAGCCGAGGTAGCGCTTGGCGGCGGGGAAGCCGACGAGGACCGAGTTGTCGATCTCGGGCGCGAGCGCCGCGGGGGAGAGGATGCCGGCGAGGTAGAACCACCGGCCGCCGACCCAGATCCGCTCGCGGGGATAGAGCCGGTCGATCCCGAGCCGCTGCGCCGCGGCCGACCCGAGCACCGCGACCGGCAGCCGCGCGGTGGCGCGGTTCAGGTAGCGGCCGCGCGCGACCCTGGTGCCGACTGTGGCCGGCAGCCCGAGGCTCGCGGCCTGCACGCTGAGCCCGTTCGTGTTGATCGCGGGGATCAGCGGGCTCCGGTAGACGTTCGCATCTGTGGAGCCGGTTGCCTCCACCCGGGTGACCGGTCCGATGCGGGCGATCATCTCGGGCGCGGCCAGCGGCAGCTTGGCCTCCGCTCCGAGCAGCGTCTGACCGTTGGTGACCGTGAGCAGATTGGTGCCGAGCCGGTCGATCTCGGCGAGGAGTCCCGCCTGCGAGGAGGAGGAGAGGCCGAGCACGGCGACGATCGCGGCCACGCCGATCGCGATCCCCAGCGCCGACAGCGCCGCCCGCATCCGGCGCGTGCGCAGGCCGACGCTTGCGGCCCGGGCGAGGTCGGACACCCGCAGCCTCGGTAGCCCCGCGCTCATCGGCACCCCTTCTGGTGCCCGTTGTCCGAGACGATCCTGCCGTCGAGCAGCGCGATCCGGCGGGGAAGGCGCGCGGCGATGTTGTGGTCGTGCGTGATCACGACGATCGTCGCGCCCTGCGCGTGCAGCTCGTGGATCAGCGCCATGATCGCCCGACCGGTGGCGCTGTCCAGGTTGCCGGTCGGCTCGTCCGCGAGCACGATCGCCGGCCGGCCGACCAGCGCCCGAGCGATCGCGACGCGCTGCTGCTCACCGCCCGAGAGTTGGGTCGGCCTGGCATCGAGCCGGTCGCCGAGCCCGACGCGGGCGAGCGCCTCCGCCGCCCGCTCGAACCGCTCCCGGGCCGGGACGCGCGCGTAAAAGAGCCCGTCGGCGACGTTCTCGAGCAGCGTCGCGTGCTCGGCCAGGAAGAACAACTGGAAGACGAAGCCGATACTGGTCGCCCGCACCGCCGCCAGCTCCCGGTCGCTCATCCGCGCGACATCGAGCCCGGTGAGCGCCACGCGTCCGCCGCTGGGACGCTCGAGCGTGCCCATCAGGTGCAGCAGCGTCGATTTCCCCGACCCGGAAGGTCCGACGATCGCGACGAGCTCACCCGCGTGGACGCGGAAACTCACGCCGCGCAGCGCCGGCACCGGTGGCTGCGACCCGTAGCTCTTCGTCACGTCCTCCAGCTCCAGCACCGGGCCGCTCATGACGCCGGCACCACGACGCGCTGGCCCGCACGCAGGCCGGAGCCGCTCACCTGCACGAGCCCCTCCTCGTCATCGAACAGGCCGAGACTGACCGGAACGAGGCGGCGGACGCCTGCCGCATTTACCACTTCGACCGCGTAGCCGCCGCCGGCCAGCGCCAGCAGCGCGTTCACCGGCACGACCAGCGCGTGCTTGACGCTGCCGGTGCTGATCAGCACCCCGACCGGTGCCTGGTCGAGCCGCCCGCCCGCCGCCTGATGCAGGAGCCGGACCTTGACCTCGATGGTCGGCGTGCCGGAGTCCTCCGACGCGCTTGAGGCAACCGAGCCGACAGATGACACGCGCCCGGGCGTCGCCCGGCCGCTCGGCAAGGTGATCGTGACTGGGTCGCCGACCTTGACCTCGGTCTGCTCCGCAGCGTCGAGCTGCACCGCGACCTCGTGTCGCGTCGAGCTCGCCTTGAGGATCGCTCCGGGGCCGGCGGGCGCGCCGAGGGTGGCCGAGACGGCCGTGACCCGAATCGCCGTGGGCAGAAAGACGACCGTCCCTCGCGCCAGGAAGCCCGTTTCGTTGACGCCGAGGTCGTCCTGCAGCTTCTCGACCGCGAGCCGCGTCCGCCAGCCGAACTCGTCGGACGTCGGGTCGAGCGCGGCCGCGCCGTCGTAGCCGAGCTCGGCCAGGGCGGCGTTGAGCTGCCGGACGTCGGCGCCGCTCTCGCCCTGCCGGAGATCCCGGTAGACGGGCATCGATCCGTAGAGCAGGACGACGGGCGAGCCGTCCACCTTGAACAGGGCCTGGCCTTGCTTGACGACGCGGCCGACCGCCGGCAGCCAGGTGATCGTGCCGGAGCGTTGATTCACCACGCTGTAGTCGCCGGCGTAGCCGAGCGTTCCGTCGACCTGCGTCTGCGAAGAGAGCGACCGCCGCTCCACCGTCGCCAGCGAGGTCGCCGACCCATTGTCGGAGACACCGCCGCCGGATCCCCCTGCGAACGGGTCGATGACCGCTACAGCTACTGCTGCCGCCGTTACGAGCAGCAGGGCGATCGCCGCGAGCAGCCACCTGCGCGGCCACCGCAACCGCCACCGGCGCGGGTACGCAGGCGCGGCCGTAGCGGGAGTCGCGACCGTCGGCGCGTCCCTCATTGCCCATCACCGGGCCCGATCATGAGGGGACTATTGGGCACGAGCTTGCGGCACGCCTTTTGGGCGGCCCGGAACTGCGGTGAGCTGGGATCGACGCCGGAGTTCTTCCCGATCGTCATCTGGATGCCGCCGTTGGGCGCGAACGTCGGGTCCGGGAACTTCGGCACCCCGTGCGAGCGCATGCAGCTCGAGAACTTCAGCATCTGCTCTCGCTCGTTCGCCTGCTCCTGCGGGCTCGGCCTGCCGCCGTTTGGTTGGAGGTGCCGGCACGCCTGCTGCGCCTTCTTGAACTGGGGCGCGTTGACGTCGACCCCGATCTTGTGGCCGTTCCGCATCCCCGAGACGATCTTCAAGCGTCCCTGGCTGTCCGGATCGGGGAAGTTGGGGACGCCGTGGCTGCGCATGCAGGCCGAGTAGGCCGCGGGGTCGCCCCCCTTGCCCGAGCCGTTTGTCGAGCCCGAGCTGCTCGAGCTGCTGTTCGGGGCCTGCGCGACGCCCGGCCCGGCCGATCCGCCGCAGGCCGACGCGAGCAGGCTGAGCGCCGCGACGCCGACGGCCGCCAGCGTTAGGCCGGTTCGCGCGCGTGGTTTGACACTCATCTCGTCTCCTTCCGGGTTTGATCGGTCTTGGGTCTCGAGCCGGTTGTAGAAGACGGGCGGTTGCACGCCGGTTGCAGCGTTCGCCGGAAGCAGCGCTTCTTAGAGAACCCTTAGGCCCGGCGGCTTTAGTGGCTCTCGTGTAACCGTCGTGCAACCCCTGAGAAGGCAGGATCGGAGCGAGTTGCGAGTGTTGGTGGTCGAAGACGACGCGGAGCTGGCCGAGGCGGTCGCGACCGGGCTGCGCCGAGCCCGGATGGCGGTCGACGTCGCCCTCGACGGCACACAGGGGTTGGAGAAGGCGCTCGTGACAAGCTACGACGTGATCGTGCTCGACCGCGATCTACCGGGACTCCACGGCGACGAGGTGTGCACGACGCTCGTCGACCGAGGCTCCCGAAGCCGTGTGTTGATGCTGACGGCGGCGAGCACGATCGAGGACCGGGTGGACGGGCTCGGCATCGGAGCCGACGACTACCTGCCGAAGCCGTTCGCCTTCGCCGAGCTCCGGGCACGCGTCCAGGCGCTGTTTCGGCGGGCACAGCCGGCGATTCCGCCCCGTCTCGTCCACGGCGACCTCGAGCTCGACACCGGCACGCGCCGAGCCGTCCGCGGCGGCCGCCCGCTCGACCTCAGACCGAAGGAGTTCGGCGTGCTCGAGCTGCTCCTCGCCGCCCAGGGACGGATCGTCTCCACCGAGGAGCTCCTCTTCCGTGTCTGGGACGAGGAGGCCGATCCATACACGACGGCGGTCAAGGTGACCATCAGCCGGCTGCGCCGCAAGCTCGGGGAACCGCCGCTGATCGAGACGATCCCACAGGCCGGGTACCGGATTTGAGCCGATGAGCCTGCCACGCCTCTTCCCTCGTGCTTGGCTTCGGTTGCCCCGACGCACCGTCCGTCTGCGGCTCACCGTCGTCTACGCGAGCCTCTTTCTCGTCTCCGGTGCCGCGCTGCTGGCGATCACCTACGTGCTCGTTCGCCAGGCGACCGGCAAGGTTCTCGTCGGAACGAAGCCGAACGGCAGCACGTTCGTGATCTCCCAAAACCGGACGAAAGGGGTTCCCCCGGCGAAGCGCGCCAAGACCGGTCGCAGGGGAATGGCGGTCGTTACCGGCCAGGGCGACAAGCGTCTCACCCCGCAGCAGCTGCTGGCGCAAGCCCGGCGAGACGCAGCGCTCGCGAAGCGCCAGCACGAGGAGGAGCTGCGGCTCCTGCTCGAGCAGTCCGGGATCGCCCTCGCGCTGATGGCCGCGACCTCGATCCTGCTCGGCTGGCTCGCCGCCGGGCGCGTCCTCCGGCCGCTGCGCACGCTCAACGACCGTGCTCGCGAGATCTCGGCCAGCGATCTCCACAGGCGGCTTGCGCTCGCCGGCCCCGACGACGAGCTGAAGCAGCTCGCCGACACCCTCGATGACCTTCTCGATCGCCTGGAAGCCTCCTTCGCCGCCCAGCGGCAGTTCGTCGCCAACGCCTCGCACGAGCTGCGCACCCCTCTCGCCCGTGCTCAGACACTCGCCGAGATCGCGCTCGGCGACCCTGATGCCACCGTCGAGTCTCTTCGAGCGAGCCACCGGCGGGTGCTTGCTGCCGGTACGCAGCAGGAACGCCTGATCGAGGCGCTGCTCACGCTCGCCCGCTCCGAGCGTGGTGTCGACCTCCGCGTGCCCGTCGATCTTGCCGCGGTCGCCGGGACCGTCCTCGCTGCGACGCGGCCGGAACTGGAACAGCGTGGGCTCGACCTCCACGCCGAGCTCGAGCGCGCCGAGACCTCGGGAGACGCCCGGCTTGCCGAGCGCCTGATCGCCAACCTCGTCGACAACGCGCTCCGCCACAACGAGGCCGGAGGTCGGGTCGAGGTCAGGACCACGACCAGAGATGGCAGGGCCGTCGTTGCAGTGAGCAACACCGGTCCGCTCGTTCGGCCCGACGCAGTCGAGCAGCTCTTCCAGCCCTTCCGGCACGGCGGAGCAGACCGCACCGATCACAGCGACGGTATCGGCCTCGGACTCTCGATCGTCACCGCAATCGCGGCTGCGCATGACGCGTTGCTCGCCGCCCGAGCTCGGCCGGGTGGCGGTCTTGACATCGAAGTCGGCTTCCCACTCGCCGGTGGCGAAGCATGCGACACCACGGAAGAAGACAGGCCTCCAAGGCGCGGCGTTCTCCGGCACCGCCACAAACCTCTCGGCTCGCGTGAGCTGGAGACCGGGGCCGCACCGATCAGATAGGAACCGCGTTGACGCTCCATCTCGCCGCCCTGCGTGTGGTCAACCGCCCCGTGGGGTGCACAAACTCGGTCGTGAGGCGCGGTGCAGTGCTGGAGGTCGGTTGGCTGGGAGGCGGGTAGCGTCGGCGCTCCCCGTCCTTGGAGGCTGCCCGTGTTCGTGTCGTTCGTCTACCTCGTCGGCTGCCGGCTGTTCGCGCTTGTCCTGTTGCTCGCGCGCGGTGACCGCTCGAAGGAACTCGAGCTGCTCGTTCTACGCCACGAGCTGTCGATCCTGCGACGGCAGACGCGGCGCCCGCAGCTCAAGGAGAGCGACCGGCTGCTACTGGCGACCCTGAGCCGGGTGATGCCTCGTCGCTCGTGGCGGGCGTTCCTGGTCACGCCCGAGACGCTGCTGCGCTGGCACCGGCGAGTCGTCGCTCGCAGCTGGACGTACCCGCACAGGCAGCCGGGCCGGCCGCCCCTCGACCAGCAGGTGCGCGAGCTGATCCTGCGGCTCGCGCGCGAGAACAATCACTGGGGCTACGTCCGGATCGTCGGCGAGCTGCGCAAGCTCGGGATCGCGGTTTCGGCGACGCTGGTGCGGCACGCTCTCGCCCGCGCTGGCATCCCGCCGGCACGCGAGCGCGCCGCCTCCAGCTGGCGATCGTTCCTGCGCCAACACGGAAACACGATCCTCGCCTGTGACTTGTTCACCGTCGACACCGTCTGGCTACGGCGCTTGTATGTCTTGTTCTTCGTCTCGATCGGGACGCGCCGGGTCGAATACGTCGCCTGTACGAGCAAGCCGGATACGGCCTGGATGACCCAGTAGGCACGCAACCTCCTCATGGACTTCGACGAGCGCAGCCAGCGGCCGCGCTTCCTGATCCACGACCGCGACACGAAGTTCAGCCGTGCCTTCGACAGCATCTTCCGCAGCGAAGGCGTCGAGATCGTCCGGACGCCGATCCAAGCTCCAAACGCGAACGCCTACGCCGAACGCTGGGTCGGCAGCGTGCGCAGGGAGTGCCTCGACAGGCTCCTCATCTTCGGTCGCCGCCAACTCGAGCACGTCCTCCGCGTCTACGTCCGGCACTTCAACGAGCAGCGTCCACACCGAGCACTCGACCTGCGACCGCCAGGTCGCGGCAGCGGAACCGATCCGTCGCCGACCGCGACGCTCTATCCGTTGCAGGTCAGACGCCGCGACCTCCTCGGCGGCTTGCTCCACGAATACGAAGCCGCGGCGTGACGGTCGAGTTTGTGCACCCGACGCCCCTTCACCGCCTGCGATCGTGCCTCTCTTGTCTACCGTGCGGCGGACCATGCCTGAGCACGAACACGGCAAGGGGCACTTCGGCGCGGCGGAGCGAGCCGCCGAGTGGGACGCGAGGTACCGCGAGCGCGACGGGGCGATGTGGAGCGGACGACCGAACGGGCGGCTCGTCGCCGAGGTCTCCGCCCTCACCCCCGGACGGGCGCTCGACGTGGGCTGTGGCGAGGGCGCCGACGCGATATGGCTCGCCGAGCGCGGCTGGACCGTCACTGCGATCGACATCTCAGAGGTCGCCATCTGCCGGGCGCGGGAGGCTTCCCATCGCGCTGGCGCCTCCGTCGAGTGGATCTGCGGGGACGCCCTCCAGGCGCCGTTCCGGGCCCGTTCGTTCGACCTCGTGTCGATGCAGTACCCGGCGCAGCGCAAGGCTGCCGGCGAGGCCGCTGTGCGGAGGTTGCTCGACACGGTGCGCCCGGGTGGGTTGCTGCTCGCCGTCTACCACGACCTCGACGACGAGCACCGCGAGCACATGAAGTCCCGAGGCGTCGACCCGGCCGACTACGTCGGTGCCGACGACCGCGGCCAGCTGCTGGGCGACGACTTCACGGTCGAGCTGCACGCGGTCGAGCCGCGGATCGACCCACCACTCGGCACCCCGCACATCGCCGACATCGTCCTGCGCGCCCGGCGTCGCTGACCGCCGCCCGTCGACAACGCCGACCTACACCGACTGACACCGCCACATCCGAGCGACCCGAACCAAGATCACCACCAGCGAGCCCTCGACCACCGGCACCCTGGCCATGCCACCGATGCCACCTCCCGCCGCAAGACCACTCCAGCTCCCACCAACCCACGACCTCAGCCGAGGCTCTGCGTCATCGAGACGCCGACCGCGAACGAGTGACGTTCGCGGCCGCGGGCGATCGCGGCTTGGAGGTCGAGGCCGCCTGTGTCGCGTAGACGGCGACGAAGCCCTTCCGCCAGCTCGGGTAGCGCAGCGTCCAACCGAGCTCCCGCTTGGCCTTCGCGTTCGAGGCGCCGTGGGACTCGGTTCCGATGATGACCGCGAGTTCGCCCCCGATCAGCCGCGCGAGCCAGGCCGGGACGTGACGGGGCGGCTTGGCGCCGAGCGCGTTCGCGAGCACCGGCAGCCATTCCCGCACCGGGGCGGGCTCGTCGTCGACGATGTTGTAGATCGCGGGGCCGTCGTGCTCGAGCGCGAGCACGGTCGCGGCGGCGGCGTCGCCGAGGTGGATGAAGGAGAAGACGCCGCCGCCCTCTCCGACGATCGGGAACTGCCGCTTGCGCACGGGCTCTACCAAGCCGTCGTTGGCTGCGCCGTAGAAGCCGCCGTAGCGAAGCGCGATTCCGCCGGCGTCCGTGACCGTCTGGTCGAGGTAGCGCATCGCGGCCTGGGCCTCGCGGGTCGCCTTCGGCGGAGTCGGGTCGAGCGGATCTTCTTCCGTCTTGACCAGCCCGCCCTCGCGCGCGTAGCGCATGCTGGCGAAGCTCTGGGCGACGAACCGAGACACGCCCGCCTCTCGCGCGGCCGCGAGCAGCGCGTCGGTGCCCTTCGTTCGCAGCTCGTTGGTCCTGGCGAACACCTTGTCGAAGTTGCGGCCCCACTTCGCGTTCGCGAGCGCGGTCGCCTGGTGGACGATCGCCTCGGGCTCGGTCTCGAGGACCGCCTTGCGCACGGCGCGCGGGTCGAGCAGATCGAGCTGGAGCGCCTCCGCCCCGAGCGCCCGTACACGCTCGGCGTGCTCAGGCGACCTGAACGTGCCGATCACCTCGTGCCCTCGGTCGATCAATTGCGGAACGAGCCGGGTGCCGATCGCACCGCTCGCACCTACGACGAAGACTCGCATCGTGTTTCTCCTTTCCCTTCGGTCACATCCGCGGGAGTACGCGGGTCTATTTGGATGACCCCACGCGACGAAGGAACGTGACCGATGGACGAGCGCGACTGGCTGGCGGAACGGTTCGAGGAGCAGCGAACGCGGCTGCGTGCGGTCGCCTACCGGATGCTCGGCTCGCTGAGCGAGGCAGACGACGCCGTCCAGGAAGCCTGGCTACGGCTGGTCCGCACCGATGCGAGCGAGATCGAGAACCTCGGCGGCTGGCTGACCACCGTGGTCGCGCGCGTCTCGCTGAACATGCTCCGCTCGCGCAACGTGCGGGGTGAGGAGCCGCTCGGCGTCCGCATGCCCGACCCGATCGTCGACAGCGCCGACGGGACGGACCCCGAGCACGAGGCGCTGCTGGCCGACTCGGTCGGCCTGGCGCTGCTCGTCGTCCTCGAGACCCTGTCTCCGCCGGAGCGGCTCGCGTTCGTGCTGCACGACATCTTCGCCGTGCCCTTCGACGAGATCGCGCCGATCGTCGATCGCTCCCCCGAGGCGGCCCGCCAGCTCGCCAGCCGGGCGCGCCGGCGCGTGCGCGCCGAGAGAACGGTTCCCGACGCGGACCTCAAGACGCAGCGGGAGGTCGTCCACGCGTTCCTCGCGGCTGCGCGTGACGGCGACTTCGATCGGCTGGTGGCGGTGCTCGACCCGGATGTCGTCGTGCGGGCCGATTTCGGGCCAGCCCGCGGCTCGCGCGAGACGCGCGGCGCCGCGGCGGTCGCGCGTCAGGCGCTCGGCTTCGCCCGGCTCGGGCTGGACGTCCGGCCGGCGCTGATCAACGGCATTCCCGGGGCGGTCGCCTTCCGCCACGGGCAGCCGTTCTCGATCGGCGCCGTCACGGTGAGGAACGGCAGGATCGTCGAGCTCGACTTCCTCAATGACCCGGAGCGGCTCCGCCTGCTCGACCTGACGATCCTCGACAACTGACCGACGAGACACAACCGAAACGGGGGCGGCCTCCGGTCCCACGCGTTCGCGACCGCGAGACACGCGTATGGAGCGCTTATGGAGCCTAGCGGGCGCAACCCGTGGCAACCGATGGCAAATGGGACGGCCTCCAAAACGGCCGGAACAGCCGAAAACCGTTGCCGTGGGTTGCGACCAGTTGCCGTGACCCCAGAATGGTAAGCGTGTACTCCCTCCAAGAAAGGGAGGGGGTCGCCTCTCTGGCTCCGCAAGAAGAGCCAAGTCCTGCGAACCCGAGGGCTTGACCGGTCGACTCTAACACCAGCCGCTGAGGCGTGGCGTCCTCGGCGGCGAGCGCCAGGTTTAGGCCGGCGCGACGAGCTTCTCGGCGAGTTCGTCGGGCAGTCCGGCGGTCCGCATCTCGCGTGCGACGGCGAGCGCGTCGTAGGCCGTCCGGCGGATCGACGCTGCGACGCCGTCGTCGGTCGCTTCGAGGACCGCGAAGGCGGCGCGCGCGTCTCTGTCTTTGGGCTTGCCGACGGAGCCGCAGTTCACGAAGAGGACGCCGCCGTACTCGTGGATCCAGGGCTTGTGGGTGTGGCCGACGACGAGCACGTCGCAGTCGGCGAGGGCGGCGATGCGCTCGAAGGTGCGTGCCGGCTTGTCCTCGAATAGGTACTCGTTGACCTTGCGCGGCGAGCCGTGCACGAGGCGGATCTGCTTGCCGGCCAGTTCGAAGCGCAGGTCGAAGGGCAGCTCGCGCATGAAGTCCTTCGAGCGCTGGTTAGTGTGGGCGAGTGTCCAGTCGACGGAGAGCTGGCCGATCTCGCGGTCGTGCTTGTCGATGTAGGCGCAGCCGCAATCCTCGAGGTCGCGCCCGATCGCGTAATCGTAGTTGCCGTAGATGGTCGGGATCGCGCGGTCCTCGATCAGCGCGCAGACCTCGTTCGGGTGCGGGCCGTAGCCAACGAGGTCGCCGCCGCAGTAGACGGCATCGACCCCGATGCGCTCGATCTCTGCGAGCGCCGCCTCGAGCGCCGGAAGGTTGGCGTGGATGTCGGTGATCACGGCGACGCGATTCATACGAGTTCCTTCGCCCGCGTCGCCTCCTGCGGCTCGTCGACGGGGCGCGCGACTTGGGCGGACGGTGTCGGCTCGTCGCGGATGAATTGGTAGGTGAGGGCGCCGAGCGAGGCGCCGGCGATCGGGGCGAGGATGTAGAGCCAGAGGGCGTGCAGATCGCCGGACACGAGCGCTGGGCCGATCGAGCGGGCGGGATTCATCGAGGCGCCGGAGATCGGGCCGCCGAACATCGCGTCGAGGCCGACGGTGCCGCCGATCGCGATCGCCGCCGCCTCGCCGACCGCGCGGGTGTCGGTGGCGACGGCCATGATCACGAACATCAAGAAGAAGCTCATCACGAGCTCCCACAGAAACGACTGCCCCTGCGAGCCGGAGGGGAGCGTGGCGCCGACGTGCGGGATGTTGCTGAGCGAGCCGCGCAGGACCGCGGCGGCGGCGAGCGCGCCCAATAACTGCGAGCTCCAGTAGCCGGCGGCGCGTGGCCAGGGGAAGTGGCGGCTGAGCGCGAAGGCGAAGGTAACGGCTGGGTTGAAGTGCGCTCCCGAGATGTGCCCGACCGCGTAGATCATCGCCATGATCACCAGCCCGAAGCTGATCGCGACGCCCACGTGGCCAAGCGCGCCCGTCTTGGCGTCGACCATGATCGCGCCGCAGCCGGCGAAGACGAGCGCGAACGTGCCGACGAACTCCGCCGCGAGCAGCCGCGCCAGCGGGCGAGCGATCACAACGCAGCCCGCCTCAGTTCGCGGAGACGCTCTGGTTCGGCAGCAGCTCGGCGATCAGCTTCTGCACGCGCTCGTCGATCTCGTCCCGGATCCGGCGGACGGTCTCGAGATCCTGGCCCTCGGGATCGTCGAGCTCCCAGTCCTCGTACTTCTTGCCGGGGTAGATCGGGCAGGCATCGCCGCAGCCCATGGTGATCACGACGTCGGCGGCGCGCACCACTTCGTCGGTCAGCGGCTTCGGGAACTCCTCCGTCATGTCGACGCCGAGTTCCTCGAGGGCGACAACCGCGTTCGGGTTGATCTCCTCGCCCGGCGTGGAGCCGGCGGAGCGCACGTGGATCCGTCCCTGCGAGCGCAGCTTCACGAGTCCGGCGGCCATCTGGCTGCGACCGGCGTTGTGCACGCACACGAACAGCACCTCGGGCACGTCCTTGCTCACAATCCCCTCGGCTTGCGCCAGCGCCTTCAGGCGCTCGCGCGTGAAGCGATGGGCGAGCACGGGCACGAAGACGTTGATCTTCGCTTCGCCGAGCAGGTCCTGGGACTCGGCCATGTAGCGGGCGATCGTCTCGCGCGAAAAGATGCCAGCGAACTCCTCCGCCAGCCGCTCCGCGGCCTGATCGATATGGCGTTGGGTGACGGGATCGAGCGTTTGCGACATGCCGGCCTCCTCCGGGTATCGACGGCCATCGATGTCCTTGCGCCGCCGATGATGACGAGGTCATTGATGTCTGTCAATATCGATCCGGTGAACACGATCGCGACGATCGCAGCTTCCTGCCCGCCGCTCCTGCAAGAGCCGCTCCAGCCCGAGGAAGCGGAGCAGCTCGCCTCGGCGCTAAAGGCGATCGCTGAGCCCGCACGACTGCGGCTGCTGAGCCTGATCCAGGCGCAGCCCGGCCACGAGGCCTGCGTCTGCCACCTGACCGAGCCCCTGGGTCTTAGCCAACCGACGGTCAGCCACCACCTCAAGGTGCTGCTGCAGGCGGGGCTGGTCGAGCGCGAGCAGCGCGGCAGCTGGGCCTACTTCCGCGTCCGCGAAGAGCCGCTCGCGGCGCTGCGCGCGCTGCTCGCCTAAACCGAGCTGTCAGCAGCAGCCCGCGCTCGTCGCCGGCTGGATGACCGGCAACCCCGTGCGTTCGGGCTCGTGCGTCTTGACCGCCTTGACGATCGCGCCGTGCATGCCGTCTGCGACCTGGTGCGTCAACTCGACCGAGATCTGTTCGAAGCCGGCCGCCTCGAGCCCCGCCTCGTACTCGCCCTTCGAGAGCGCGCCGGCGATGCAGCCGACATAGGAGCCGCGCTCGGCTCGCTCCTCGGCGGTCAGGCGGTCCTCGGCGACGACGTCGCTGATACCGATCCGCCCGCCCGGCCTCAGCACGCGCGCGATCTCGGTGAGAACGGCAGGCTTGTCGACGGACAGGTTGATCACGCAGTTGGAGATCACGACGTCGACGGAGTTCGCCGGCAGCGGGACCTGCTCGATTACACCCTTGAGGAAATGGACGTTCGTCACACCCGCCTCGCGCGCGTTCTGCCGCGCGAGCGCGAGCATCTCGTCGGTCATGTCCAGCCCGTAGGCGACGCCCGTCGGTCCGACGCGCTTGGCCGACAGGATCACATCGATGCCGCCCCCAGAGCCGAGATCGAGCACCGTCTCGCCCACGCGCAACTCGGCGACGGCGGTCGGATTGCCACAGCCGAGCGAGGCGAGCGTCGCCGCCTCGGGCAGCTCCCCTCGCTGCTCGGCGTCGTACAGCGCCTCGCCGAACATCGTCGCGTCGGCCTCCGCGTCGGCGCAGCAGGAGCCGCTCCCGCAGCCACAGTCGCCGGTTTTTCCTTCGGTGACGGCGCGGGCGGACTCCGCGTAGCGGCGCCGCACCTCCTCGCGCAGCTCCTCAGCGGTCGTCGCCATCAGCAGCACACTCCTTTCAGGTCGGCGACCGCCGCCAGCGTCTCGACGGCGCCGCGCTTCAACGAGAAATACGCCCACTTGCCCCGCTGCTCGCGCTCGAGCAGCCCCACGTCGGTCAGCTTCTTCAAGTGGTGGCTGACCGTCGGCTGCGACAAGCCGAGCGCCGGCTCGAACTCGCAGGCGCAAACCGCCCCGCCAGCGGTGGCGATCGTGTTCACGATCCGCACCCGCGCTGGATCGGCGAGCGCCTTGAACAGCTCCGCCGTCGCCTCCGCCTGCTCCTCGTCCAGCGTCGGTTCCGCCAGCGGCGCACAGCAGACAATAGGTGCCACGAGCGCGCTCACACTAACGGCCCGCCGTGGCGCAGCACCTGGGCCCGGACCCGCTCCCGCACCGCCTGCGAGCGGCAGACCGCATCGCAGACACGCGAGCACCGATCGCAGAACTCCACCGCAAGCTCCTTCGACTTCTTCAGTAACCTCGGCATCAGCACCACCTCGTATCGACAGACCTAAATATATCGACAGACGTCGATATGTCAAGTGCGCTGGTCGACTTCTTCTTCAGCCCGGGCCGGCGTCGCGGCCGATCGAGGATGGAGCGTTTATGGAGCCCAGCGGTCGCAACCGGTGGCAACCGGTGGCAAATGGAGCGGCTGCGAAAACGGCTGAAGTAGGCGAAAACCGTTGCTGTGGGTTGCGACCAGTTGCCGTGACCCAAAATGGTAACGGTCGTGTCTATACGACCTCCCCCTTGCTAAAGAGGGGGTCAGGTTCCTCGCTCCGCAAAGAGAGTCGACTTTAACACCTCAGTGGTTGCGTTGCTAGGCCGGGCCGGGAGCGGGCTCGTCTAGTGGGCGAGCATCGCGTGGACGCATCGACGACGACGGCTCGTCGGCGAGCGCGTCAGAGACTTGGAGCACGCTCGTGAGTTCCGGCGTCTGTGACATCCACATCGCGGCGAGGGTGAGGACGATGGTCAAGAGCTCGACCGCGGCAACTCTCCGTCGGATGTGCGAGCGAGGCAGACAACGCGGACGGTCCGGCGCCAGCCGCTGAGCTCCTTGACCTCGCGCACCTGCAGCGCCGACGCCCGCGGAGGAACGGCGACCCGGTTCGCGGTGTAGAGCCGGCTAGAGGTTGAGAGCAGATTGATGCGACGTCTAACGGTTCTCGGATTCGTTCTCGCCGCCGTCGCGGCGCTGCCGGCCGCCGGCGCCACGAAGGCGCCAACGGGACGCATCGCGTTCTCGATGGGGAACTCGAACCGGGACGTCTACGCCGTCAATGCCGACGGCTCCGGCCTCGTGCGCCTAACCAACGATCCAGCGGCGGATTTCGATCCTTCGTGGTCGCCCGACGGGCGACGGATCGCGTACCGCCACGAGGACGAGAAGTCGGGCCAGATCTACGTGATGAACGCCGACGGGTCGCAGCAGCGGAATCTGACAAGGCGGCGAGGCTTGGACTACTCGCCAGCCTGGTCGCCCGACGGCAGGAGAATCGCCTTCGGCTCGGTTCGAGCTGGGAAGGCCACGATCTGGGTCATGCGCCCGGACGGGTCGGGCCGCAGGCAGCTGAGCCGAGTGTACGGCGAGTACCCGGCCTGGTCGCCGGACGGAAGGAAGATCGCGTTCGACCACATCTCCGTTGGCTCCACCAACTGGGACATCTGGGTCATGAACGCGGACGGGTCGGGAGCGAGGCCGCTCATCGCCTCAGGGGCATCCGAGCAGGGTCCGGCCTGGTCGCCGGACGGAAAGACGATCGCCTACCAGTCCGACCGAGGCGCACCACCGAACTACGGGCGCATCTGGCTCGCCCATTCCGACGGCTTCGGCCGACATCTCCTCAAGAGGCAGCTTGGTGAGCGTCCAGTCTGGTCGAAGCGCGGCGGGTACGTGCTGTTCACCGGCACCCGAATCTTCGTCGTCCGGCGAGACGGCTCCGGCCTGAGGTCGGTTCAGATCCCGGGTGAACCGTTCCTCGCAGACTGGACGCGCTAATCGTCAGAGACAATGCGGCGCGCGCCGACCAGGCGCAAGCCGTACGACCTCAACGCCCTGCTCGACGCGGCGAAGTCAGTGAGGGTCGAGCGCGAGCTGCCCGGAGACGGTGTTGAGCACAGTGCGACAGCGACGCAGATGCGCGGCCCACGACGTCGCTGCTGACAAGCTGCGTTGCGGAAAGCCGGTCTACCGCCGGATCTCCGGCCTCCGTTCGAGCCACCGCGCAGAAGCTGTGCTGCAGGAATACGCCAACGCAGCTACACCATCGGCCTGAACTCGGACTGACGAAGCAGCCGAGGCTCAGGGCTTCGCGCCCTGTGAGTGCACAAAACTCGGCCTTGAAGCGGATCCGACCGATTTGCAGGGACGCATCAAATAAGTGCACCGCACGGGGTGGCGTCCCGACCGGGCAGCATGGACGCCCATCCTCATGACCACCTCTCGGCCCGCGGCCGTCCCGCTCTACAGGGTCACCACCGGTCCGGATAAATGAGCGGGTTCGGCCGCTTCTTCATTCTCTCGCCCTCTGCCTCCGTTCACCATGCGATTCAACTCAGCTCGGCAGCCGGATGAGCTCGATCGCCTGAGCGCGGGTATCGCCGAGGCGGAAGGACGGCGGCAAGTGCTCGATCGCCCTGTCGGAGGACTCTGCATCGACGAACAGGTAGTAGCCGTGAATGCCGTGCGGACAGGTGCAGTAGAAGTCCTTCCCCTTCAGGTCTTCCGGCAGCCGGTCCATGTCGGCCTCCATCGGCTCACACTGCTCGGGTGCGTGGCTGTTGATGATCAGGTACGTCTGGGCCATAGCTCTACCTCCTCGCTTGTTCGTCGGGCCGGCGGCGCGCTCGCTCATCCCTCGAGGGCCGCCATTGTCTTCTCATACTCGCCCGCCGGGCTGAACTCGATCAGCTCGAGATCCTCCTCGACGACCGGGATGTGACCGGGCTCGAGGTAGTACGCCTCGCCCGCTGACACGACCTCATTGCGGTCGGCGTACTCGATCCGCATGCGGCCCTTGACCACGTAGCCCCAGTGCGGGCACTGGCAGCGGCCGTCGGGGAGAGGCTTGAAGAGCTCGGTCGCGTCGAGTCCAGCCGCCCAGTTCTCGATGGCGACGTTCAGGTCACCCCACTGCGTCTGCCGGCTGACGCCGCTGTCCAGCTCCGCTGCAACCGGGAGCTCTTCCTTGGATGCATGCATCTTTCGTCCTCCCTTCTCGAGCCGGCGCTTCCCGGCTCGTCGACGTTCTCTGCGGGACAGCCTGCTCCGCGGACGCCACGCGAACAAGCGGGCCGTGCCCGGGGTTTACGGTTCAGACGGCGCGCCCGTCGACGTCTCGTTCGCGAGGCTGCGGGCGGCTGCGATCAGTTCGCTCCTGTCTTGCAGGCTCAGCTTGCGGATCAGGCTCGCGACGTGGCCCTCGATCGTCCGGGGCGAGAGGTAGAGGCGCTCGCCGATCTGCTTATTGCCGAGACGTTCGCCGACCAGGGTGAGGACGTCCATCTCGCGGCTCGTCACGCCGAGGCGCCGGAGGCTCCCGGGGACGGCCGACTCCCCGCGCCCCCGCCGGGGCACGGGCGCGCCTGTCCTTCTGAGGAGGGCTTTGCAGGCGGCGGAGAACCGAACGAGCGGTGCCGAATCGAGATACGTGAGCGCTTCCCGTATCCACCGCTCCGGCTCGCCCCAGCCGTCGGCGAACGCAGAGCGTGCGACGACGAGCCGTGCGTGCTCCCGGCGCCATCCGTGCGGCATGGAGCTCTCGGCGGCGGCGAATTGGCCCACCGCCGAACCGCCCGCCCCGCCGCGCCCGTCCGCGATCGCGCGCGCAAAGACGAGATACGCAGCGACGCGCGGGTCGTGGCGGGCGTACGGTTCGGCCTCTTCGATCGCGCCGGCCGCCCCCGCAGCCGTTCGCAGGAGCGCCCGCAGGCCATGCACCCAGAGGAGCGACCACTGCGCTACACGGGGGACGTACCTCGTCGCCGCCTCCAGATGCACAAGCGCCGCGGCCTCGTCCCCCTGAACGAGCGCCAGCGCGGCGCGGCCGTTGCCGAGCACTCCCGCCTCGGACGTCGCCGTCGGTGCTTTCCCGAGAGCCTCCTGGGCTGCGGCTTCCAGCTCCAAAGGCTCGTCGCGAAGGGCGTGCAGCATGCAGAGCGCGGTGAGCGCCTCGCCGAGCAGCTCGAGCCGGTGCAGCCGACACGCGGACAGGCACCGCTCGAGGGCCTCATGCGCTTCGTCGAGCTCCGCCAATCCCAGGTGACCCCACGACAGCCGCAGGTCGGCAGTAGTCTGGAGCGCGACCGCGCCGGCGTTCTCGGCGGCCGAGCGTGCGGCGTGCAGCCGTTGAAGATCGCCCTCGGAGACCTCGATGACCGTTCCGAGCTCCAGCAGGGCGCGTGCCGCCCACGTCGAGAGCTGCGAACGGTCCGCCGTCTCGAAGCAGCGGGTGAAGAGCTCGGTTCCACGGTCGAGCTCGCCGGCGGCGAGTGCCGCCCTTCCCTCGGCGTCCAAGGCCTCGCACAGAGCGTCGCTCGACCCCGCGCATTCAGCAGCGCGCTTCGCCGATCCGGCGAGCTCGAGCGCCCGCTCCGGAGTCCCGGCCGCGAGAGCCGCCCGCGCCGCTAGCGCGTCGATTCCGACGGAGAGCGACGGGTCGACCGTGCGCGCGGCGGCCTCCCGCGCCTGCCGGAGGTGGTCGATGACCGCCTCCCACTCGCCGGCCGGCGCGAGCCCGCGGGCGACCTTCAGGTGCAGGTGCGCGATGCGCTCGCCTTGCAGCCGGTAGCGCGTCCCGTAGACCTCGATCAGCGCGCTCCCCAGCGCGCGCACCCGCTCGGGCTTTCCCGCGGCGACGAGCGCCTCGAGGAGCAGGTCGTCGACACCCATCCAAGCCATGAGGTCGTCGCCGGCCAACACGCGCGCCCGTGCCAGCAGCTGCTCCGCGCTCGCGAGCGCGGAGCGTGCGATCGCCCGCCGCGCCGCCTCCTGCAGCGCCCCCATCGCTCGCAGCGGCTCACCCGCGTCCTCCCACAGGTCGGCCACACGCTGACACCAGTCTCCGGGCAACCCGGGATGCGTCGCCTCGATTGCCTCCGCCGCCCGCGCCGACAGCGCGACCCGCTCCGGCGGCAGCAGCTCGGCGAGCACGGCCTCGCGCGCCAGGGCATGGCGAAACTCGAACGCAGGCGCAAGACCGGCGGTCGGCGCGATCAGACGCACCCGCACCGCGACGCGAAGACCCTCCAGCACCTCCGGCTCGTCAGCTCCAATCATCGTCGCCAGCAGCCGCCAGTCGAAGCTCCTGCCGAGCACTGCCGCCGCTTGGACAACGGCGCGCGCGCTTGTCTCCAGCGTGGCCATGCGGTTTCGCACGACTTCGCGATAGGAGGGAGGCAACGCGTCGGCGATTCGTCGGGAGATCCACCATTCGGCCCGGCGCTCCTCGGGACCGCCCGCGTCGTGATACGCGGAGAGCATCTCCTCGATCAGGAACGGAACCCCTGACGCCCGCTGGCGGAGCGCCGAAACGAGACCCGCGGGCACGTCTTCCGCGCCAAGCGTGAGACGTGCCACCTCCTCGACCTCCTCGTCTGCGAGGGGAAGGAGCTCGATCCGCTCGACCGCGCGCCGCGCCGTGAGCGCCGCCACCAGCTCGCTCGCCCGAGCGCTAGTGTCGGTGCGTTCCGTACAGAGGCAGACGACGGGTGCCGACTCGAGGTGGTCGGCGAAGTACTCGACGACCGCAAGCGTGTCGTCGTCTGCCCAGTGCAGATCCTCGAAGACGAGCAACAGGCGGCCGTCATCTGCGACTAGGCGAGCGAGCCGGAGAAGCCCCTCTGTCACCGCGAGCGGCGACCCCGCCTCGACCGGATCCGGACTAGGGCCATCCCCGAGCAGCCGTCGCAATCCCGGCCGGTAGGGGTCGAGGGCGGGGTCCTCGAACACCGCATCGTCAGCGTGCAGGCCCTGAACCGCCTCGATCACCGGCCGGTACGGGATCGGCGCCGACGCCTGCACGGCACGGCCGGTGCGAACGCGCATCCCCGCCGCCAGCGCTCGTCCGGCGACCTCGCGCGCGAGACGCGTCTTTCCAATCCCTGCCTCCCCGGACAGAACGACCAGCCGCCCGATACCCTGCAGCGTCTCTGCGAGGCACCGCTCGAGCCGTGCGAGCTCGGCATCCCGCCCCACGATCGACGGGCAGACCAACTGAGCCACGTCGGAATTATCCGACCGAAACGCGGTCGCCGACGCGAAGCCCGCGCTGCGATGGCCGATGACCGTGCAACGCCTCGACGTCGTCGAGCCGGAGCATCGGATCGTGCTGCCGCCGACGATGAACGTCGGAGCGAGCTGCCTCAGCATGACATGGTCGCGGCATCGAAGCGGTGATCGCTACGCTGCCCAAAAGGCCGCGAATGGCGCCGGATGGTGAAGGTAGTGAAAGAGCACCATGACCCGCCCTTCCTTGGCGGCGAGAATGATCGCCTCGTGCGAGTCAAGGCGAAGGTCGCGACGCTGGGCGATGAAGCGATCCATGATCACAGCGTGAGCAGAGCTGGTCGCGATGTCGAAGCTGTCGGGTCGGAGCGGATGCCACGTTCCATCGGTGAGGTCGCGAAGCCTCAACCGCAACGACCCGATGCCCTCGGGTCCCGCGTGCATCCCCGAGATAGCGGTGTCCCCTCCGATGACCAACCGTGCCTGCGGTGCGATAACCCGAGCGAGCGTCTCCCGATCGGCGGCGATGAACGCCCGATAGAAGGATTCCGCAGTATCCCGTAGCCGATCTTCCTGCGCGCCGAGCATCAGCTCTCCCAGCGTCCGACCAGCAACGAACGCTACAGCGTGGCCGATGTAGATGGCGCGACCGAAGCTGGCCCACGGATGCCGACGGCTGGACGAGGCCGCTGCGGCGGTCGAAGCGACGACTCCAAGTGCGCAGCAGCCGTCCTTCCTCCCACGGCGCGGAAAGGAGTCGTCGCGCCGACAGCCTGCGAAGCCGCATGGCTAGTGGCCTAGAGCGGTCCGCCAACCCTCCTAATAGCGGGGTTGGCTCAAGCAGCTGCTGACGACGCCGATCCGCGGGCTGGAGGACTACGAGCAGATGATCCGCGAGCTGACGGAGAACCGCGACGCGATCACGGTGTACGTGGAGGTGGCTGCGAACGGAGGTCGGCGGGCGTGAGCGGCTCCCGGAGCAGGCGCGTGAACCGCGCGCTGTCGCCGCCGACGAAGGCGCGCGCGAGCCGAAGACCCTCCGGGTAGCAGCTCGTGTACGGTCGCCACGCCAGCGCGAGATACGAGTCGATCGTCTTGTCCACGTGGGCGTCCGAATCGATCATCCAGCGGCGCAGATAGGCCCACGCGTCCTCGCGCGGCAGGTCGAGCAGCGCGACGTTCTGGAGGACCGGCAGCAGCAACTCCTTCGCAGCGCGGACGCGCACCGCGGTCTCGGCGTCGTAGGCGATGCCGAGCGGGCGGAGGCAGGCCGCAGCGACGTCGTCCGCGTCGTCGCCGAGCGCCATCTCGAGCGCGAGCTGCGCGATTCCCTCCGCAACCAGCGCCTGCGGCGTGGGATAGAGGAAGACTTGGTGCTCGAGGTGCCCGTGCGGACGCACGAGCGCGACCTCCTTCGCCACGTGCTCGGTGTGGTGGCCGGGGTAGGCCTCGTGGGCGACGAGCTCGAGCAGGCGATGTGACGCGAGCGGGAGGTCGGCGTTGACGAAGATCTGGCTGCGGAGGTCGCCTGTGTACCTCGCGTAGCCGGCCCATGGCTTGCCGCTCACGACTTCGAACTCCACGCGCTCGCCGTCCGGAAGCCCGAACAGCTCGCGCGTGCGCTCGCGCAGGCCGTCAGCGAGCCAGGTCAAGGCGGCACCGATCTTCTCGCCGGGGACGATCTGCGTCTCGAGCCACGCCTGGTGTCGCTCAGCGACGGGTCCCGCGCCCGGAAGTGCCGTGTCGAGACGGCCGTGCGCCTCCGCGAACGAGTCCTCGGGCTCGAGTTCAGGGCGGGCGCCGTGGCAGCGCTCGGCGAGCTCGGCATACGCGCGCTGCTCGCCGCCCAGCGACGCCGCAGCCAGCTCGAGCGCGGCGAGCTGCGCGTGCAACCAGATGCGCCTCGCGCGGTCATCGTCGTCGTCGACGAGCGTGAGCAGCTCGCGGATCTGGTCGACCAGCTCCTCCGGAGTCGGCGGCGGTTCAGCCGCAATGGATTCGGCGAGCTCGCGCGGTCCTCCGTAGCTGTCCACGAAGCCGGGCGCGAGCCTGCCAAGCCGGAGCACGACCTCGAGATACCGCCACCCGCTCAACCGGGGCATGATGACCGTCGCGAGCGGAAACGACGCGCACGCCGAGACGATGCGCCAGTTCGGCCTCGGCGACGAGGACATCGTGGCGCGGCGAGCGAGAGGGCTCGGCGAAGCGGACTTGTCGACTGGCTGGCCGAGCGCGTCGCGCGCCGGCCGAGCGGCCAGCCGTGCGCGGGAGGTCTACGGTGCCGAACTTGATCTGGGCGCTCGCTCGGCCCTCCGCCGCAGTAGAGATAGACGAGGCCAAGGCGGCTTCGCCTCGCGAACGTCAGACGGAAGTGGAGCTTCATGAGGTATCAGTTGGCAGGCCGCCGCCGCGCCGAGGGTGGGAGGCGATGCGACCGAGACCTGCTCGCGGGCTCTCGCCGTCGGGAGGTCAAGCGCCGGGAGGCCGAGCCGAGCGGCCGGAACGCCCAACGCGTCCCGCGCCGCCGCGGCAGCGGGCGTCAGCCGATTTGCTCGGCCAGTCCGATGAGAAGTCCTTCGGGCCCCCGGATGTAGCAGAGCCGATACACGTCTTCGTACCGGACTACTTCGTCGACGAGCTGCGCGCCATGCTTCCGGAGCCGGGCGAGCGTATCGTCGATGTCGTCCACGGCGAACATGACACGCAGATAGCCCAGCGCGTTCACCGGGGCGTTGCGGTGATCCTCGACCACAGGCGGCGCGAGAAATCGCGAGAGCTCGAGCCGGCTGTGGCCGTCCGGCGTACGCATCATCGCGATCTCGACGCGCTGGTCGCGCAGTCCAGTGACGCGCCCCGACCAGTCTCCTTCGATCATGGCTCGCCCTTCGAGCTCGAGGCCGAGCTCACGAAAGAACGCGATCGCCGCCGGTAGGTCATCGACGACGATGCCGACGTTGTCCATCCGTTGAACCGCCACGTGGCCATTCTCGCGGATCCCAAAGATCACCCGCTGTCGGCGAGGCGCGAGGGAGCCGATGTCGATATCTCTCAGCTGGGTGAGCGTTCGTGAATGTCGCCCGACCCGAATCGAGCCGCGCGGCTGCTTGCGGCTTCTAGGCGCGCGGCGCGTAGTCGACGCTGCCGAACGGCCAGTTGGAAGCGAGCCACGCACTCACGGCACGCCAGAGCGGGGTGTCGAGCTGCGCGTGGCTCGCTCGTACCCAGGAGAGTGCGCGGGCGTCGTCGTCGCTGTCGGGCAGCGGGTAGATGTAGACGCACCCGATCACGTCGCGGCTCACTGGATCGAGCACCGTGTACGTGAACCCCGTGCGGTTGCGGAAGTCGTCGGCGTGTCGCTGCAGGTCTGCCTGGTTCTCGTCCGGCGTCATCTCTCGCGGCCACTTGCTGTCCTCCCAACCGGGTGTCGCGTGGATGTGATCCACCGACGAGGTCCACGCGTCGTAGTCCTGGTCGTTGTGCTCGGGGCCGAGCGGCTCGAGCACGAACTGCGGCGTCTCCAGCCGCCGAGGGACGTCGAAGTCGGGCGGGAGGAACTCGTCCACGCGACCGATCGTAGAATGTTGGCTCACTGGAGCCGGGCGAGCCGATCGTCAGCTGCGCCAGCGTGCGGGAATGTCGCCCGACGGGAGGCTGCGAGTAGCCGGACCGTGCGTTAGGTTCCGTCAGCGCCGTTCCCGTCGCTCGGAGCGTCACCGGCGCAGTCGCATCGAGAGACCTCGGCATCGATTGATGGGAAGATGACTTCGCCCCGCGGCGGGAGTCGTACCGTCGGTAAGAGGTTGATTGGTGATAACGCCGCCCACGATCACGCCGCTGCTCGTGGCCGAGCTGCTCGCCGAGGGCGAGCGGATGCCGGTCTACGTCCACGTCATCGACCATCCCGACGCCCGCGTGCTGGTCGACACCGGCATCACGGAGCTGCACCCGGCGGTGGCCGACATGGACCCCCGCCTCGTCCCGCTGAGCGAGCAGGCCTTCGACCTCGCCGGCGTCGACGTCGTCGTCAACACGCACCTGCACTGGGACCACTGCGGCGGCAACCACCTCTTCGCCGGACGGCCGATTTACGTTCAGCGGCAGGAACTCGAGGACGCGCGCTCGGAGGACAACTACACGATCCGCGAGTGGGTCGAGGCACCCGGCGTGCGCTACGAGCCGGTCGACGGCGAGCTCGAGCTGCTGCCCGGGCTCCGCCTCGTCCCGGCGCCGGGCCACACGCGCGGCATGCAGGTGGTCGTCGTCGAGACGGGCGGACGTCCCGTCGTCGTCGGCGGCGACGTGGCGGTTTGGTTCGGCGAGCTCGACGAGCCCCGCACCGATGGTCAGCTGCGGGTGCGCGCGCTCGAGCCCGAGCTCGTCTGGCTCGCGCACGAGCACGAGCCCTGGCGGCCGCGCACCATGTAAGGCGCGCGCCGCAGAGCATATGGCCCGCGGTGACCCACAAGTGGGTCGTCCTCTCAACACAACGATCGGGACGGCGGATCGCTGGCAGAAGCGGAGGGGCAACGAAATCGAGCCTCCGTCGCACTAGGTTCGCCCGGGGAGTCTGCGTTGCGGTGCGCCAGTGTTCCGGAATGACGCCCGAGGCTAGGGCAGGCGGAGGACGTAGGCGACGGGCTCCAACTTCCCGAGCAGGAGGTAGGCGAGCCAGTGAAGCGAGGCTTCCCACAAGTCGTACTTGTCTTTGCCGAATCGTCGGGTCACCTCTTCACGACGTCGGCGGAGCCGCGCGAGTCGCAGCAGACTCTCGGATACGGATTGGCCTCGTTCCTCGTCGTACTCACGGAACTCCGTTCCGATTTCTTCCAGGCGCTCGACACTGAAACCTGCCTGCTCGAAGGCCGCTTCGACCCTCGCACGTTCGAGGTTTTCCGGCACGTTGCCGAGCGGCTGAAACGCAGCGGCTTCGCGCGGCTCCAGACGCTGCGTCGCGAATACGGTGTAGATGACTGCAGCGCCGCCTGGCTTCAGCACTCGTGCAACTTCCGAGAGGCCCGCCTGTAGGTCGGAAATGACCTCAAGCACGTCACGGCACCAGACGACATCAACGCTGCTGTCGGGCTCCTCGATCTGCTCCATGACACCGCGCCGAATCTCGATCCGCTGATCGAGGTCTGCGGCCGTGACGGCAGCCCGCGCGCGCTCAAGGTTCCGGTCGATTGGATCGATCCCAACGCCGATGCATCCCGACCGCGCAACAAGCGGGATCAGGTGCCGGGCGTCTCGGCAGCCGATGTCAAGGAGTCTGCTGTGGGGCGTCAGCAGAGGCATTGCTAAGTCAAAGAGGAAGTCGGGCGGCCGCGGCGCAAAGCTCTCGTCAAGAAGCGCCCTGAGTTCCTCGTCATGGTCTCCGTAGACGAACTGCATACGGGCGATCTGCTGCGGGTTCTCCATCGCATGCAATCTTGGCGGACCGGCGGGCGAGGCGGTCCACGTAAAGGCTGCCGGGTCTCGCTTGCGCCAGTGTGTGGGAAGGTCCCCTGGCGCGTCGTGAGGGCCAGCTGGAGCGCTTAGCGGCGGGCCACGAAGACGTACTCGTGGCTGTTGTCGTCGAGCGGTTCGCCGGCGAATCCGCCAGAGAGAGCTTCCAGCCGCAGGCCGGCGACGTCGAGGAGCCCCAGCCATTCATTCTTGGTTGCCCACCAGAGCGAACCGGTTCCACCACGGTCCAAGGTGATGTCGACCCGGTTATCGCTGACGCTGTAGTGGATCGTGTGCGGCAACGGTGCGTCGGCGTGCTGGCCGTCGATGGCGGATGCGATCTGATGGTCGAAGGCGAATGCGTTCCAGGCGAAGCGGCCGTTAGGCCGAAGCGATGCGGCGACCCGCTCAAAGCAGCGGCGACGATCGGCCCACGTGGGCAGATGCAGCAGAGACCGGCCCGGGCAGTAGATCATGGCCGCCCGTTCCTCGATTTCGAGCTCCCGTATGTCTTCTTCGCGTAGGTCGAGTTCGATTCCCGCCTCAACCGCGCGCTCTCGCGCCTGCGCGAGCATCGCCGGAGAAGCGTCGATCCCGAGCACACGCCTGCCCGTTGCCTGAGCAACCGGGATCGCAACACACCCGTTACCAACCGCAAGCTCGACCAGTAACCCATCAGCCTCACGGGCAAGCGCGCGTAGAACGGGACATCAGCAGTCACGCCAGCCGACCCCTCCGCGTATCGATCCGCCCAAGCCTCGTACCAGTTCGACATCGCGACACCAATCTACGCCCATACGAGGCGCCGTTTCGTGCCAGCGCTCTCTCGCCCGAACTCGGTCGTGCGAACTGATCCGCTCGCCCCCCTACTCGAAGGCCGCGGAGCGGGATGGAGTATCTATGGAGCAGAGCGGTCGCAACCGGTGGCAACCGGCGCAAATGGGACCGCCGCGAAAGCGGCTCAAATAGGCGAGAACCGTTGCCGTGGGTTGCGACCAGTTGCCGCGGGAATGCCATGGTAAGGAGGGGGTTCGAGTCCGTCAGAGGGCTCTGCAAAAGCGCCGGCGCTTCCGCCGCTCGTTGGTCGGCCATCTCGACGGCGACGCGCGCCGGTGCACGCTCGGGTGCCATCCCGCATTCGGGCTGGACGGGGAACTCCGTCGAGCTCGAGGGAAGGGTCGGCGGCGGCGCCTGCGGAGAGTGGGTCGACCGGGACGGCCGCCGCGCGATCGAG
>DASQWB010000090.1:0-20680 GCA_035640455.1 Gaiellaceae bacterium | reverse complement strand
GGGCCGGCGAGGACTGAGCACCCGTGCCGCCGGCGCGGCGGTCGAGCGGCGCGCGCGCCGGCAGTACCTCCTGCGCGGCTACCGGATCCTCGACGCCAACGCCTGGGCCGGCGGGTACGAGCTCGACCTGGTCGTGCGGCGGGGCGAGCGCGTCGTGTTCGTCGAGGTCAAGGCGAAGGCGGGACGGGCATACGGCGATCCCGTCGAGATGGTCGGGCCGGAGAAGCAGCGCCGGCTGCGGCAGGCGGCGGAGTCCTGGCTGGCCGCGCATCCGGAGCTCGACGGTCTCGCGGTCTCGTTCGACGTCGTCGCGGAGCGCGGCGGCCGGCTCGAGCGGCTCGCGAACGCGTTCTGATGTGGTGGCCCGTCGAGTCTACGAGGAGTACTACCTCGCGAGCGACGACCCGCGACGGCAGTCGGGCTTCGGCGGTGACGAGGCGCGCTGGGAGGCGGCGCGGCGGCCAATCGTCCGCGCGATCGACAGGCCCGCGAGCTACCTCGACGTCGGCGGCGCGACCGGATACCTGCTCGAGTCGCTCGTCCGCTGGTCGCCGTGCCGCATCGAGCCGTACGGGCTCGACTTCTCGCCGCGGCTCGTGGCGCTCGCACGCGCGTCTCCTGCACTGGGCGGATCGCTTCTTCGCCGGCGACGCGCTCGAGTGGGAGCCCGAGTCGCCGCGGCGCTTCGACTTTCGTTCGCACGGAGCTCGTCTACGCGCCCGAGAAGCGGTGGCGCGAGCTCGTCGAGCGCCTGCTCGGGCGCTTGGTGGCGCCCGGCCTGATCGTCTGCGGTTACGGCAGCCTACGCCGCGGCTGCCCGCCGATCCCGTGCGGCGGATCGTGCGCGGGTGGGGCCACGAGCCCGTCTCCGAGCTCGCGGAGGAGGCGCCTGAGGAGGCAGCGCGATCGTCGAGCTGCCCGTTTTAGCCGCATAACGCGTCAGTCGAGTCGCTTGCAGAGCAGGACGCGCGCCTCGCCGCGGCCGTCGTAGTTCGCGATCTCCGCCTCGATCTCGAAGCCGAGCCGCCGGTGGAACGCGACTGAGGCTTCGTTGGCGGGCGCGGTCACGCAACGGACGACCGATCGTCCTGCGCCTCGTGCGGCTGCGAAGAACCGCTCGTAGAGCTCGGCGCCGAGGCCGCCGCCACGCCGATCCGGCCGGACGCCGACGAAGTGGACATATGCCTCGTCGGGAAACGTCTGCGACAGGAAGCCGCAGAGGAACCCGACGAGCTCGCCGTCCTCCTCGGCGACGAAGCTCGTGTCGCGGAAGTGCTCGAAGAAGAGCCGCGGCAGCATCGCGCGCATCGGGCGGCCGCCCCACCAGGCGTCGAGGTGTGGCGAGATCCGCGCGTGGTCGGCTGGCTCGGCATGTCGAATCGTGACCATGCGCGGCGACTGTTCCAGATTCGGCGCAGTCCCGGCACAGGCCATGCGCCGGCGGCGTCTACCGTGGCTTGCGTGCTCGCACGCGCCGTCACGTACGCCCTCATCGGACTCGAGCCGCGCCGGGTCGAGGTCGAAGCGCACCTCCAGCTCGGCGTGCCCAGTTTCGCCATCGTCGGCCTCGCCGACCGCGCCTGCCAGGAGGCCAAGGAGAGAGTCCGGAGTGGTGTCGCCTCCGCAGAGCTCGAGTGGCCGCGCAGGCGGATAACCGTGAACCTTGCCCCGGCCGAGCTCCGCAAGGTCGGCTCGGGCTTCGACCTGCCGATCGCGCTCGCCATCCTGGCCGCTTCGCGCCAGATCCCACCGGAGCGGGTCTTCGAGCACGCGGCGTTCGGGGAGCTCGCGCTCGATGGGCGCGTGCGGCCCGTCGGTGGCGTGCTCGCCGTCGCCGAGGGCGCCTACCGCGAGGGCCTAGGCCGGCTCGTCTGCGCCGCCGAGTCGATGCCCGAGGCAGAGCTGGCGCCGATCGAGGTCGTTCCCGTGGAACACCTCGCGGTCGCGGTCGCCTACTTCCGCGGCGAGCGCGACCCGCCGCCGTACGTATCCCGGAACGGCCTCCCTCCGGCGCTCCCCGTGCCCGACCTCGCCGACGTCCTCGGCCAGCAGCGGGCGCGGCGGGCGCTCGAGCTGGCCGCCGTCGGCGGACACAACCTCCTCTTCGCCGGGCCGCCTGGGACCGGCAAGACGATGCTCGGTCGCCGGCTGCCCGGGATCCTGCCGCCGCTCGACCGCGAGCAGGCGATCGAGGTGACGCGGATCCACTCCGTCGCAGGCGTCCTCCACCCGGAGCGGCCGCTCGTGGCGGCGCCCCCGTTCCGCGCGCCGCACCACAGCGCGTCGGTCGCGGCGATCGTCGGCGGCGGTCCCGGGCCGCGACCGGGCGAGGCGAGCCTCGCGCACCGCGGAGTGCTGCTCCTCGACGAGCTCCCGGAGTTCCAGCGGTCCGCGCTCGAGGCGCTGCGGCAGCCGCTCGAGGACGGCACGATCAGCATCGCCCGGGCCGGCGGGCGGGCGCTCTTCCCGGCGCGATTTCAGCTCGTCGGCACGATGAACCTCTGTCCCTGCGGCGGCCGCGGAGACCCGGCGGCGGAGTGCTCGTGCTCGCCGCAGCGCCTCGCGTCGTTCCGCGACAAGCTCTCGCGGGCGCTCGTCGACCGCTTCGACCTCGTCGTCACCGTTCCGCGGCCGCGCGCGCACGAGCTCGCGGCGGAGTGCGGGGAGCCGTCGGCGGCCGTCCTGCCGCGGGTCGTCGCGGCCCGGGAGCGGCTCGCCGCAGGCGCGCCGTCCCGGACGGGTGCCGCCGACGACCTCCTCGCACGCGCGGTCGAGCGGATGCCGCTCTCCGCGCGCGGCCGCGCCCGCGTCGCCCGTGTAGCGGCGACGGCGGCAGTACTGGCGCAGAGCGAGCGGGTCGAAGCCGAGCACGTGGCCGAGGCGCTCGCCTACCGCACACCGCGTGAGATGGCGGCGTGACGGAGCTCGCCCTCGCCGCCTTCGCCGCCGCGTCGGACTCGCACGTCGTCTCGAGACCGCGCGGTGGGCGGTTCGCGCACTTCGCCGCCGCCTTCGACGAGCGCCGCTACCTCGGCGAGCTCGAGCGCCGCGGCATCCGCTTCCTCGCCCGCTCCGATCCGGCGTTTCCTCCGCTCCTCGCGGCGATCCACGATCCGCCGGCGGGGCTCTTCCTCCGAGGGGCGGGTGGTCCAGCGCTTCTCGCCGGGCCGGCCGTGGCGATCGTCGGGGCTCGGGCGTGCTCCGCGTACGGCGGCGGGGTCGCACGGATGCTCGCTCGCGAGCTCGCTTCGGCAGGCCTCGTGGTGGTGAGTGGCCTTGCCCGCGGCGTGGACGGCGAGGCACACCGCGGCGCTCTCGAGGCGGGCGGATCCACCGTCGCCGTCCTCGGCTGCGGCGTCGATCGCGACTATCCGGCCGCACACGCGCGCCTCGCCGCCGAGATCGCCGGCAAGGGCCTCGGACTCGTCGTCTCCGAGTACGCGCCCGGCGTCGCGCCGGCACCGTGGCGCTTCCCGGCCCGGAATCGGATCGTCGCCGGCCTCGCGGCGGTCACCGTCGTCGTCGAGGCGCGGGAGGGAAGCGGGGCGCTGATCACAGCCGACTTCGCGCTCGAGGAGGGACGGGAGGTGCTCGCGGTGCCCGGCGAGATCACCTCGACGCTCTCGGCGGGCTCGAATGGCCTCCTCCGCCTCGGGGCGACGCCGCTGACGCGTCCGGAGGACGTCCTCGAACTCTTCGGACTCGAGGCGGCTCGAGCCGAGCCGGTCGCGCTCGGCGCAGCGGCCCAGACGGTCCTGGAGCGGCTCCAGGAGGAACCGCGTGGCGCCGACGCGATCGGCCGCGCCACCGGGCTCGACGCCGGCGACGTGGCGGCGGCGCTCGCCGAGCTCGAGCTGGCGGGGCTGGTGGCGGAGGACGCCGGCGTCTACAGGGGGGTGATGCCGCCGGACTAGCATCCGCGACATGTGTGAGAGCTCCTTTCGCAGTGCCACGGCTTGCCCGGCCGCGCTGGGCGGCGCGATCCTGCGTCCTCGGTCGCGCCCCTAGTCTCCGGCAACGCGCGCTCCTTGCGTCCTTTGGCTCGCACTCGCCCACCGCACCCGGTCAGCGCGTATTCATTCCGAAATGAGCTCTGAGACGATCCCGTGGTGGCTGGCGGAGGAGGCGCCGCAGCCGCTCCCGCGGCGACCGCTCGACGAGCCGGCTGACGTCGAGATCATCGGCGGCGGCGTCACCGGCTGCGCCTGTGCGCTCGCGCTTGCCGAGGGAGGGCTCCGCGTTCGCCTCTACGAGGCGCGGTCGGTCGCGGGCGGAGCCAGCGGCCGGAACGGCGGGTTCGCCCTCCGCGGCGCCGCGATGCGGTACGACGTCGCATGCGAGTCGTTCGGACGCCAGACTGCCCGTGCCTACTGGCGCCTCACGGAGGAGTACCTGGATCGCCTCGAGGCGCTGGCCGGGGACGCGCTGACTCGACCGGGCAGTCTCAAGCTGGCCGCGGACGAGGAGGAGCTCGAGCAGCTTCGGCTCGAGCACGCCGCGCTGCGCTCGGACGGGTTCGAGGCCGAGTGGCGTCCACGCGACGCGCTGCCGCCATGCCTGCAGGCCGGTTCCCTGGGCGGGATCCTGCACCGCCACGACGGCTCGCTCCAGCCGGCGCGCTTCGTGCTGCGCCTCGCCGCACGCGCGCTCGAGGCGGGCGTTGAGGTCTCCGAAGGCACCCGCGTCGAGTCGCTCGACGAGCTTTCGGCGCCGCGGATCGTCCTCGCGACCGACGGGTCGGGCCGAGGCCTGCTCCCGGACCTCGACGAGGTGATCTGGCCAGCTCGAGGACAGGTCGTCGCGACCGAGCAGTGGCCGGAGCGCCTATTCGAGTACATGAACTACGCCCGAAACGGGTTCGATTACTGGCAGCAAGTTCCGGATGGGCGGATCGTGCTCGGGGGCTTTCGCGACTTCTCGATCCTCGCCGAACTGACGGACGTCGAGGAGACGACGCCGACGATCCAGGAGGCCCTCGACGCGTTCCTCGTCGAGCTGCTCGGGGAGATGCCGGCGGTCGCCTACCGCTGGGCCGGGATCTTCGGCCTGACGCAGGACTTGCTGCCGCTCGTCGGGCCGATCCCGAGCCGCGACGGTGTGTGGGTCGCCGCCGGCTACTCGGGCCATGGAAACGTGCTCGGCTTCATGTGCGGCGAGCTCGTCGCGCAAGCCATGCTCGGGCGGCCGCATCCGATCCTCGAGCACTTCGATCCCGCCCGGCTGATCGGGACGGCGCCGACCTCATCGGCCTCGCTCGCGTAGACGATTCGCCGCGTCGGCTAGAGCGGCAGCTGCGGCAGGCCGAGCTCGTCCACGCGCTCGAGCGCGGCGAGCGCGATCGCGAGATCCTGGATCGCGAGCCCGGTCGAGTCGAAGACGGTGACGTCCTCGTCGCGCGACGTCCCTCAATGAGGAGGAGGCCGCCTGCGGGAGCGCCGGGCTATGGTCCGGCGGAACACCGCCAGTCGGACCGAGGCGCGGCAAGGTCTAGAGGTCTCGGATCGCGCCGGAGTCGAAGTTGTGGATCGTCAGTGTTTCGATGTGCTTGGCGCTCACCCGCACCGGCGGGAGCTGCTCCACGACGAGGCCCTCGGTGCGTAAGACGAAGCCGTCGTGGTTGGGGGCGCTGACGCTTAGGATCAGGCGGTCGACCCCCCGCGCGTCGTGCTTTCTCACTACGCGCTCGAACTCGTCCTGCACCTCCGATTGCTTGACCATGAGCGACATGTTGAGCTGGACATCAAACCCCGTTTCCTGGGCGAAGTTGCCCTGCAGCGTGTTCGCTTCGACAGGGTCGATCTGCATCTCGCCTGCCTCGCCGACCGGAAAGATCGGAAATGCGTCAACGGGAAATCGCTTGGGGAACCCCTCCCGCGTAGCCTGAGCCCAGGCCGCGGCGATCGCCGCGCGGTCGATCCGCGCGTTCCTTAGCACCTCGACAAACCGCTCGACGGTGGCCTCGTCATGAGCCCTAGGCGGAAGGTCCATGCCGTCTCCGAACCGAACCGTGATCGCGCAGTCCCTAAGGTGCGGAAACGGTTCATGGCGCGCCGCTTTGAGCAGCCGGGCCCGAAACCGGTCGAACAGTGCGAACGCGTCGCGGCGCTTCTGGATGGTGAGCGCCGCGCACTCGACCCCTTCTATACGGGACGGCGTGCTGACGAGGAAGTCGGGCGGGTTTGATCCCCGGGTCACGTCGTCGAACGGCAAGGCGCCGGTCGCGAGGAGAAAGTCGATCCTGTACTTCTCGAGGTGAACGCGCTCAAGCTCCTCCTGCGTCAGGCGCCGTACGCCAAGCGGGATCTTTGGGGGCATCTCCAGCGCGAGGACCGTCATCGCCTCGCCGTCCGCCGTTGTACCCCCGAGCGCGATACCCCCGACCGTAACCACAACCGCAGGGTAGCGATGGAGCGAGACGTTGCCTCGATTAGAGCGGGAGCATCGCCAGCTCGAGCTCGTCCACGCGCTCAAGCGCGGCGAGCGCAATCGCGAGATCCTGGATCGCGAGCCCGGTCGAGTCGAAGACGGTGACGTCGTCGTCGCTCCGGCGCCCCTCGGCCGCTCCGCCTAAAACCGCGCCGAGCTCCGTCACGTCGTCTCGTCCGATCGCGCCGGCGGCGACGGCGTGGACGAGGTCGCCGTTGTGACTCGCCTGCTCCGAGACCAGCAGAACCGCCGCAAACAAGCGCAAGCGCTGGAGCTGCTGTTAAGTCATGACCGCTGGGGCCTCAAGATGGCTTGACAGCGGCCTGGTTGTTTGCTTGTATAACACACGTGAAATACAAACAACCATCCAAAGCAATCGCCGAGATCCTCCGAGCTCTTGACACGATCGAGCGCGACGTCGCGGATGTGCGCAAGCAGGTCCGGGCCTTGATCGTGAACGGGATCCCACCCCCAAATGTTGAAAGCGAGGATCCCGAAATGGACCGATGGGATGAGCTTGACCGGAACCGTCGTCGCCAGCCGGAGTGGGAGCGGCGTGGTCGTCTCATGAATGCGCTTGAGCAGGCGGGCGGCGATGTGAGCGTCGAGGAATGGCGTGCTCTCGCCGCGGAGGCGGGGTATCGGTCGGCTCGGGAGGCGAATGGATTCTTCGCCGGGACTCCGGCTGTCATCGAGCGGGACATTGATCGGGTTCGAATCACGCAGCGTGGTCGCTCCGCAGCGCGGTTCTGGCGCAACTACTGGCAGCCACGAGTTTCACAGTCGGGACAAAACAGCATCCGACACTAACTGGGCAGCGACGGGCAGTACGCACACGGGCGCCGCTCTTTCGTTAGAAGTCGATGTATTGAAGATCCAACTCGCTGACGCGCTCGAGCGCGGCGAGCGCGATCGCCAGGTCCTGGATCGCGAGGCCGGTGGAGTCGAAGATCGTGATGTCGTCGTCGCTCTGGCGACCCGCGGCTTGCCCGGCCAGAACGTCTCCCAGCTGCGCTACATCTTCCCGCGCGAGGACACCTTGCTCGACCGCCGCTTTGAGGTCGCCCGACTTGCTTGCTTGCTCCCACTCGTCGCAGAAGATGCGGACACTCGCCTCGGGATCGAGTGTTCCGTGCGTGCCTGCCTGCTCCCAGTCGTCGCAGAAGACGTGGACACGCGCGAGCTCTCGCACCGCGATCTCCGCCTTGCCGGGCCCGTCAGCGCCCATCAGGCTCGCGTGCTGTCCGGGCCGCAGCGAACCCTCTCCGATGACGATCTCCCGGCCGGGCGTGACCGTCGCGACGACGTCCGCGGAGAGGGCCTCGTCCCGGGTCGCGGCGACCGACGCGCCGAGTTCGTCTGCGACGGCCTCGGCCCGAGTTCGGTCCACGTCCCAGAGCACGACCTCGCGCCCGACGGCGCGGAAGGTGCGCGCGACGGCGCGTCCGTTCACGCCGGCACCCACGACCGCGGCCGCCGAGGCGCCGCGACGACCCAGCGTCTCGGCAGCCAGGACGGCGGCTGCTCCCGTCCGCAACGCTGTCAGCGCGGCGGCGTCGAGGAGCACCTTCGGCATCCCGTTCGAGGCGTCCGAGAGGACGACGATTCCGGTCACCGTCGGTAGCCCCGCCGCCGGATTCCCCGGAAACGAGGTCACCCACTTCAGGAGCGCGTGGCCGGCGCCCAAAGCTGGCATGGCCCGAAAGTCGCCGGCCGGGTACGCCGGCACGTACACCTTCGGCGGCATCGACCACTCGCCGCGCGCGTAGGCGACGAACGCCTCGCGCACCGCCTCGATCGCCCGCTGCGGCGACACGGCCGCCGCGACGTCGGCCCCGCGGAAGAAGGGGACCACGACGTCTAGAGCGCCTTGACGCCGGCGATCAGCTTCGTGACCGAGTCCTTCGCGTCGCCGAAGAGCATGACCGTCTTCGGGTTCAGGAAGAGCGGGTTGTCGATGCCGGCGAAGCCGGGATTCATGCTCCGCTTCAGCACGACGACGGTCTGCGACTGGTCGACGTTGAGGATCGGCATGCCGTAGATCGGGCTGCCCGCGTTCGAGCGCGCGTCGGGGTTGACGACGTCGTTCGCGCCGATGACGAGCGCGACGTCGGTGCGCGGGAACTCCGGGTTCGCCTCGCCCATCTCCTTGAGCTGCGGATAGGGCACGTTGGCCTCGGCCAGGAGGACGTTCATGTGCCCGGGCATCCGGCCGGCGACCGGGTGGATGGCGTACGAGACCTCGACGCCGCGCGCCTCGAGCAGGTCGGCGAGCTGGCGCACGTCGTGCTGCGCCTGCGCGACGGCCATGCCGTATCCGGGCACGACCACGACCTTGTTCGCGTACGCGAGCATGACGGCGACGTCCTCGGCGCTCGCGGAGCGGACGGTGCCGCCGTCGGTGGCGGCCGCCGCTGCGGGGCCGACGGCGATCTGCCCGAACGCGCCGAACAGCACGTTGGCGAGCGAGCGGTTCATCGCCCGTCCCATGAGGAGGGTGAGCAGCGTGCCCGAGGCTCCCACGAGCATGCCGCTCACGATGAGGACGTTGTTCTGGAGCTCGAAACCGGTCGCAGCGGCGGCGAGGCCGGTGAACGCGTTCAAGAGCGAGATGACGACCGGCATATCGGCGCCGCCGATCGGGAGGACGAACAGGACGCCGAAGGCGAGCGCGCCGCCGATCAGCGCGGCGATCAGCCACTGGCGCTCGGCGCCGGCGACGATCGCCACCCCGGCCACGAGGACGGCGGCGAGGAGCAGCGCGTTCACGATCTGCTGGCCGGGATAGACGATCGGCCGCCCCTTGATCAGCTCCTGGAGCTTCGAGAACGCGACCATCGAGCCCGCGAACGAGACGCTCCCGATGAGCGCCGAGAGCACAATCGACACGCTGATGTCGCCGTGCAGCCGCCCCGGCTCGGGAGCGTTGTTGTGGAACTCGGCCAGGGAGATGAGTGCCGCCGCGCCGCCGCCGACGCCGTTGAAGAGCGCCACCATCTGCGGCATCGCCGTCATCTTCACCTTGCGCGCGGCGACCGCCCCGAAGGCGCCGCCGATCGCCATGCCGACGAGGATCTCCCAGACGGTGTCGATCTCCTTCTGCGCAAAGACGACGCCGATCGCGATCAGCATCCCGAGCGCGCCGATCCGGTTCCCGCGGCGGGCCGTGGCCGGATGCGACAGGTCCCTCAGGGCGATGATGAAGGCGATGATCGTCGCCAGGTAGGCGAGATCAGTTCCGGCTCGGCCCATCGTCCTCCGGCCGGGGCTCGCGCCGCTTGAACATCTCCAGCATCCGGTCGGTGACGACGAAGCCGCCGACGACGTTCGCCGAGGCGAGCACGACGGCCACGACGCCGACCGCCGTGGTGAGCGTGTCCTTGCCGCCGGCGCCCGCGACGAGCATGGCCCCGACGATCACGATCCCATGGATCGCGTTCGTACCGGACATGAGCGGGGTGTGCAGGAGCGTCGGCACCTTCGAGATCACCTCGAAGCCGAGGAAGACGGCGAGGGCGAGGATCGTCACCTCGAAGACGAGCAGCAGCGAGTGGCTCATCGGGTGGTGACCCTTCGAGCCGTGTCCCGCGGCAGCCCCCACCCTGGGTGGGGAAGACGCCCGCCCCCCTCGCCCTCGAGCCTACCGCCGGCGAGCCGTGCCGCGGGTGCCGATTGTGCGCCGATCTCGCGGCGCAGGACGAACGCCGGGCCGGTCATGCCGCCACCTCCTCCTTGCGCGTGACGCAGGCCCCGGCGGTGATCTCGTCCTCCCAGTCGAGGTGCAGCTCGCCCTCCGGCGCGAGGTGCTGGAGCAGCGCGGACACGTTCCGCGCGTAGAGCTGGCTCGCGTGGTAGGGCATCGTGCTCGCCAGGTTCGTCAGCCCGACGATCGTCACCCCCTCGCGCTCGACGACCTCGCCCGGCTCCGTCAGCTCGCAGTTCCCGCCTGCCTCCGCGGCCAGGTCGACGATCACCGAGCCCGGCCGCATTGCGCGCACCGCCGCAGCCGGAATCAGGCGTGGCGCCGGCCGGCCGGGAACGAGCGCCGTCGTCACGACGACGTCGAACCCGCCGATCCGGCCCTCGAGCTCCTCCTGCTGGCGGCGCTCGTCCTCCGGCGTCAGCTCCCGGGCGTAGCCGCCCGCCGTCTCCTCGGCCCGCACGCCGAGCTCGAGGAACGTCGCGCCGAGGCTCTCCACCTGCTCCTTCACCGCCGGCCGCACGTCGAAGCCGGTCACGACCGCGCCGAGCCGCCGCGCGGTCGCGATCGCCTGCAAGCCCGCGACCCCCGCGCCGAGCACGAGCACCTCGGCGGGCGCCACGGTCCCGGCCGCCGTCATCAGCATCGGGAAGAACCGCGGCAGGCGCTCGGCCGCCAGGAGCACGGCCTTGTAACCGGAGACGGTCGCCTGGGAGGAGAGCGCGTCCATCGGCTGGGCACGCGTGATGCGCGGGATCGACTCCATCGCAAATGCGACGACGCCGCGCGCCGCCAGCCGCTCGATGCCCTCCGGATCCGTGAGCGGCTGCAGGAATGCGACCAGAACCGACCCCTCCGAGAGCGCCTCGACCTCCTCCGCGCTCGGCTTCTGTACCTTCACGACTGCCTCGGCGTCGAAGGCGCTCTCCACGACGCTAGCTGCGGCCTCTGCAAAGGCTTCGTCCGGAAAGGACGCGGCCGCCCCGGCGCCGCGCTCGACCACCACCTCGAACCCGGCCTCGGCGAGGCGGCGGGCGACCTCGGGCACGAGCGCCACCCGGCGCTCGCCCGGGGCCGTCTCCTTCGGAACGCCGAGCCGCATGTGCGAAGAATGGTATTCGGCGGCGGCGGCCTGCGGCCTCGGCATGATCTTGCGATGCGCCGGCCGACGCGCGCCGCCGTCCTCGTCGGGCTCCTCGTCTCCGTCTCGACGCTCCTCCGCTTCTGGGGCGGCAGCAACGTGCCGATCCCGTGGATCAACCCGGACGAGATCATCTACGGCGAGCTCGGCCGCAGCCTCTACGCGAACGGCACGCTCCGCATCCTCGGCCGGCCGACCGAGTTCATCAGCCTCGTCTACCCGGCGCTCGCGGGCCTGCCGCTCAGCCTCGGGAACCTCGAGCGCGGCTACCACCTGCTGAAGCTCGTCCAGGCGCTCGCGATGTCGCTCACGGCGATCCCGGTCTACCTGTGGGCGCGCTCGCTCGGGGCCCGCTTCTACGCCTTCGTCGCCGCCGCGCTGACGGTCGCGATCCCGGGACTCGCGTACTCGGGCCTGATCATGACCGAGGTCGCGTTCTACCCGCTCGTCGTGCTCGCGGCCTATGCGCTCGCGGCGGCGCTCGAGCGCCCGACGCCGCTCCGCCAGGGCCTCGTCGTCGTCGCCTGCGCCGCGGCGACGCTCACCCGCCTGCAGGCCTTCGTCCTCCTGCCCGTGCTCGTGACCGCGGTCGGAATCGACCTCGCGCTCGGCCGCCGGCCGCGCCGGGCCCTTCGCCTTGCCCCGAGCGCGAGTGCGCTCGTCCTGCTCGCGCTCGCCTGGGCGGGCTGGCGCCTGCGGAACGGCGGGCCGCTGAGCCGGGTCTTCGGCGCCTACGAGCCGGCCGGACAGGTCCACTACGGCGCCGGCCGGGCAGCGCGGTTCGTCCTCTACCACTACGCCGACCTCGCGCTCTTCACAGGACTCTTCCCGCTTGTCGCCGTGCTCGCCCTCCTCGTCGCCGGCGACCGCCACAACGCGCGGCTGCGTGCCTACCTCGCGACGGCGCTCGCGCTCTGCCTCTGGTTCCCGCTCGAGGTCGGGATCTTCGCCTCGCAACACGTCGGCTACCTCGCCGAGCGGAACATGCTGCCGCTGGCGCCGGTCCTCTTCGTCGGCTTTGCCGCCTGGCTCGCGCACGGCGCACCGCGGCCGCGGCACGCGACGGCGGCGAGCATCGTGGGGGTCGTCGCGCTCCTCGTCGCCCTGCCGGTGCAGAAGCTCGTGCGACCGGAGGCGTTTCCCGACTCGTTCACGCTGCTGCCGCTGATCCGGCTCGAGAAGCACTCGCCGGGGACCGACCTCGACCTGCTCCTTCCGGCCGTGTGCGCCGCCGCGCTCCTCGCGCTCGCCTTCCTGCCGCGCCGGTTCCTGCCCGTGCTCCCGATCGCGCTCGTCGCCGTCTTCGGAGCCATCTCGGTGCAGGCGACGAACCGGATCGCGTTCGAGGCCGACTTCCTCGAGGGGCAGTCGACGGGCGCCGTCCACCGGTGGATCGACGAGCGCGCCGACGGGCCGGTCGCCTTCCTCTACATCGGCGAGCAGAACTGGCCGGACGCCTGGGAGAACCTCTTCTGGAACCGCCGCATCGAGCATGTCTACGACCTCCTGAGCGCACGCATCCCAGGCGGGCTGCCGCAGGACTCGGTCGGGCCGCTCGAGGACGGGCGGCTCGTCGGCATCGGCGGCCTTCCCGCCCAGGGCGAGTACGCCGTGTCGCAGTATCCGGTCGAGTTCCGTGGCCGCGTCCTCGCGAGCGCCGGCGAGGGGCTCCAGCTCTGGCGCCTCGACCCGCCGTTTCGGATCGCGGCGTGGACGCAACGCGTGGCGGGCCACGTCCGCGTGCTCGCGTACGCGTGCCGTCCCGGGGGGCTCCGGCTCGAGCTCGTCGGCCCGCCCGGGAGCAAGGTCGACCTGCGCCGGAACGACCGGCCCTTCCGCAAGCTCGCACTTCCGAGCGGCGGCACCTGGCGCGGCTCGATCCCCGCCGCTCCGCCTCGTCCGGTCGGGACACGTCTCTGCACCTTCGACGTCTTCAGCGACCGGAGCGTGCTCGCTCCCATCGTCAAGCTGTCCCGCCCGTAGACTCGGCGCCGGGTGACGCACCTCGTCAACCACTTCGTCGACCACTACGGCCTCGCGTTCCTGTTCACGATCGTGTCGCTCGAGTCGGCGGGCGTGTGGGTGCCGGGGGAGACGGCGCTCATCGCCGCCGGCGTCTTCGCCTCGCAGGGCCGCCTCTCCATCACCGCCGTGATCGCCGTCGCGGCGGCGGGCGCGATCCTCGGCGACAACGTCGGCTACTGGATCGGCCGGCGCTACGGCCGCCGGCTCGTGAAGCGGTTCCGGTGGATCGACGCGCTCCTTCCCCGCGCAGAGCGCTTCTTCCGGCGCCACGGCGGCAAGGCGGTCTTCCTCGCGCGTTTCGTGGCCGGCGTCCGCGTCACCGGCGCCTGGATGGCCGGGATCAGCCACATGCCGTGGTGGCGCTTCCTCGTCTGGAACGCGGCAGGCGGGATCGCGTGGGCGACCGCCGTCGGCCTCGTCGCCTACTACCTCGGCCGCGCGGCCGCCGACCTCATCGCCCGCTACGGGCTGATCGGCGCCGGCGTCGTGGCCGTGCTCGCGATCGCCGGCGGCGTGACCCTGCACTTCTGGCGGCAGCGGATGGAGGCGTCCTAGGCGCCGACTCGGCGGCGCCGACCATCAGGACGCGCGGGCTTCGCCTGTGCATCCGTCTGAAACGACCGGTCGGCACGAATGAAAGTCATCCGATCCCGCTCGAGGAGGGAACCGGAGGGCTGGCTTGAACGTGGCTCGGGATGCTGCTGGCTCTCGCCGAGGCGCTGCAGTCGCGCGACGCCTACTCCGGCGCGCACTCGCTGCGCGTGGCGGCGCTCGCGGGCACGGTCGGCGAGCGGCTCGGGTGGGACGAGGCCCGCCTGACGCGGCTCCGAGTCGGCGCGCTGCTCCACGACATCGGCAAGCTCGCGATCCCGAAGCGGATCCTCCGGAAGCCCGGGCCGCTGACCTCGACCGAGCTCGAGCGGATCCGGTTCCATCCGGTCGCGGGAGCGCGGCTCGTCTCGGCGCTCGCGCCAGCGCACGCGACGCTCGCGTGCGCTCTCTACCACCACGAGCGCTGGGACGGCGGCGGCTATCCGCTCGGCCGGAGCGGCCGTCGGATCCCCGCCGAGGCGCGGGTGCTCGCGGTCGTCGACGCCTTCGACGCGATGACCTTCGGTCGCCCTTTCCGCCGGCCGCTGACGATCGACGCGGCGCTCGCGGAGCTCGACCGCTGCGCCGGCACGCAGTTCGAGCCCGCCGTCGTGCACGCGTTCCTCGAGGCCTGCGACGCGGGCGACGTCGACCTGCGGCGCCGCGCGTCCTAGCGGCGCTCGCATCCGAACGGCCCCATCCGAGCCTTGGTGCACTAGTGCACACGGGAAGCCTGCTGCTCGCGGCCCGCTACAGCGTCGCCCAGACGTCGAGCTTCGTGCCCACGCGCCGGATCACCTCGTCGGTGAACTCGGTCGTCCCGGCGTGGCCGCCGAGGTCGGCGGTGCGGATCCCCTCCGAGACCGCCTCCAGGCACGCCTCCCTGATCGCGCGACCGACCTCCTGGGCGCGCTCGTCCGCGTGGGCGAGGAGCGCCGCGCCGGCAAGGATCATCGCCATCGGGTTCGCCACGTTCTTCCCGAGGAGCGACGGCGCGGTGCCGTGCGCCGCCTCGGCCATCACGGCGCTCGGGACGAAGTGCTCGTCGAAGGCGACGAGGAGCGACTCCGAGCCGGCGATCGAGCCGAACAGCGGCAAGACGAGGTCGGAGAGGATGTCGCCGTCGCGGTTCAGCGCCGGGATGACGAGCGGCGCGCCGGTCGAGGCGACGAGGAGGGCGAAGGTGGCGTCGATGAGCTGCGGCTCGTAGGCGATCTCCGGATGCCGCGCGGCGGCGGCGTCCATCTCCTCCTTCAGCATCCCCTCGTACGTCGGGCTGACCGTGTACTTCGGCCCGCCGAAGACCTTCGCGCCGGTGCGCTCCGCGAGGCGGAACGCGTACTCGGCGACGGCGTGGCAGATCCGCCGCTCGATCCGCTCCGTCCGCAGCGCCACCTCGTCGTCGCCCTCGCCCTCGCGCCACTCCTTCGCGCCGTACGCGTCGCCGACGGCCATGCGCACGATCGAGATCGGCGCGTGCACGCCGCCGAGCGGGACGACCCCCGGGATGCGCCGCCCGGTGCGGACGATCACCTTGCCGCCGATCTCCTCGCGGAGGATGCGGTTCGGCGAGCCGACGTCGTCGCGGCCTTCGGGCGTGATCGTCGCCGCCTTGAGGCCGAGCCCGGCCTCCCGGATCGCGGCCGCGGCCTCGTAGACGACGGCGTTTCGGGTAGCGCGGCGATTCTCGAGCGAGAGGTCGAAGGGCGGGAACTCGAGCTCGAGGCCGGTCACGTCGGAAGCCAAAACGCGGAGCGCCTGCTCGAGGAGCTCCTGCCCGGTCTCGTCCCCCTCGAGCACCACGATCGTTTTGTTCGTCACGGCTGCGGACACTAGCGGTGCACATGCCGAGGAGGGGTGGCTGGCGACGTGTCGGATCGAAGGGGCGATTTCGGTACGTCGACGCGCGCGGCAATCCGATCACCGATCCAACGAAGATCGCGCGCATCGAGTCGCTCGTCATCCCGCCGGCCTGGCGCGACGTCTGGATCTCGCCGCGCCTGGCGGCGAACTTGCAGGCGACGGGGCTCGACGACGCGGGCCGGCGGCAGTACCTCTACCACCCGGAGTTTCGCGCGCAGCAAGAGCAGGCGAAGTTCGACAAGCTCATTCGATTTGCGGAGAAGCTGCCCGATCTCCGGCTCGCAATGGGCGAGCACATCATGCTCGAGGGATTGCATAGGGACCGAGTATCGGCGGTTGCGGTCCGGCTGCTCAATCTCACCTGGTTTCGCGTCGGCTCTGAGCGTTACGCGCGCGAATCGAACACCTATGGCGTGACGACGCTGGCGAAGCGCCACGTGACCGTCCGCGGAAACCGCGTGATGTTCCGATTCGTGGCCAAGCACCGAGTCCAGGTGCGGACGGGACTCGTCGACACCGAGATCGCCGGGACGTTAAAGGAGCTCGTCGCCCTCCCCGGCGGGCGCCGGCTCTTCCGCTACCAGCTCGAGGAAGAGCTCCACAACCTCACGAACCGGAAGCTCAACGAGTACATCCAGCGCTACATGGGCGAGGAATTCACCGCGAAGGATTTCCGCACGTGGGGTGGGACGCTCGAGGCGGCGATCGCATTCGGGGAGCTGGGCGGGCCGCCCGAGGGTGCGGCGGCACAGAAGCAGGCCGTTGCCGCCGTGATGCGGCGCGTCGGTGGGCGGCTCGGAAACACACCGGCGGTGACGCGGGCCTCCTACGTGAGCCCGGCGGTCGTCGAGCAGTACCTCGACGGGCGCACGATCGAGGATTTCCGTCCTCGCCATTTGCGGATCGTGGGGGCACGCGATATCGGCCTCGACGTCGAGGAGCAAGCGCTCCTCAGCCTGCTTCGCTCGTGGCGAATTCGCCGCACGCGCGTCGCGGCATAGATTCCACTCCTTTTCTCCGCTAAGCTCCGCTCGTCCGCGTCCCGTTAAAGGAGGAGCCTTGGCCCGGAAGACTGTGCTCGTCTGCGACGACTGCGGCAAGGAAGTCGGCGACAACAAGGGAGCGACGTTGCGCGTGACGTATTCCGACGCGAGGCGCGGCGCGAAGCAGGCCGATGTCTGCGACGACTGCGCCAGCAAACTGCCCGGCCGCGCGGTCGCGCGGCGCGGCCGCAGGCCGAAGGCGGCCGCCGCGGCCTAGACAGGTCTCGTGGGAGGCGGGGAAACCCGCCTCTCGCGTTTTTTGCGCACTTTCCACGCTTCTGGTGCTCTGGACAGCACAGGGGCCGTCGGGCGGCGGAACTACCATTGGCCGGTGAGTCTCAGCCTCATCGTCGGGCCTGCCAACGCCGGCAAGGTCGAGCTCCTCCTCGACCGCTACGTGGCCGCGCTCGACCGCGACCCGTACCTGATCGTGCCAGGGCGGCCGGACGTCGACCGCGTCGAGCGTGACTTGCTCGCGCGCCGCCACGGCCTGCTCGGCGGCGCGATCGTCACCTTCGACGACCTCTTCGAGCGGATCGCGCGCGCCGATCCGGCCTCTCGGCCGGTCGCGACCGACACGCAGCGAGCGCTTGCCGTGCGGCGCGCGATCGCCGCGACGGCGCTAGGCGACCTCGGCCGCTCGGCCCGCTTCGGCGGCTTCGGCGACGCGCTGCTCGGGACGCTCGGCGAGCTCGAGTCCGGCCTCGTCGAGCCGGACGAGCTCGACGGTGACTTGGCGCGGCTCTACGCGGCATACCGCGCGGAGCTCGACCGCCTCGAGCTCTGGGACCGCGACGTGCTGCGGCGGCGTGCCGCCGAGCGCCTCGGGCGCGAGCTCGACGCGTGGCACGGCGAGCCCGTCTTCGCGTACGGGTTCGAGGATCTGACCGGCGCGCAGTGGGCGCTCCTCGAGGCGCTCGCGGGCCGCGCCGAGGTCTGCGTGTCGCTTCCGTACGAGCCGGGGCGCGTCGCGTTCGAATCGCTCGCCCGCACCGCGCAAGATCTCGCGCGCCTCGCGGACGGCCGGATCGAGGAGCTGCCCCCGGCCGAGGAAGTCCGCGCTCCCACCCTCGCCTACCTCGAGCGACGCCTCTTCGAGGGCGCGGCCGCCGACCCGCCCGAGCTCGAGGGCGCGATCCGCTTCTTCGAGGGCGCCGGCGTCCGCGGCGTGCTCGAGCTCGTCGGCGAGGAGCTCCTCGACCTCGTCCGCGCCGGGACGCCCGCCGACCGGATCGCCGTCGTCTGCCCGTCGCTCGAGCGCTGGCGGGCCCCGCTCGAGACGGCGCTCTCGACCCTCGGCGTCCCCTACGCGGTCGAGGACCGGCTACGGCTCGGCCAGACGCCGTTCGGCCACGCGCTCCTGTCGCTGCTCCGGTTCGCGTGGCTCGACGGAACCCGTCGCGACCTCTTCTCCTTCCTTCGCTCGCCCTTCTCGGGCCTGACACGGGCGAGCGTCGACTTCGTCGAGGGCCGGCTCCGCGGGCGGGCGATCGAGACGCCGGCGCGCGTCGAGGAGGAGGCCGAACGGCTGCGCGGCGCGTCGCTCCCCGTGCTGGACGAGCTGCGGGCAGTCGCCTCGCCGCTCGAGGGCACGCGGCGCCTCGCCGAGACGATGCTCCGCGCCGCGTACGGGCTCGAGCGACCGCCCGTGACCGAGCACGCGCGCGACGACCTCCGCGCCTACGACGCCGCGCTTCGGCTGCTGGACGAGCTCGACGCGTGGGCGGCGCGCGGCGAGGAGGTCGGTGCGGAGATCCTCGTTCCCGCGCTCGAGCGGGCCACCGTCCGCGGCGCCGCGGCGAGCGAGCCGGGCCGCGTGGCCGTCCTCGACCTGATGCGCGCGCGCACGCGGCGCTTCGACGTCACGTTCGTGCTCGGGCTCGAGGAGGGGAGCCTGCCGCGGCGCAGGTCCGGCTCGCCCTTCCTCGACGACGAGCGGCGGCGTGCGCTCGGGCGGCGGCTCGAGCGCCCGGACGAGGTGGCACGAGACCGCTACCTCTTCTACACCGCCTGCACGCGCGCGACCCACCGGCTCTACCTCGTCCGCGAGGCCGCGACCGACGAGGGGAGCCCGCGCGAGCCGAGCCCCTTCTGGGACGAGGTCGTGTCGCTCTTCGACCGCCACGACGTCGGCCGCTGGACGCGCCGCCGTGCCCTGTCCGCTCTCACGTGGCCACTCGATGACGCGCCGAGCGAGCGGGAGCGGCTGCGCGCCGTGGCCCAGCTGGCCGTGGCCGAGCCGGACACGGCGACGGCGCTCGCCGACGCGAACGGCTGGAGCCGGCGCCTCGCTCGCGCCCGCGCCGCCTTCGACCGGCCGACGGCGCTGCGGAACCCGGCAGTCCGCGCGTTCCTCGGTGCGCGCACCGTCTTCGCCGCGACCGAGCTCGAGCGGTTCGCCGACTGCTCCTCGGCCTGGCTCTTCGAGCGGGTGGTCGAGCCGAAGACGATCGACGCCGAGGCCGACGCGATGCTCCGCGGCCAGGTCGCGCACCAGACGCTCTTCCGCTTCTACTCCGGCCTCCCGAAGGAGCTCGGCAGCGAACGCGTGCCGCCGGAGCAGATCGAGGAGGCCGTCGGCTTCCTGCGCCGCTGCCTCGACGAGGCGCTCCGGGGCGGGGTGCGGCTCGAGCTGACCGAGCTCGAGGCGGCGGAGCTCGAGCAGACCCTCTGGCGCGACCTGGAGCAGTTCGTCCGTGACGAGGCGCGGTCCGAGCTTGCGCTCGTCCCGCGCAAGCTGGAGGTCTCGTTCGGGTCCGAGCGCTCCTCGCCCGAGCTGCAGCGCGGCCTCGAGCTCGAGCCGGGGATCCACCTCTCCGGGAAGATCGACCGCATCGACGTCGACCCGTTCAGCGCGCGCGGGATCGTCCAGGACTACAAGTCGGGCAAGGGCGCCCACTCCGCGCGGGACATCGACACCGAGCTGCGGCTTCAGATCCCGCTCTACATGCTGGTGCTCCGCGACCTCGTCGGGATCGAGCCGCTCGGCGGGCTGTACCGCGCGCTCGCCGGCCGCCGGAGCGCGCGCGGGATGCTGCGGGGCGAGGCGGCCGCCGACCTTCCCGGCTTCTCGAAGGGCGACTACCTCGACGAGGAGGCTTTCTGGGCGCAGATCGAGACGGCGCGCGAGCGCGCCGCCGGCTACGCGCGACGGATCCGCGCGGGCGACGTCCGCCACGACCCGAAGGGGGACGAGTGCCCGGCCTGGTGCGACCTGTGGACGATGTGCCGGGTGGCGAGGCCGTGAACGAGGAACAGCACGCCGCCGTCGAGGCCGAGGGCGAGGTCTTCGTCTCGGCCGGCGCGGGCACCGGCAAGACCTCCGTCATCGTCGAGCGCTTCGTCCGCGCCGTCTGCGATCGCGGGATCGACGTCGACTCCGTCCTCGTCATCACGTACACGCGCAAGGCGGCGGGCGAGCTGCGGCGCCGCATCCGCGCCGAGCTCGTCGCGCGCAGCCGGAGCGATCTCGCGCGGGAGCTCGACGGCGCCTGGATCTCGACGATCCACGGCTTCTGCGCGCGGCTTCTCCGGGCGCACCCGTTCGCCGTCGGCATCGACCCGCGCTTCCGCGAGCTCGACGAGGCGCAGGGGGCGGTCGTGCGCGGCGAGGCCTTCGAGCGCGCGCTCGCAGGATTCTGCGAAGGCGGCGACCCCGAGCAGCTGCGGCTCCTCGCGACCTACGGGGCCGACGGGCTGCGGCGGATGCTCACGACCGTCTACGAGACGCTGCGCTCTGCGGGCCGCGACCTCGTCCTCGAGCTCGGCGAGCATGCAGGCGTCGAGGAGCGGTTGGCCGAGCTGCGGGAGGCGGCACGGTACCTCGCGGAAGACGAGGCCGCGACCCAGCTCCAGCGCGGTAGCGCCGCCCAGGCTCTCGACCTTCACGCC
>DASQWB010000089.1:0-42207 GCA_035640455.1 Gaiellaceae bacterium | reverse complement strand
CGAGCCGATCAAGCGGATCGGCCGCTTCGAGGTGCCGATCGACGTCTTCACCGACGTGCGGGTCGACGTGAAGACGCTCGTCGTCCCGGAAGGAGGCGAGCTGCCGCCGGAGGAGGAGCTCGAGGCGGCTCGGGTGGCGGAGGCCGGCGAGGCCGGCGAGACGGCCGCAGCGGAGCAGGTGCCCGAGGACGCCTTCGACCGCGCGGTCGACGCGACCGGCGAGGGCGAGGGTGCCGAGTCCGTGCCGGATGTGGAACAAGAGGGTGCCTGACTTTCCACAGCTCCTCCCCACGCCTGTGAATTTCGTCGGAAGTTTTCGCTCCTAGCGACTTTTTCTTCCACCGAATCCGTCCGGCGGGGCTGCGAACATGTGTTTCGTTATGCCCGCGTCTGGCCATCTTCCACAGCTCCTTCCACGTGGGGGGAAGCCGCTTGTACACACCGTTGACCCGCGTCGCGAAGCGGCGTTGAGTACCCGCTGATGGTCCAGGCCCCTCCCCTCTCGCAGACCGCCCCGGTCCCTCCCCAGAACCTCGAGGCGGAAGAGTCCGTCCTCGGGGCGATGATGCTCTCCCCCGGCGCGATCGGGGCGGTCAGCGAGATCCTCGACGCGGGCGACTTCTACCGCGAGAGCCACTCCAAGATCTACCGCGCCGCGCTCGCGCTCTACGCCAAGGGCGAGCCGGTCGACGCGATCACGCTCGTGGACGAGCTCGAGGAGCGCGGCGAGCTCGAGGACGTCGGCGGCCGCGTCCGCATCCACGAGCTCGCGGCCCTCGTCCCCGCGACCGCGAATGCCGCCCACTACGCGCGGATCGTGCGCGAGATGGCGACGCTGCGCGGCCTCATCCGGGCCGGCGGCGAGATCGCGCGGCTCGGCTGGGAGCGGCCGGGCGACACGACCGACCTCGTCGACCGCGCGGAGCAGGTCGTCTTCGACCTCTCGCAGAGCCGCATCTCGACCGAGTTCAGCCACATCGAGGCGCTCCTCAAGGAGAGCTTCGAGCGGATCACAGCCCTCTACGAGGCGGGCGCCGAGCTCACCGGCATCCCCTCGGGCTATCGCGACCTCGACCGGCTCACGTCCGGCTTCCAGCCCGGCAACCTCGTGATCGTCGCCGCGCGGCCGAGCATGGGCAAGTCCGCGCTCGGGCTCGGGATGGCGGCCAACCTCGCGGTGCGGTGCGAGACGCCGGTCGCGCTCTTCACGCTCGAGATGTCGAAGGCCGAGGTGACTCAGCGGCTCATGTGCAGCGAGGCGAAGGTCGAGTCGCAGCGGCTCCGCACGGGAAAGCTCGCCGCCGACGACTGGCCCCGCCTGACGGCGGCGTGCGACAAGCTCGCCAAGGCGCCGATCTACGTCGACGACACCGGCTCGATCACGATGATGGAGATCCGCTCGAAGGCGCGCCGGCTCAAGTCGCGCGAGCCGAACCTGGGCCTGATCATCGTCGACTACATGCAGCTGATGACCTCGGGCGTCTCGGCCGAGAACCGCGTCCAGGAGGTGTCGCAGATCTCGCGCTCGCTCAAGGTCCTCGCGCGCGACCTCGACGTCCCGATCCTCGCGCTCTCGCAGCTCTCGCGTGCCGTCGAGCAGCGCCACGACAAGCGGCCGATCCTCTCCGACCTGCGTGAGTCCGGCTCGATCGAGCAGGACGCCGACCTCGTCATCTTCATCTACCGCGACGAGTACTACAACGAGGACTCCGACCAGCAGGGCCTTGCGGAGGTCATCCTCGCGAAGCACCGGAACGGCCCCACCGATTCCGTCAAGCTTTCGTTCCTCAAGCGGTACGCGAAGTTCGCGGACCTTGCGGCGACCTAAGGGGAGGTGAATGGAGGAGCAACGGATCATCCTGCCGCCGCGCGCGACGTCGTTCCGCGCCGTGTGCGCGACGTGCCAGGCCGAGCAGCCGGCCAGTCGCGGCTACCTCGGCGCGATCGTCGAGGGCGCGCTCGCGCTCGATGACGACCGCGGCAGCGTCGTCTGCCCGCGCGGCCACGAGATCGAGCTCGTGCGCGAGACGCCGGCGGCGGCACTGCGCTAGGGCCGACTCGGCGCCGCCGCGGCTTCCCGCGGCGGCCCGCCGCGCGTGCCGCGCAACCGAGGCGTCTGGCAGACTCACTCGACGTGCCCGCGACCGTGATCGTCGGCGCGCAATGGGGCGACGAGGGCAAGGGGAAGATCGTCGACCTCCTGGCGCAGGACTCGGACGTCGTCTGCCGCTACCAGGGCGGCCCGAACGCGGGGCACACGATCATCGCCGGCGGCGAGACGTTCAAGCTCCGTCAGCTCCCGACCGGCGTCGTCTCGGGCAAGACGTCGGTGATCGGTGCCGGCTGCGTCATCGACCCGGAGGTGCTGCTCGGCGAGCTCGACGAACTCGGCGCCCGCGGCCTCGACCCGTCCGTGGTCGTCGTCTCCGGGAACGCGCACCTGATCATGCCCTGGCACCTCGCGATCGACCGCGCGAGCGAGCGGCGGCTCGGCAAGCTGCGGATCGGGACGACGCGGCGCGGGATCGGGCCCGCATACGCCGACAAGGCCTCGCGGCTCGGCATCCGCGTCCAGGATGTCCTCGACCCGAAGATCCTGCGCCAGAAGATCGAGGTCGCGCTCGCCGAGAAGAACGTCTGGCTCGAGCGAGTCTACGAGGACGAGCCGTTCGACCTCGAGGACGTGGCGGCGCGCTATGAGGGCTACGCGCAGCGGCTGCGGCCGTTCGTCGGCGACGTCTCGCTGCTCGTCGACCGCGCGCTCCGCGACGGCAGGAACGTCCTCTTCGAGGGCGCGCAGGCGACGCTGCTCGACCTCGACCACGGCACGTATCCGTTCGTCACCTCCTCGAACCCGGTCGCGGCGGCCGCCGCCACCGGCATCGGCATCGGCCCGACGCGCATCGACCGCGTCCTCGGCGTCGCGAAGGCGTACGTGACCCGGGTCGGCGAGGGGCCGTTCCCGAGCGAGATCCCGCCGCCACTCCAGGAGCGGATCCGCGAGCTCGGCGGCGAGTTCGGCACGGTCACGGGCCGCGAGCGGCGCTGCGGTTGGCTCGACCTCGTCGCGCTGCGCTACGCGGTGCGGCTGAACGGGTTCACGTCGCTCGCGCTTACGAAGCTCGACGTCCTCTCCGCCTTCGAGGAGATCCCGGTGTGCGTGCGCTACCTGCTTCCGGACGGCTCGGAGACCGAGGACTTCCCCGCGCACCAGAGCGACTTCCACCACTGCCGGCCGGTTTACGAGACGCTGCCGGGGTGGCGCGAGCCGCTCGAGGACGGGCTTCCGCCGGCGGCGCGCGCCTACGTCGAGCTCGTCGAGCGCGAGCTCGAGGTCGAGGTCTCGCTCGTCGGCACGGGCGCCGAGCGCGAGCGCGTCGTCGCGCTCGGCTAGAGCGTCTCCAGGTCCGCCGGCGTGTTCACGTTCGCGAGCTCGGCCGAGTCGAGGCGGACGATTCGTGTGTCCAGCTCGGCGACCGCGGCTCGCAGCGTCAGCTCGCCGGAGGAGAGCCGCCGCTCGAGGACCGGCAGCGCGCGCTTCCGGTAGGCGCCGGGAAGCGGGCCGGACTGGGTGACGGCGGCGTCGGCGCACGCGTCGGCCAAGGCGGCGACCGAAGCGGCCGAGAGCAGGGGCACGTCGACCGGCAGCGCGAAGCACAGGTCGTGGCTCGCCGCGCGGAGCCCGGCGACGAGGCCGGCGATCGGGGCGCGGACGCTCGAGCCGTCGTCGAGGATCGGGAACGGAAGCGGGAGCGCGTCGGCCCGCTTGCCGACGGCGATTCTCTCGGCGCAGGTCTCCCGCAGCAGCCGCCAGGCGCGCTCGGCCAGCGTCTCGTCCCCGAGCCGGGCGAGCGCCTTCGGGGAGCCGAACCGGGTACTGGAGCCGCCGACGAGGAGGATCCCCGTCAGGTCTCGATCCGCCACGCCTCGGTGTAGACGTTGACGCGGCCGCCTCGGACGAAGCCGCAGAGGGTGATCCCGCGGTCGGCCGCGAGGTCGACGGCGAGGCTCGAGGGCGCGCCCACGGCGACGAGGAGCGGGCAGCCGGCGACGGCCGCCTTCTGCACGAGCTCGAACGAGAGCCGGCCGCTCACGCAGAGCAGGGCCTCGGCAAGCGGGAGCAGGCTGCGGCGGAAGGCCCACCCGACGACTTTGTCCATCGCGTTGTGCCGGCCTACGTCCTCGCGCACGCAGAGCAGCCGGCCGGCCCGGTCGAAGAGACCGGTCGCGTGGAGGCCTCCGGTCGCGGCGAACGTCGCCTGCGAGTCGCGAAGGCGGGTGGGCAGGGCTGCGACGAGCTCGGCGGGCACTCGGAGTTCGCTCTCGACGCGCGGCGCCTCGACCGCGACCGCCTCGAGGGCGCCCTTGCCGCAGACGCCGCACGAGGAGGTGGTGTAGAAGCTGCGCGCGAGCCGCTCCGCGTCGAACGTCGGCGCCCTGACCTCGACGGTGTTCGCGGCCAAGTCCTTCGTGAGCGACGCGTCCTGGGGTGCGAGCCCTTCCGAGAGGCAGAAGCCGAGCGCGAGCTCCTCGTCGTGGCCCGGCGTCCGCATCGTGACGGCGACCGGCCGGCCGCCGATCCGGATCTCGAGTGGCTCCTCGACCGCGACCTCGTCGCGTTCCCGCTGTCCGTCCGGGAGCCGGGTGACCTCCACGCGTGCCGCCGCGTAGGGCGGCGCCGGCGCGTCCGGGCGCTGCCGCCGCACCTCGACCTTCCCAGCCTCGTTCACTTCGGCCATGTCCCTAGGGGAACCCCAACATGAACGCTATCGAGGAAACGCGCACACGTCTGTGCCGGTTCGGCACCAAAAGCGTCACGGCGGGCGAGCGGGCGCGCCTTACGGCGACGCGCGCTGCTCGATCACGGTCTCGAAGACGTTCCGGTAGTCCTCGATCGCCTGACCGACCTCGCCGGGCGAGATGTCGGCGCCGCTGTCCCACAGCCGAGTGATCTCACGGGCGGAGCGGAAGTTGGCGAGGATCTCGGGCTCGTCGCCCTCCGCTGCGACGGGGTCGTTCGGCGCATAGCCCCGCGCCTCGAGCAGTTCCTCGACGAGGCGGTCGAGCTCGGGCAGCGCCTCGAGCGGCGACTCCTCGACGAGCGGCTCGAGATCCTCCCACCGCGTCTCCCACTCGTACAGATCGAGGCCGGGTTCCACCACGGCGGGAGAATCGCCGCTGCCCCGGCTTTCAAACCTCGCCGCGGCAAGAAACGTCCGAGTCGCGGCGGCCCATGGCGTCCGCGGCGACCACAGCCGATCGACCGGACGTTTCAGACGGGCGCGCGGGAAACTCCCGCGCCGTGACGGCGGCGCCGCAAGCGGCGCCTCTAGACTCGCCGCCGTGAAGGTGCTGCTGCTCGGCTCCGGCGGTCGTGAGCACGCGCTCGCGTGGAAGCTGGCGCAATCGCCGCAGCTCGACGAGCTCCACGCCGCGCCCGGCAACCCGGGCATCGCCGCGCTCGGCGACTGCCATCCGGTTCGCGCCGAGGACGGCGAGGCGGTCCTCGAGCTCGCGCGCTCGCTGGCCGTCGATCTCGTCGTCGTCGGCCCGGAGGCGCCGCTCGTCGCGGGTGTCGCGGACGAGCTCAGGCACGGGGGCGTCGCCGTCTTCGGCCCCGGCGCCGCGGCGGCGCGGATCGAAGGCTCGAAGAGCTTCGCGAAGGAGGTCATGCGAGCCGCCGGCGTCGCACACGCACGGCCGCTCGCGGTGGCGCGGCCGCCCTGTGTCGTGAAGGCGGACGGGCTCGCGGCGGGCAAGGGCGTCCACGTCTGCCGAACGGACGAGGAGCTCGACGGCGCGTTCCGCGCGACGGCGGCGATCGGCGGGCCGGTCGTCATCGAGGAGCTGCTCGAGGGCGAGGAGGTCTCCGTCTTCGCCGTCACCGACGGGACGCGGACGATCGCGCTTCCCGCCGCGCAGGACTTCAAGCGGATCGGCGACGGCGACACCGGGCCGAACACAGGCGGCATGGGCGCGTACGCGCCGGTCGAGCGGGTCGAGCCGCAGGAGCTCGTCGAGGTCGTCCATCGGCCGGTGCTCGAGGAGCTCGCGGCCAGGGGAACGCCGTTCCTAGGGACGCTCTACGCGGGCCTGATGCTGACCGAGAAGGGGCCGCGCGTGCTCGAGTTCAACTGCCGCTTCGGCGATCCGGAGACGCAGTCCGTGGTGCCGCTGCTCGAGGACGACCTGCTTGCAGCGCTGGCTGCCGCGGCGAGCGGCGACCTCCGCGGCGTCGAGCTCCGTGCCGCCGAGCGCGCCGCGGTGACCGTCGTCCTCGCCGCCGGCTCGTATCCCGAGGGCGGGGACGCCGGCTCGCCGATCGACGGCGTCGCGGAGGCCGAGGCCGGGGGGGCGCTCGTGTTCCACGCGGGCACGGCGATGAGGGACGGACGACTTGTGACAAACGGCGGCCGGATCCTGTCGGTCACGGCGACGGCGGATGCGCTGGCCGACGCGCGCGACGCGGCCTACGTGGCCGTCGAGCGGATCCATTTCCCGGGCATGCGCTACCGCCGCGACGTGGCCGCGGAGCGGGGTAAGCGTGTCGGCGGCTGACCCACCGCTCGTCGGGATCCTCGTCGGATCGGAGTCCGATCGCGAGCGGATGCGGCCCGCGCTCGACGAGCTCTCCAGGCGCGGGATCGCGCACGAGCTGGAGGTGCGCTCGGCGCACCGGGATCCCGACGCCGTCGCCGAGTACTGCCGCGGCGCCCGCGGCCGCGGCCTGCGGGTGCTGATCGCCGGCGCCGGGCTCGCCGCCGCCCTGCCCGGCGTGGCCGCGGCGCACACGGACCTGCCGGTGATCGGCGTGCCGCTCCGCTCCTCGAAGAGCGTGCTCGACGGCCTCGACGCACTGCTCTCGATCGTGCAGATGCCGCCCGGCGTGCCGGTCGCGTGCGTCGGCGTCGACGGGGCGCGAAACGCGGCGCTCCTCGCCGCGCGGATCCTCGGCCGCTGAGGTACGCCCGCCTGGCCGCTCGGTAGGATCGCAGCGGTGATCGCACGCTACTCCCGCCCGGCCATGGCCAGGATCTGGTCGGACGAGAGCAGGCTCGAGACGTGGCTGCGGGTCGAGCTCGCCGCCGTCGACGCGTGGGCCGAGCTCGGCGTCGTCCCGGCGGCCGACGCGCGCGCGATCCGCGAGCGAGCGGTCGTCCCGACGCCGGAGCGCGTCGCCGAGATCGAGCGCGTCACCGACCACGACGTCGCCGCCTTCGTCGACGCCGTCGCGGAGCGGCTGGGGCTGGAGGGCCGGTGGATCCACCACGGGCTTACCTCCTCCGATGTCGTCGACACGGGGCTCGCGCTCCAGATCCAGGATGCTGGCCGCCTTCTCCTCGCGGGCGTGGACGACGCGCTCGCGGCCGTCGTTCGCCGGGCCGAGGAGCACCGGCACACGATCACGGTCGGACGCACGCACGGCATCCACGCCGAGCCGACGACGTTCGGCTGGAAGCTCGCGGGCTGGGCGTTCGAGCTCGATCGCGGTCGGGCTCGACTCGTTCGCGCGCTCGAGACGAACCGCGTCGGGCAGCTCTCCGGCACCGTCGGGACGTACGCGCAGGTCGAGCCGGAGGTCGAGCGGATCGTCTGCGCCGAGCTCGGGCTCGAGCCGGATCCGCTCTCGACGCAGGTGATCGCCCGCGACCGGCACGCCGAGCTGCTCTCCGCGCTCGCACTCCTGGCGACGTCGCTGGAGCGGTTCGCGCTCGAGATCCGGCACCTCGCGCGCACCGAGGTGCGAGAGGTCGAGGAGGCGTTCGCGAGGGGGATGAAGGGGTCGTCGGCGATGCCGCACAAGCGCAACCCGAAGGTGGCCGAGCGGCTTTGCGGCCTCGCGCGGGTGGTGCGCGCCGCGGCCCTCGTCGGCTTCGAGAACGTCCCGCTGTGGCACGAGCGCGACATCTCGCACTCCTCGGCCGAGCGGGTGGTCGTGCCGGATGCGTTCCTCGCCCTCGACTACATGCTCGACCGCTTCCGCTGGCTCGTAGACGGCCTCCTCGTCCATGCCGACCGCATGCGGCGCTCCGTCGATGCGAGCCACGGGCTCGTCTTCAGCCACCGGCTGCTGCTCGCGCTCGTCGAGGCGGGGATGGCCCGCGCGGACGCATATCGCCTCGTGCAGCGGCATGCGATGCGGGCGTGGGAGGAGGAGCGGGACTTCCGCGAGCTCGTGGCCGCCGACCCCGAGATCTCGGCGCGCCTGGGGCCGGAGGCGCTCGACGGCGTCTTCGACCTCGAGGCCGCCGTCCGCCACGTCGACGTCGTCTTCGAGCGCCTCCACGCGCTCGTCCGAACCGAGGAGGCCGTGCATGCCTGACGCCGTCGCACACCTGGGAAGTGGGAAGGTGCGCGAGCTGTACGCGCTCGACGACGAGCGCCTGCTGCTCGTGGCGAGCGACCGAATCTCGACGTTCGACGTCGTGCTGCCGACGGAGATCCCCGACAAGGGGCGCGTCCTCACCGGGCTCTCCGCCTTCTGGTTCACGCGGACGCGGCGCATCTGCCCGAACCACCTGCTCGGGCTGCTCCCCGACGGCCGCTCGACCGAGTGCCGGCGCCTGGAGATGCTCCCGCTCGAGTGCGTCGTCCGCGGCTACCTCGCCGGCTCGGGCTGGAAGGACTACACGCGCACGGGCCAGGTGTCCGGGCACCAGCTTCCGAACGGCCTCGTGGAGTCCGAGCGCCTGCCTGAGCCGATCTTCACGCCTTCGACGAAGGCCCTGACGGGCCACGACGAGAACATCGACCGCGAGCAGGCCGCCGAGCTCGTCGGGGCCGATCGCCTTCGGGAGGTTGAGCGCGTCTCCCTCGAGCTCTACCGCTTCGCAGCCGCGCACGCTGCCGCGCGCGGGATCCTCGTCGCCGACACGAAGTTCGAGTACGGGCTCGACGCGGAGCGCCGGCTCGTGCTCGCCGACGAGGCGTTCACGCCCGACTCCTCGCGCTTCTGGCCTGCGGACGAATACCGGCCGGGCGGCCCGCAGCCGTCCTTCGACAAGCAGTTCGCACGCGACTACTGCGAGGCGATCGGCTGGGACAAGACCGACCCGGGCCCGGAGCTTCCGAACGACCTCGTCGCGGGCACGCGGGCGCGATACGTCGAGGCCTTCGAGCGGCTCACGGAGACCGAGTTCGCCGCCTACGTCGCCGACCCGGAGGTCGTCCTCCGGTGAGGGCGACCGTGCTCGTCCGGCCGAAGCACGGCATCCTCGACCCGCAGGGTCAGGCCGTCGAGAGCTCCCTGCGCCAGCTCGGGTTTCCGGTCGCCGAGGCGCGTGTCGGCCGCGTCGTCGATCTCGAGCTCGAAGGCGACGACCCAACTGCAGTGCGGGCGGAGCTCGAGCGGATGTGTGAGCAGCTCCTCGCCAACCCGCTGATCGAGAGCTACGAGATCGAGCTTCCAGCCGCGTGAGCGCAGCCCCGCGCATCGGCGTCGTCACCTTTCCGGGCTCGAACGACGACCGCGACGCGGCGTGGGCCTTGCGCGCGCTCGGAGCCGAGCCGGTGCCGGTGTGGCACGCCGAGCGGGAGCTTCCGGACCTGGCAGCCGTCGTCCTCCCCGGCGGGTTCTCGTACGGCGACTACCTCCGCTGTGGCGCGCTCGCCCGGTTCGCGCCGGCGATGGAAGCCGTCGGTGCGTTCGCCGCCGAAGGGGGTCTCGTGCTCGGGATCTGCAACGGGTTTCAGATCCTCTGCGAGGCCGGCCTCCTGCCGGGCGTGCTGCGCCCGAACGTCTCATTGTCGTTTGTGTGTCGCGACGCCCGCGTCACGGTCGAGCGATCCGATACGCCCTTTACGGCCCGCTGCATCGCCGGGCAGGCGCTGACGATCCCCGTCAAGCACGGCGAGGGGTGCTGGTTCGTCCCTGACGAGCTCCATGACGAGCTCACCGAGGGCGGCAAGATCGTCCTCCGCTACGCCGAGCCCTGCAACGGATCGGTCGGAGACGTGGCCGGGATCGTCAACGAGCACGGGAACGTGATGGGGCTCATGCCGCACCCGGAGCATGCGGTCGATCCATTGCTCGGCTCCGCAGACGGTGCGCTCGTGCTCGCGTCGCTCGCCGACGCGGCGCGCGATCGAAGTCTCGCTCCCGTCTAGGCACTACCTCCTACGGCCCGGAGCAGCCGTCCGAGCTCGGGATGGCCCTCGAGCGCCGCCTGGAGCCGCGCGAGGTCGCGCTCGCGAAACGTCACCGGCCCGCGGCGGGCGGTGCCGTCGGTTGAGTAGGCGAAGCGAACGAGCTGTTCGCCCTTCTCGGTCTTCAGCAGCTCGACCATGGTCGCGAACCGCTTCTCGCCGGCCCGCTGGGGCAGCGTGACGCGATCGACGAGCTCCGCCGCGCCCCACGGCGTCGCCTTCCTCTCGAGCTGCGGTGCTGTCGCCATCGACGACAACGTACCGACCCGGAGCGGCCCGGAGCGTACGCGTCTGTGCCGACTCCGCACCAGATCCGCACGCACCCCAACCCCGGCGGCGTGGGATAGTCCGCACCGGTGACGGGCGACGCGATCCTGGCCACGATCGGGAACACGCCGCTCGTCCGGCTGCGGCGGCTCGCGCCCGAGAACGGCGCCGAGCTGTGGGTCAAGCTCGAGTACCTCAACCCGACCGGCTCGATGAAAGACCGGATGGCGCTCTCGATGATCGAAGGCGCCGAGCGGGACGGGCTGATCGAGCCCGGCACGACGGTGGTCGAGTACACCGGCGGCAGCACCGGCCCGGCGCTCGCGCTCGTCTGCCGGGCGAAGGGCTACCGGCTGCGGATCGTCATCTCGGACTGCTTCAGCGAAGAGCGCTTCCAGTTGATGCGCGCGCTCGGAGCGGAGCTCGAGGTGATCGACGCCGTCGAGGAGCGTGGACGCGTGACCGCACAGGACATCGCCAACATGGTCGAGCGCGCGGCCGAACTTGCCCGCGAGCCGGGCGCCTACGCAACCGACCAGTTCAACAACCCCTACGTCATCCCCGGTCACCGGGAGATGCTGGGGCGCGAGCTGTGGGAGCAGACGGAGGGCCGGGTGACGGCGTTCTGCCACGGCATCGGGACGGCTGGATCGCTGATGGGAGTCTCGGACGCGCTGAAGTCGCGCAGCACCGACACGCACGTCGTCGCCCTCGAGCCGGCCGGGTCGGCCGCGCTCAGCGGCGGCACGCGCGGCTCGTTCGCGATGCAGGGCTGGACGGGCATCGTGCCGCCGCACTGGGACGCGGAGCGCGTGGACGACGTGTGGACGATCGAGGACGGCGAGGCGATCGAGATGACGCGCCGGCTCGCGCAGGAGGAGGGAATCTTCGCCGGCATCTCGTCGGGGGCGAACGTCGTCGGGGCACGCCGGCTCGCCGAGCAGCTCGGGCCCGGCGCCGTCGTGGCGACGCTCGCCGTCGACAGCGGCTTCAAGTACATGACCGGCGCGCCCTACGCCGGCCTCTAGCACGGCGCTCACGCCGCGCTATGAGGGGCTCGCGAAGCGGCCTTCGTCATCCGGGCCGTGATCCTCGTTCCGAGGCAAGAGCGCAGGGCGCGCCGATAAGCGCTATCGGCACACGCCGCCTCGGGACTAGCAGCGCGGGCCGGGCGGCACAAGGTTGTTTCGCTGGACCCTCCTAGTAGCTAGTAGCCGAGCTCGATGAGCTCGACCCGATACTGGTCGGGGTCGCGCACGAAGGTCAGTCGCGAGCCGCCCTCGCGGACGCGGTAGGGCTCCCGCTCCGGCTCGATCCCCTGCTCGCGCAGCTGCGACAGCGTCGCGTCCAGGTCGTCGACGCCGATCGCGACGTGCCCGTAGCCGGTGCCGAGGTCGTAGCTCCGGCCGTCGTGGTTGAACGTCAGCTCGAGCTCCTCGTCCTGGCCGGGGAAGCCGAAGAAGTAGTTCGTCGCCTCGAGCTGGCCGTCGCGGACGATCGGCAGCTCGCGCCGAAACTCCATCCCGAGCGCCTCGTAGAAGGCCCGGCTCCGCTCCGGGTCTGCGATCCGCACCATCGTGTGGAGGAACCTCGACACGGCGCGGATCCTACTCGGCCGCGGCCGCCGCGACGCGTCGGCGGCCGCGGCCGTCGATGGGCTCTTACACGTGCGGGCAGTTCCTCGCGGAGCCGCCCGAATGGCTTGGGCTCGTACTGCCCGAGGACGAACCGCTCGACTTCGTCGTGCTCGTCGACGTGGTGGTACTCGTCGTGCCGCCGCTCGCGGCGCTCGCGATCGCAGCGCCGCCGCCGGCGAGCAGGCCGAGCACCGACACGGTCGCCACAGCGAGCCGGAGCCTGTCGCGCGTCATCCTTACCTCCTTTCGGTCGGGGTCATCGCTCTGGGTCAGGGTGAAGCGGGGCCTTAAGAGCAGGCTGACAAACGCTTAAGGAGTTGATGAATTCGGCCTGGCGAGGCACGCTGCAGGCTCAGATGGCACGAGCCGAAGGTCTAAAGTCGATCGGCCGAACGGCCAGTGCGGTTTGCGGAACCTTCGCCTTCGATATGGCCGTGGATCTCGTGAAGGGTGCGACCATCCTCGCCGCACGCATCGCCGAGGCGAAGCGGCAGCGAGCAGCGCCGCTGAAATGGTCGCCGGGGCTCGCCGAGAAAGACCCTCTGCGCTGCGTCGTCTGCGGCGACGTCATCGCCGACGTCCTCGCGAGCCTCGGCTCGCTCCGCTGTCACGACTGCCGCGGCGGCGTACCGCAGCGCTGAGCGCGGACTCGTATAGATTCCCGGCCATGGGTCGCGGCTCGAGAGCCGTTCGGCGCTGGCGGAACGACCGCAAGCGGAAGAAGCACGAGCGCGAGAAGCGCCGGCTCGCCGCGAACGCTCCTCCTCCGCCCCGCCGCCGCTAGAGGGTCTAGCGTGCGGCCTGCGCGGCCCGCGCGGCACGACGGTATGTCGCCAGCCCCTCCATGTTCCGCAGGCCGCCGGCGAGGATCGACGACTCGAGAACGGCGCGGCCGACGATCGCGCCCTCCAGGCCGGCACGCTCGAGCCGTTCGACGTCCTCCTGCGAGCGGACGCCGCCGGCGCCGAGGACGGGCACGGCGGCCCGAGACGCGAGCGACGCGAGCAGCTCGACGTCGGCTCCCGCCAACCGCCCGTCGCGGGCGACCGCGGTGCAGAGGAGGCGCGGCACGCCGGCTGCCTCGAGCCGCTCGATCGCGGCCTCGACTGTCGTCGGCACGACGCGGGTCCAACCCTCCGCGACGACGGACGCGCCGCGGACGTCGAGCGCGCCGACGAGGCGCTCGCCGGCCTCCTCGACGAGCGCAGTCAGAAGCTCGGGAGCGCCGAAGGCCGCCGTGCCGACGACGACGCGGGCGGCGCCCGCGGCGAGGATCCGGCGCGCCTGCCGTGGCGTGCGGATCCCTCCCCCGACCTGCACGGGAGTGTCTCCCGCAGCCGCGACGACCCGCTCGACGAGTTCCTCGTCGCAGCGGCCGTCGCGCGCGCCGTTCAGGTCGACGAGGTGGAGGAGCGGCGCGCGACCCGCGAGCTCGCGCACGACCGCGATCGGATCTCCGCCGCGCGCGACGACGCGCTCGAAGCGACCGGCGTCCAACCGTACTGCTTGGCCGTCGAGGACGTCGATTGCCGGGATGATCTGGAAGGAGGAAGGCGGCAAAGCTAGATTCTCACGCCCGTGCCGGCGCCGCGTCACCTTCCGACGAGCACGCCCGCGCAGGCGTCGCTGACGGAGGCGCTGGACGGACGGCTCGCGCGCCTGCGGCCGCCGGCGCCGCGGCCGGCGATCCGGGTCGCGGTGCCCGCGAAGGGGCGCCTGCACGACCCCTCGATCTCCCTGCTCGACGACGCCGGCCTCGGGCCGGAGGCGGCCGCCGACCGCGCCTACGCCTTCCCCTGCCGCAACGCGCCGGTCGAGGTGCTGCTCGTCCGGGCCTCCGACATCCCCGAGTACGTCCAGGACGGCGTCGTCGACGGCGGGATCACCGGCCTCGACCTCGTGCACGAGCGCGGAGCCCGGGTGGACGAGGTCGCCCGGCTCGCGTACGGGAGCTGCCGCCTCGAGGTCGCGGTGCCCGAGGAGTCGCCGATCGGGTCGGTCGACGAGCTCGCGGGAGCGAGGGTGGCGACGGCGCACCCGCGGCTGACGCGAACCCTGCTCGCCGAGCGCGGGGTCGCGGTGACGACGGTGCCGCTGACCGGCTCGGTCGAGGTCGCGCCGCGCCTCGCGCTCGCGGAGGCGATCACCGACCTCGTCTCGAGCGGCGAGACGCTGCGGCGAAACGGCCTCCAGTCGATCGGCTCGCTCTTCTCCTCGGAAGCCGTCCTGATCGCGCCTCCCGGACGGGCCGGCCGCATCGAGCGTTTGGCCGACGTCCTGCGCAGCGTCGTCGACGCCCGCGCTGCCCGCTACTTCGTCTTCAACGTGCCGGCCGACAGCCTCGAGGACGCGGCGGAGGTCCTCGACCGCTACGCGTGGGGTGCGCTCCCGCTCGCGAACTCCGACGCGGCCGCCGTCCACGTCGTCATCCCCGCCGCCGACGTCTGGACGACGCTGCCCGAGCTCAAGCAGCGCGGCGCGTCCTCGCTCGGCGTGCTCCCGCTCGCGCGCGATGCCCGGCGGGGCTGACCGCGCCGAGCCGCGCGGCGAGCTGAGGCCGACCGTCGTCCAGGACGCCTCGACGGGGCGTGTCTTGATGCTCGCCTGGATGGACGACGAGGCGCTCGAGCGGACGCGCGCGACCGGCGAGGCGCACTTCTTCAGCCGCTCGCGCCGTGCGATCTGGCGCAAGGGCGAGACCTCCGGGAACACGCTCCGCGTCGCGGAGCTCGCCGACGACTGCGACGGCGACGCGCTGCTCCTGCGCGTCGAGCCCGCCGGCCCGGCCTGTCACACCGGCGCGACGTCCTGCTTCGCGCCGTGGCTGTGGCGGGTCGTCTGCGACCGCGCGCGGACGCGGCCGGACGGCTCGTACGTGGCCGAGCTGCTCCGGGACGGGCCGTCGCGGCCGGCCCGCAAGGTCGTCGAGGAGGCCGTCGAGACGGCGTTCGCCGCCGTCTCCGAGGACGACACGGCGCTCGTCGCCGAGACCGCCGACCTCTGGTTCCACTCGTACGTCCTGCTCGCGGCCCGCGGACTCGACGTCGCTCTCGTGGAGGACGAGCTCCGCCGCCGGCACGAGGCCCTCACGAGACCGCAGCCCTAGCGCCCGCCCGCAGTTCGGCGACGAGACCCGACCAGCGCGCGAGGATCTCCTCGGCCGAGCCGCCGCGCCGGAAGATGTCCTTGTCGAGCGGCTCGCCGCGCTCGTCGCGGAGGCGCATCCCGTCGGGCGAGATCTCCGAGGTCACCACGTACTCGCCGTCGCGTGTGCCGACGGTGAGGCAGAAGTCGAGCAGCTCGCGGGGCTCGAGCCACCTCCTGAGGGCGTCGTTCGCGTGCAGGGCGAGCGACTTCAGCCGCGCGGGCTCGAGCCCGGCCTCGCACAGGTAGTCGTCGGCGATCGGCTGGTCCTCGGGATCGACGCGGAAGTCGAACTTGACGACGGGCCGCGCGAAGCGGTGCCCCGGCGGGAACAGGCCGGGGTACTTCCGCAGCGTCGAGCCGACCGCCGCGTTCTTGACGATCGTCTCGAACGGCGGATTCGAGCAGCGGAGCGCGACGTACGTCGTCGGGCCGGCGCGCTCGACGAAGGCCGTCGGCACCCCTGCGGCCTCGACGACTCGAGCCGCGAGCTCGTAGAAGTCGAGCCGCAGCTCGGCGGTGCCGTGGACGACCTCGTGCCGCGCGTGCGTGAAGCTGGAGAGCGTCGGGACGAGCTTGACGAGGTAGTGGTCGTCGTCGAGCCCGTACAGGCGCTTGCTCCTGCCCCCGACCTCCGGCGCCCGCTCGAGGATCTCTGCGAGCGAAATGTCCCGCCGCGGGATCATTGGGCCGCTCCGGCGCGACCGCGCGAGAAGAACTCCGTGTCCGCCCCGGTCAGCATCCGCCGGCGCGCGTCCTCGACCGCATGGAGGAGGTCCGGGCCCAGCTCGTCCCCGCGCTCGTAGCGGAGCACCCCGCCGACGTACGTGGCGAGGATCCGCTCGCGGCCGCCGACGGCGACGACCGCGTCGGCGACGGAGGCACGCGTGAGCGGGAGCATGCCCGTGAGCGAGACGACGGCGAAGTCGGCGTGCGCTGCCGGCTCGAGCGTGCCAGTGCCGGCGAGCCCGGCGGCACGAGCCCCGCCGGCGGTGGCGAGCCGGAGGGCGTCGGCGCCGCTCAGGGCCCCGGGATCGCGCGCGCGGGCGCGGGCGAAGGCAAGCGCGGCCCGCGCGTCGTCCCACGGATCGAGCGAGTGAGCGGACGCGAGGCCGTCGGTGCCGAGGCCGACCGCGACGCCCGCGTCAAGGAGCTCCCGGAGCGGCGCGATCCCGCAGCCGAGCCCGGCGTTCGCGCGCGGGCAGTGGGCGACGGCGATCCCGGAGCCGGCGAGCAGGCCGATCTCCTCGTCGTCGAGCTGGACGCAATGCGCGGCGAGGAGCCCCGGGCGCAGGAGGCCTGCAGCCGCAAGGGCGCGCACAGGCGTCGTTCCCGGGGACCGAACGCCGCAGAACGCGGCGACGCCGGCGAGGCTGCCGGTGCCGCTGGCCGCGAACTCGACCTCGTCGGGGGACTCGGCGACGTGGGCCGTGACGGGAAGCGCGAGCTCGTACGCGACCTCCCACACGGCCGGGGCGGCGGTGTAGGGGCTGTGCGGCGCGGCGCCGAGGCGGACCTCCGCGGTCGGCTCGAAGTCGTGCGTCGAGCGCGCGAAGCGCTCGCGCGCCTCGTCCGGGTCGTCGTGAAAGAGCTCGACGTACGCCGTCGCCCGCAGGCCTGCCTCGGCGCAGGCGAATGCGCCCGCCGCGGTCGCCGAGACGTCGCAGACGGTCGTCGTCCCCGCCGCGAGGCAGAGGTGCGCGCCGACGCGCGCGAGGGCGCGGTGGTCGGCGTCGTCGAGGGCCTGGCGCCGCTCGACGAGCAGGCGAAGCCAGTCGCCGAAGGCAAGCCCGTCGCCGAAGCCCGCGTAGGCCGGGCTGTCGAGGTGCGCGTGGACGTTGACGAGCCCCGGCACGATCGCCGCGTCGGTGAAGCGGCGCCCCTCGCCGAGCTCGGCGGCTGGGCCGACGGCGGCGATCCGGCCGTCGGCGACGGCGATCGCCCCGTCCTCGATCGGCGGCCCCGCGACCGGGAGCACCCAGTCGGCGGAGAAGACCGCAGCGGAAGCGTCAGACAAGGCTGCGCGGCCCGTCGAGGTGCTCGCGGGGCGGGAAGACCGCGATCTCGCTCACGAGCGCCCGCGGGAAGCGCTCGACGACGAACGCGACCGTCGCGGCGACCTCGCCGGGGTCGAGCGCACCGGGCCGGTCACCGGGGCGGCGGCCGCGGAAGTAGGTGTCCGTCTTGCCGGCGAAGACGACGGAGGTGGCGATGTTGCGCTCGGCGAGCTCGGCGCGCATCGCCGCCGTCAGCCCGACGAGGCCGAACTTCGACGCGTTGTAGGCGGCTCGCTCCTTCATCCCGACGAGTGCGCAGTCGGAGGCGATGTTGACGTACAGCCCCCGGCCGCGGCGGTCGAAGAGTGGCACCGTCACGCGGACGACGTGGAACGAGCCGGTGAGGTTCGTCCGCAGCTGACGGTCCCACTCCTCCGTCGTCATCTCCTCGATCGGCCGCCAGATCCCCATCCCCGCGTTGTTGACGGCGGCGTGCAGCGGCGGCAGCCGCTCGAGGAGCGAGGTGAGCGGGCGGAGCTGCCCGGGATCGCCGACGTCGGCGACGAGCACCTCGACCTTCGTCCGCTCGCGGCACTCCGCCGCCGTCTCCTCCAGCGCCTCGGCGCTCCGCGAGACGAGCGCGAGCGCGTAGCCGCTCTCCGCGAGCCTCAGCGCGAGGGCGCGGCCGATCCCGCGTCCCGCTCCGGTGACGAGGACCGTCTCGCGACCGGCGTCAGTCAGAGCTCGTCGCCACGGTCGAACTGCTCGATCTGCGCCAGCGCCTCGGGGGTCGAGAGCTTCTCGCCGACCGGGTTCTTGAAATAGTACGAGAACGGGACGCAGCCGGCGAGCCCGCGGTCGCGCGCCGCGCCGGCCAGCCGCACCAAGTCGATGACGACACCGGCGGCGTTGCTCGAGTCCTGCACCCTGAGCTTGACGTCGATCGAGACCGGCATGCCGAGCCACCCGAGGCCCTCGACGGAGATGTAGCCGACCTTGTTGTCCCCGAGGCCGCTCAGGTAGCCGGCCGACGGCACGACCTCGACCCGGTCGGCGCTGTCGGTCGTGCTGAGGGCGGTCCGTTTCGAGGCCCGCTTCGCGCCGGGCCGGTGGAAGAGATTCTTGAAGTCCGTGTTGCCGCCCAGGTTGACCTGGTACGAGTGGTTGATCTCGAGGCCGCGCTGCTCGAGCGCCTCGAGCAGCGTCCGGTGCACGAGCGACGAGCCGAAGTGGCTCTCGAGGTCGTCGCCGAGCAGCGGCACGCCCGCGTCGAGGAAGAGGTCGGCGACCTCCTCCGAGTGCGCCGCCGGGGTCGGCGTGCAGTTCACGTACGCGGCCCCGGCGGCGGCCGCCACGCGACCGAAGAAGTCGGTCGCGTCGTTCGACCCGCTCGGCAGGAAGTTCACGAGCACCTCGGTCTCGGACCCGGCCACGACGTCGACGCAGCGCTCGAAGTCCTCGCCGTTCCGGTCGCGGCCGCGGTGACCGGCGCCGACCAGGACGAGGTCGTCGAGGAACTCGGGGACGCCGTCGAGCACCGGCGCGCGGCTGACGAGGACGCCGGTCTCGATCGGTCCGTTGACGGCCGGGTACCGGTTCGGCTCGCTGAGGATGGCCTCGCCGAGGTCGAGGTCGATCTTGCGCTCGTCGACGTCGAACGCGCAGCTGAACTCGACGTCGCCGACCGCACGACCGCACAGGACGGGAAAGCGGAGCCCGTGCCGTCCCGAGGCGACGGCGGCTGCCCCGGCAGTACTCCGATAGTGGTAGACGCCCTGGACGAGCGCGGAAGAGTTGTTGCCGACGCCGACCAGCCCGACCCGGACGCCGCGGCCGCCTCTGCCGGTGCTCGAAGACGCCCCTCCCACGCGTTTCGGAACGATGCGCGGCGGCGCTCAGCCGGTCAACTTTTCGGCCGCTGCCGGCTCCGAATCGAGCGTCGCCCGGTCGGGGTCGGCCCGCCATGCGGCAGGAAGGTGCGCGACGTCCGCGAGGCGGAGGAGGATCGGGCCCCGCGGGCCGAAGCCGACGCTCGTGAACGAGCCGGCGGGCGCGGCGATCCGGTCGCGGAACGAGCGAAGCGGGACGCCGAGGTAGTGGCAGACGAGGATGCGGATCGTCGCCTTGTGCGTCACGACGAGCACCTCCTCGCCGTCGTGGCGGCGGCGGATCCAGTCGAGCGCGGCGCCCGCGCGCGCGGCGACCTCGCGCGCCGTCTCGCCGCCCGGAGGAGCGACCTCGGCGGGATCCTCGAGCCACGCGCGGTAGGCGCCCGTCCCCTCGACGGCGCTCTTCGGCAGGTCGTCCCAGCTGCCGTAGTCGAGCTCCCGCAGGTCGTCGAGGACCTGCGGCGTCGAGCCGACGATCTCGGCGGTCTGCCGCGCGCGTGCCGCCGGGCTGGTGTAGATCGCCCGCGGAGACGGCACGGACGCCGCGGCCGCGCGAGCCATCGCACGCCCGACGTCGTTGAGCTCGGGATCGTGCCGGCTGCAGAAGCGGTCGGCGCGCGTGCAGTCGCTCTGCCCGTGCCGCAGGAGGTGGACGACGCCGCTCACACGACGACGTGCTCCTCGGTGAGGAAGGCGACCCGCTCGCCGATCGCCTCGCGGTCCTCGCGCGTCACCTCCTGCCCGAGCTCGGAGGCGAACGACGCGTCCATCGCCGCGACGGAGTCGAACCAGAGCTCGGCCACGCCGTCGTAGGGGTCGCCGTCCTCGGTGACGCTGATCGTGTAGCGCCGAAGCTCCGGCAGCCCGCGCACGAGCGGCGCGTGGTGGCCGAGCCACCAGCCGCGGAACTCGGCGTGCGACATCGAGCCCGGGCGGCGGATAAGGCAGACGAGCTTCACCATCGCGCGCGCCGCCCCGCCGGTCAGAGGCTCGTGCCGCCGTCGAGGACGAGGTGCGTCCCCGTCGCGAACGGCGCGCGGGCGAGGAACACGATCGCCTCGGCGATCTCGTCGGGCTCGGCCAGGCGGCGTAGCGGGATCGTCTGCGCCAGCTCGGTCTGGACGGCGGGGACGTCTTCGGCGGGCATGATCGTCGTCAGGATCGGCGTCCTCGTCGGACCGGGGCTCACGGTCGTGACGCGGACACGCGGCGCGAGCTCGCGCGCGAGCGAGGCCGAGAAGTGGACGACGCCCGCCTTCGTCCCCGCGTAGAGGCTCTGCTGGTCGAGCGAGCGCACGCTCGACATCGAGGCGACGTTGACGACGCAGCCGCCCTCGGCGATCCACGGCAGCGCCGCGCGGATCGTGTGCACGACGGCCTTCAGGTTGCTGTCGACGAGCTCGTCGACCGTCTCGTCGGTCAGCTCCCCGAACGGCCCCTCGCGGTAGATCCCCGCCGCCATCACGAGGAGGTCGAAGCCCCCGAGCCAGCCGGCCGCGGCCGAGAGCGCCGCCCGCGCCTCCGCAGGGCGGCGGAGATCGGCGGGGAACGGGCGAATCGAGCCGTTCAGGGACGCGTCGGTCGCCACGTGCTCGAGCTTGGAGGGAGTACGGCCGACGGCCGCGACCCGCGCTCCCCGGGTGGCGAGCAGGCGCGCCGTCGCCTCGCCGATCCCGCTGCCGGCCCCGGTCACGACCGCGGTGAAGCCGTGGAGCGAGCCGGCGCTCATCGCGCGAGCCTCGCGTTGGCGAGGGCGGTCCGGCACGAGCAGTCGTCGGTCGGCGGCGCCGCGGCGACGAGCGTCCGGACGACGTCGTCGATCGCCTGCGAGTTGAGGTTGAACTGGCGGACGACCATCGCGTGCGAGACGGCCTCGCCCTCCTCGCCGACGATCTCCTTCGCGGCCACGTCGTAGTCGGTCACGTAGCTCAGGTTCACGTAGCAGAGCTCGAGCTCACGGGCGATCGCCACCTCGGGAAACTGCGTCATGTTCACCACCCCCCAACCCATCGCAGTGAACCAGGCGCTCTCGGCGCGCGTCGAGAACCGCGGCCCCTCGATGACGACGACCGTTGCCGTGGGGTGGAACCGGTAGGGCAGGCCTCCGACCGCCTCGTAGAGCGCGGGCCGGAGCGTCGGGCAGTACGGCTCCGCGAGGCTGATGTGCACGCCGTCGCGGCCCGAGTACGCCGTCACCTTGCGGCCCGAGGTGCGATCGACGAACTGGTCGCAGAAGACGAAGTCGCCGCGCCGGATCTCCGGCTGGAGGCTGCCGACCGTGTTGAAGGCGATCACGCGGCGGGCGCCGAGCGAGCGCAGCGCCCAGAGGTTCGCGGCGTACGGGACCTCCGACGGCAGGAACTGGTGCTCGGTGCCGTGCCGCGGCAGGAACGCGACGCGGACGCCGTCGAGCGTCGCGATGCTGATCTCCGCGCTCGGCGGCCCGTACGGCGTCTCCACCGCCACCTCCTCGCAGTCCTCGAGGAAGCGGTAGAAGCCGGTTCCTCCGATCAGTGCGATATCAGCTTCCATCGTCTCCTTTCAGTTGCTCACGCAGCGCGCCGAGGACGGCCTGCGCCGCCTCGGGCTCCCGCATCTCGACGTGCGCTCGCAGGCCCGGCTCGGTCGTCGCCGGCCGGACGAGGAGCCACTCGGCGGGACTCAGGTACAGCTTGACGCCTTCGACGCGCACGACCTCGCGCGGCTCTCCCAGGCCGGCGGCCGCGAGCGCGCGGCGCGCCGCCGCCTCGAGGTCGACCCGCCCGTCGAGCGGCTGCGTCTCCTCGAGGTAGGAGGTCGCGCCGAGCTCCTCGACGAGCTCCTCGCGCAGCTCGCCGACCGAGAGGCCGCGCCGGGCGCTCAGCTCGAGGAGCAGGAGCGCCGCGAGGTATGGGTTGCGGTCGCAGCCGTTCGCGCGGACGCCGACGTCGCCGACGGCGCCGCCGGCGAGGAACGCCGTCCCGTCGAGGAGGAGCGGCGCCATGTGCTTGAAGCCGACCGGCGTCTCGACGACGCGGCACCCGAGCCGCTCGGCGGCGCGGCGGACGACCGAGCCGACGCTGACCGTGGTGGCGACGGCTCGTCCGGCGGAGTCGCGTTCCCGCGCGAGCGGTACGAGCAGGGCGAGGAGGTCGTGCGGGTGCACGAACGCGCCCGTGCCGTCGAGGACGCCGAGCCGGTCGCCGTCCCCGTCGACGAGGAAGGCGGCCTCGGCCGCTTCTTGGCGCAGCGCCTCCTGCGCGCGGCGGCGGGCGGGCACGTGCATCGGATCGGGAACGAGGCCCGCGAAGTCCGGATCGGGCTCGGCTCTGACGACGATCGGCTCCGCGCCCGCATCGGCGAGGATCCGGGCGAGCAGGCCGCCGGCGATCCCGTGCAGCCCGTCGACGACGACGCGCGGCTTCCCCTTCCGGATCGCGGCCACGTCCGCCGCGGCCAGGTTGCGCGCGACGAAGGCGTCGAGGAGCCGCTCGCGCCTGGCGGCGTCCGGGGCGGCGTAGCTACCGTCGGGTGACGCGCCTCGGCTGCGCGCACGACGCCGCTCGACCGCCTCCTCGAACTCGCGCGAGGGCGGCGTGCCCGGCGCGAGCTTGAGCTTGACGCCGTTCCAGTCGGCGGGGTTGTGGCTCGCGGTGACGAGGACGGCGGCCCGGAGCTCGCCGTTCGCGAGCGCGGCGGCGGCGACCGGCGTCGGGAGCTCCGGCACGAGCGTTGGCGCGAGCCCCTTCCCTGCGAGCGTCGCCGCCGCGCGCGACGCCGCCTCCGCCGAGCGGCGCCTGCCGTCGCACGTGACGAGGACGCCGCGGCCGTCCCGGGTCCCGAGCTCGGCGGCCACCGCGTCAACGAGGGCGCCGACCGACTCGAGGGTGAAGCCGGCGCCGATGAGCCCGCGCCAGCCGTCGGCGCCGCGACGAAGGACCGGCTCTCGGTCTGGGCATGCCGCGATCCGCTCAAGCTCGGCCCGGTCGGGTAGCGACGCCTGCGCGCCGAGGCCGCGCGTCGCGAGCGCGCCCACGACGCAGCCGCGCTCGACGGCCGTGCGGATCGGGAGGTCCTCGACGAGGGCCGACACCAGGCCGGCGACGAACGCGTCGCCGGCGCCCGTGGCATCGGTCGTAGTGACCTCGATCGACGGCGCGTGGTCGAGCTCGCCCTGCGGGCCGGCGAAGCAGCAGCCGTCGGAGCCGGCGGTCACGAATGCCCACAGCCGCCAGCGGCGCGCAAGCGCGATCGCCGCCTCGCCGCCGCCCGCGCCGGCCATCGCGCGCGCCTCCGGCTCGTTCAGGACGAGCCCGTCCGCCGCCTCGAGGAGCGGTGCGAATAGCTCCACCGGCAGCGTCGCGAGCACGCCGCCCGGCGCGAAGACACAGAGCGTCGACCGCGCGAGCTCGGCGACGGCCCCGAGCAGCGCCCGCGGCGGGTCGAAGACGACGAGCCGGCAGGCGCCTGCAGCCGCCGACGTCAGCGTCGCCGCCGACAGCGACTCGTTCGCGCCGCGACCGAGGTAGAGCGCCTTGTCCCCGTCGGGCAAGACCGGAACGAACACGACCCCCGTGGGCGAAGCCTCCGTCCGCTCGACGTAGCCGGTATCGACGCCGAGCGCCTGGAGCTCGCGCAGGGCGACGTCCGCGAGCGGATCGGCGCCGACGCAGGCGGCGATCCGCGACGGAACCCCCAGCCGGCTGAGCGCGACGGCGCAATTGCCGGCATGCCCGCCGGGGGCGACGCGGAGCTCGCCGAGCTCGGCGGACTCGTCGCGGCCGGGGAACGCGGCGACGCGGCCGAGCACGTCGACGTTGAGCGCGCCTACGACGACGACCGGCGCGGTCATGCGCCGACGGCAGCCCCGGCGAGGGTCTCCTGCGCCTGTGCGTAGTCGTGCGCGAGCGCCCGCCGCCAGGCGTGCCGGTCGGCGCCGCACCGCGGATCCGTCTCGACGACGACGCGCTCGGGGACGTATCCGAGCGCGGCGATCCACGTCTCGCTCCGGCCGGCGCCGCGGCCTCGGCCGAGCTGGAGGTGTAGGTCGTCGACGCCGTCGTTGTCGTGGACCTCCACGTACGCCACGCGCTCGGGCGGCGGGAAGGCCGCGGGATCGGCTCCCGCCGCGGCCGCGTGGCCGAGGTCGAGCGCGAGCCGAAGCCCCGGAGCCACGTCCAGCAAGCTCGCCACCGTCCCGAGGTCGGCGAACCGCTCCGTCCGCCGGCCGCCGTTCTCGAGGAGGAGCGGTCCGGGCAAGGTCGCGAGCCAGGCGGCGAGCTCGGCGGGCTCGAACGGGACGCCGTCCACGAGGTCGCCGCCGATCAGCGAGATCGGCGCCGCCGTCGCCTCTCGAACCCGCCGCACCGCGCGCTCGACGCGTGTTCGCCCACCAACCTCGAGCAGGCTCGCCTTCGGCAGCGCCACGGCGACGACCTCGAGCTCGAGCGCGGCCGCCGCGTCCAGCGAGTCGAGCAGCGCCAAGTCCTCGCCGGGCCAGTAGACGACGCTCTCGAAGCCCGCCTCGGCGGCGAGCTCGAGGCCTACCGCGACCCCGAGCGCCGAAGTCACCGCCTTCGTCTGCAGCGAGAGCGCCGGCACACCCCCCATCGAGCCAGTCTAGGGGCCGACTCTGGCCACGGCTATGCTTCGCGCTCCGTAGCGGATGCGGCCCGGCGTGGGCGGCCGTCCGCCCGACCCGAGGAGGATGCACGGAGTGAACGTCGCGACGAACGCGCAGATCGCCGAGAACTCGATGCTGCGCGACCCCGCCTTGGCCGACGAAGGCCGCTTGAAGATCGAGTTCGCCGGCCGGCGCATGCCCGTCCTGCAGGCGATCCGCGAGGAGTTCGAGCGTGACCGGCCGCTCGAGGGCCTGCGCATCGGCGCGTGCCTCCACGTGACGACGGAGACGGCCAACCTTTGCCGGACGCTGATCGCGGGCGGCGCGGAGCTCTCGCTGTGCGCGAGCAACCCGCTCTCGACGAAGGACGACGTCGCGGCGGCGATCCACGCCGACTACGGCGCACGCGTCTTCGCGATCTACGGCAGCGACCGCGACACCTTCTACAAGCAGGTCGCCGGCGTCCTCGCGAGCGAGCCGCAGATCGTCGTCGACGACGGCGCCGACCTGACGACGACGATCCACCGGGAGCGCCCCGAGCTGCTCGAGAACATCATCGGCGGCACCGAGGTCACGAGCACCGGCGTCCTGCGGATCCGCAACATGGCGGCCGCCGGAGCCCTGCGCTATCCGGTGGTGGCCGTCAACGACGCGGCGACCAAGCACCTGTTCGACAACCGCTACGGAACGGGTCAGAACACGATCGACGGCATCCTCCGCGCGAGCAACGTCCTCCTCGCCGGCTCCGTCTTCGTCGTCGTCGGCTACGGCTGGTGCGGCCGCGGCGTCGCGATGCGCGCCCACGGCATGGGCGCGCGGCTCGTCGTCGTGGAGGTCGATCCGATCAAGGCGCTCGAGGCCGTCATGGACGGCTACCAGGTGCTCCCGATCGGCGAGGCCGCAAAGATCGGCGACATCTTCGTCACCGTCACCGGCAACCGCGACGCGATCCGGGTCGAGCACATGGAGGCGATGAAGTCCGGCGCCGTGCTCGCCAACTCGGGGCACTTCGACATCGAGATCGACCTCGCGGGCCTCAAGGAGGTCGCCGTCTCCGAGCGCACGATGCGGCCGAACCTCACGGAATACGAGCTGCCGGGCGGGAAGCGGGTGATCGTCCTCGCCGACGGGCGCCTCGTCGGCCAGAGCGCCGCGGAGGCGCACCCGGCCGAGGTGATGGACATGACCTTCGCCACCCAGTCGCTGACGATCGAGCACGTCGCCAAGGCGGCGCGCGAGCTCGAGCCCAAGGTGTACGGCGTCCCGCACGAGATCGAGGACCGGGTGGCGCGGCACAAGCTCGGCTCGCTCGGGATCCGGCTCGACGAGCTCACGAAGGAGCAGCAGGAGTACATCTCCGACTGGACCGTCGGCACCTGAGCGTCAGTGCCGCGCCGTGAGGCGGATCCGCCGGCCGGGAGAGACGTGTAGCTCCGCCGCCGCGCTCGCCCCGTGCACGGCGACGGTCAGCCGACCGGTCGAGCCCTCGTAGACGAGGAGCGCGCCCGCCGGCACCTCGCCGAACGTCCCGGCGAGCAAGGCGCGCACTTCGCGGCCGTCGAGCTCGAGCCGGAGCTCGCGCTCGCCCGCGAGGTTCGCGTCCTCGAGATCTCGGCGCCCGGCGGCGAGCTGGACGTTCCCGAAGCGGTCGACGAGCAGCACCTCCGTCTCCAGCACGCCGTCCGCCGCAGCGACGTGCGGCGCCGGCAGCCGCTCGAGGGCGCCCGGATCGAGCTCCGGGCCGAGCGCGGCCGGATCGGTGCCGTTGCAGAGGTGCGCGGCGACGGGCATGAAGACGTCGCGGCCGTGGAACGTCCGCGAGACCGGGTGGAGGAAGAGCGCCTCGTTCGCGAGCTCCCAGGCGCCGGTGACGTCCTCGGGCGGGAACGCCCACGTGAGGAGGCCGTTGTCGGGCCCCACGTAGAAGCCGCGCCCGCGCCCGCCGGCGACGGCGATCCCGCGCCGCTCGGTCCCGACGCCCGGGTCGACGACCCCGACGTGCACCGCCGTCGGGAGGTAGTCGATCGCCTGCGCGAGCACGATCGCGCCCGTCCGAACGTCCTGCGGCGGGACAGTGTGGGAGACGTCGATCACCCGTGCGTGCGGCGCGATCCGCGCCGCGACGCCGTGGCAGATCCCGACGAAGCCGGCGTCGAGGCCATAGTCGGTAAGGAACGTGATGCAGTCGAGCCTCGCCACGCCGGCCCGCGAGTGTACTGCCGGCTCCTCCGCCGCTATCGTGCCGCGCTCACCGCGGAAGGAGGGGTCGTGATCGACATCGGGGTCATTGGCGGGACCGGCTTCTACCGGTTCTTCGCGAGCCGGGACGAGGTGAGGGCGGAGACGCCCTACGGACCGCCGAGCGCGCCGGTCACGATCGCCGAGTTCGCCGGGCGCACCGTCGGCTTCGTCCCGAGGCACGGCCGCCACCACGAGCACCTGCCGCACCGCGTGCCCTACCGGGCGAACCTGGCGGCGCTCAAGGAGCTCGGCGCGAGCCAGATCGTCGGCTTCAACGTCGTCGGCAGCCTCTCGCCGCAGGTGAAGAAGGGCGACTTCCTCGTGATGGATCAGTTCATCGACGTCACGTGGGGCCGCGCCGAGACGATCTTCGACGGGTCGGACGGCGCCCACGCCGACCTCGCCGACCCCTACTGCGGGCGGCTGCGCGCGCTCGTCCTCGACGCGCTCCGCGACTCCGACGAGACGATCCACGACCGCGCGACGGTGCTCGTCATCAACGGCCCCCGCTTCCAGACGAAGGCCGAGAACCGCTGGTACTCGACCCTCGGCGCCGACGCCATCAACATGACGCAGTCGACGGAGGCGATGCTCGCGCGCGAGCTCGAGCTCTGCTACGTCAACCTCTCGTACTGCACGGACTACGGCGTCATCGCCGACGAGCTCGCGCCCGAGAGCGGCGACGAGCCGATCGTCCACCAGGAGATCGTCGACGAGTTCCAGCGGAACCTGCCGCGGGTCGAGCGCGTCGTGGCGGCGGCGCTCGCGGCGATCCCCCCGGAGGCCGACTGCCGCTGCCGGCACGCGCTCGACGGCTGCCGCGTCGCGACCTGACGAGGTCCACCGTCGGTAGCGACCTCGCCACGGTCTGGCGCGACGCGCTCGGGGTGGCGTCCGTCGCGCCGGAGGACGACTTCTTCGCTCTCGGCGGCGACTCGCTCCTGGCGGCTCAGGTTGCCGAGCGGGTCGGCGAGGAGCTCGGGATCGACCTGCGCGGCGACGCGGTGGCCAGGCATCCCGTCTTCGCCGACCTCGAGCGCGCGGTCGAGGCGGCCCGCGGCCCGCGCTCCCGCGAGGTCGTGCGCGTCGATCGCGACGGGCCGCTCGAGGCGTCGATCTACCAGGAGGAGCGGCTCGCCGTGTACCGGACCGAGCCGCGCAAGGTCGACTACCCGATCGCGCTCGCGCTCGAGATCGACGGCCCCTGCGACCCGGACGCCGTCCGCGCCGCCCTCGATGCCCTCCGCGCCCGCCACATCGTCCTGCGGACGGCGTTTCCGCTCGTTCCGACGCTCGGCTCGGTCCGCATCCTCGACCCGGGCCTCGGCTGGCCGCTCGACGTCCACGACCTGCGCGCGCTCGAGCCGGCGGCGCGGGAGTCGTGGGTCGCGGACCTCGTCGCCGCGACCGTCTACGCGCCCTTCGACCCGCTCGTCGGCGACCTCGTGCGCGGTGACCTGATCCGGGTCGCGGCCGAGCGCTGGCTGCTCGTACTCGCGTTCGAGCACCTCGTGATCGACGGCCGCTCCGTGCCGGTGCTGCTCGACGAGCTCGCGCGGCTCGTCTCGTCGTCCACGAGCCCGCCCGCCCTGCCCTACGAGCACCTCGACTTCGCGGCCGCGCAGCGGCGCTGGCTCGAGGCGCAGCGGCCCTTGCTCGTCGAGAGCTGGCGCCCGGTCTGGGAGGCGCTCGGGCCCTACCCACCGCTGCCGCTGCCGCCGCGGACCGGAGCCGACGGCGCCGCGATCGGGCCGAGCTCCGTCGTCCGAAGGCGGCGGCCGGCCGAGGCGGCGAACCGCCTCCTCGCGCTTGCCGCGGAGCGGCGGACGACGCCGTTCGTCGTCGGGCTCGCGGCGCTCCTCGGCGCCCTGCGGCGGGACTCGGACGGCGACGCCGTGGGCGCCGTCACGCCGTACGCGGGCCGCCACTGGCCCGGCGCGGACGCGCTCGTCGGTCCGTTCTTCAACCTCCTGCTGATTGGAGCCGATCTGTCGGCGAAGCTCGCGCTTCGCGAGGCGATCCCGGTGGTGCACGACGTGTTCGCCGGCGCGATCGCGAGCGCCGAGATCCCGTACTGGGAGCTCGTCCGCACCTTCTATCCCGAGCAGGCGGACCGGAACCCGCAGCGGCCGTACGCCTTCTTCGCGGCCGGGCCGGCGGCGGAGCCGGAGTATGCCTTCGGCGAGGCGCGCGCCCGGCTCGTCGAGCCGCCCGGCCATCGGCGCGAGAAGCGCTTTCCGGGGATCACGTTCGAGCTCGCGTGGAGCGACGCCGGCCTCGAGGCACGCTGCGAGTACGTCGCCGGCGTCTACGAGCGCGCGCCGGTCGAGGCGCTGGTCGACGAGGTGCTCGAGACGCTCGAGGCGGCATGACCCGCGCCGCGCTCGTCACGGGAACGAACCGCGGCCTCGGCCGGGGCATCGCCGTCGCGTTCGCCGAGGCCGGCTACCGCGTCGCCTCGCTCAACCGCACGCTCGCGGGAGACGACGAGCGCCTCGGCGAGATCGAGTGCGACGTCTCGTCGCCGTCGGAGCTCGAGCGCGGCTTCCGCCTGGCGCGGGAGCGGCTCGGCGGCCTCGACGTATGCGTCGCGAGCGCGGGCATCCGGCGGCGCGCGCCGGCCCACGAGCTCGCGCGGGAGGAGTGGCTCGCAACGCTCGAGACAAACCTCACGAGCGTCCTCGAGCTGTATCGCCTCGTGCGGGAGGACCTGCGCGACGGCGGCGACTTCGTCGTCGTCGGCAGCCAGGCCGCGCGGGAGCAGTTCGAGGGCGGCGCCGCCTACTCCGCGTCGAAGGCCGCCCTCGCCGCGCTTGCCGAGGTGATCCTGCTCGAGACGCGCGAGCTCGACTTCCGGCTCACGCTCGTGACGCCTGGCCCGGTCCGGAACCGCGCCGACGACCCGAGCCCGTACAAGATGGCGCCGCTCAACGTCGGGCGGGCGATCGTCGCCGCCGTCGAGGCTCCACGCGACGTGACCGTCGCCGGGCTCGACCTCCGCCCGACCCGCGGCGCGCCGTCGCCCGTCGTCGGAATCGAGCGCCTCCAGTACACCTGAGCCGCCGTCCGGCTAGCATCGCGCGCCGTGGGGTCGGACCGGTGACAGCTGTGCTCGCCGTGGCGGCGGCGTCGTGGGGCATCGCGATGGCCCTCTCGCCGCTCCTCCAGATCCGCGCGATCGTGCGCGAGCGCTCGGCCCGCGGGGTCTCGGTCGGCTACTTCTGCGTCCTCCTCGTCGGCTTTTCGCTCTGGCTCGCCTACGGCGTCGCGATCCGCAACGTCGCGCTCATCTCGTCGAACGTCGTCGCCGTCGTCGTCTCGACGCTCACCATCGCCGTGGCGCTCCTCTACCGCAGGCCGCGGCGTCAGGTCGCGCCTACTCCGGCAGATCCTCCCGAAGCAGTCCGTACATGACGCCGTCGACCCACTCGCCATGGCGCCAGTACGCCTTTCGGCGTACTCCTTCGCGGACGAAGCCGATCCGCTCAGCGTGCCGCATCGCCCGGTCGTTGAACCCGTAGATCTCGAGCTCGAGGCGGTGGTAGTCGAGGTCGTGGAGAAGGTGCCGGTCGAACCTCCGCGCCGCCTCGTCGGCGAGCCGGCGGCCGCGGAAGTCGGGATGGACGGCGAGGCCGCCGAGCCGCGCGATCCGGCTGCGGCGGTTCTCGACGTGGAACTCCATGCTCCCGGCTCGGCGCCAGCCGTCGCCGTCGTCGACGTCGATCACGAAGCGGCCGAAGTCCTGCGGCTCGCTGAGCGACCGCTCGACCTCCCCGGCCACCGCCTCGCGGTCGCGGGCGCGGCGGGCGGCGAGGAACGGCTCGACGTCCTCGTGGTTCGCAAGCTCGACGAGGAAGTCGACGTCCTCGGCGCGGGCCCGCCGGATGCGCAGGCTCATCGGCCGGGCTCGACCGCCGCGCGCGGGGCCGGGCGGACGAGCCTCGAGCCGACCGCGACGCCGAGCAGGATCAGCGCGAGCCCGCCCGCCTCGGCCGCGGTCACGGGCTCGCCGAGGAAGAGCGCGCCGCAGAGGAGCGCGGTGGGCGGGAGGAGGTACGTCACGAGCGACGTGGGCCCCGCGCCGTGCAGGCGCAGCATCCGGAACAGGACGAGCTGGGCGGCGCCGGTGCCGAGCAGCCCGAGCGCCGCGGCCGAGGCGAGCGACTTCCACCCGGGCGCGTGGTGCGGGACCTGGACGAGGCTGAACGGGAGCACGTAGACCGCGGCCGAGGCGATCGACGCCGCCGCCAGCGCGGGGCCGCTGACGCGCGAGAGCCGCAGCTGGCCGTAGATCCCGCCGCCTGCGTAGGCGATCGACGCCACCACGACCGCGAGGGTGCCGGCGACGGCCCACCAGCCCCCGCGCGGGTCGAACCCCGCGAGTACCGCCACGCCGGCGAGGCCCGCGAGCACGCCCGCGAAGCGCGTTCCGGAGACGCGCTCGGCGGGGTTGAAGCGCAGGACGAGCAGAGCGTTGAAGATCGGCACCGTCGCGTTCGCGACCGCAGCGACGCCCGAGTCGACGTGGCGCTCGCCCCAGGCGATCAGCACGAAGGGGACCGCGGCGTTCAGGAGCCCGAGGACGGCGCCTGGCCGCGCCGCCGCCCGCAGCTCGGCACGCGCACCAGGCCCGCCTTCGCGCAGCCAGAGGAAGCCGACGAGCACCGCCGCGGCGAGAAGGAGCCGCAGCTCGACGAGCACCGTCGGCGCGAGGTCGCGCACGCCGACCTTGATGAAGAGGTACGAGGCGCCCCAGAGCGCCGAGAGCGTCAGGAGGAGCGGGACGTAGCGGCGCGTCACAGGTCGGAGGCTAACCCTGCCTCACGCCGCCCGGGAAGACGGAGCGCGCCCGTCCCGAGGGCGACACCGGCGAGCACGAGGAAGAGCCCGGCGACGGCGGCCGCGGTCACCGGCTCGGCGAGGAAGACGGCGCCGTAGCCGAGCGCGAGCGCCGGCACGAGGTAGGTCACGAGGATCGATCGCGACGCGCCCGCGCCGGCAAGGAGCGCGTAGTAAAGGACGTAGGCGAAGCCCGTCCCGCCGAGGCTGAGGGCGAGGACGGCGGCGCTCACGCCGAGACTCGGGAACCGGCTCGGGAGCTGGAACGCCGCGAACGGGACGAGGCAGAGCGACGCGGTCGCGAGCGCACCGACCGAGGTCACGAGCGGCGACACGTCGACCAGGCGGCGCGCCGCGTAGATCGCCGCGGCGGCGTAGCAGAGCGCCGAGAAGACGACCGCGAACGCGGCGAGGAGGTCGCCGCTCGGCTGGGCGCCGACGAGCAGCGCGACCCCGCCGAAGCCGACGAGCAGGCCGGCGAGGCGCGAGCCCGTCACCCGCTCGCTATGGCTGAACCGCAGCGCGAGGAGCGCCGTGAAGAGCGGCGCCGAGGCCTGGATCACCGCGGCGAGCCCGGAGTCGATGTGCTTCTCCGCCCACGACAGCGAGACGATCGGGATCGCCGAGTTGACGAGCCCGGTCAGGACGAGCGGCCCCGCCGCCGCGCGCAGCTCGCGCAGCGTCTCGCGGCCGCCGAGGCGGACGAGCGCGAGCGGCAGCAGGGTCAGCGCGCCGATCCCGAGCCGGACGCAGACGAGCGTCGTGGGCTCGAGCTCCCGGACGCCGATCTTGATGAACATGAAGCTCGCGCCCCAGATCGCCGACAGCGCGAGCAGCATCAGCAGGTGGCGGCGGCTCACGAAGGCGCCGCCTTGCGGCGCCGACCATCAGGACGGGCGGGCTCTGCCCACTCGTCCGTCTGAAACGGCCGGTCGGGCCGCTTGGGTTGATGGCGAACCACCTGGGTTGCAACGCTTCCGCGGTGCCGCGCATTCTGGCGGTTGACTGGTCGGGCGCTCGGACCGGAGAGGCGCGGGCGATCTGGCTCGCGGAAGCTGTGGATGGCCGGCTGGTGCGGCTCGAAGACGGCCGAGGCCGCGAGCAGCTCGTCGCCCATCTGCTGGAGGAGGCCGAGCGCGACCCGGAGCTCGTCGTCGGGCTCGACTTCGCGTTCTCGCTTCCCGACTGGTTCCTGCGGGCGCGCGGCATCGCCGACGTCTCGAACGCCTGGGAGCTGGTCTCGCGTGAGGCGGAGGCGTGGCTCCGCGACCCGCAGCCGCCGTTCTGGCGAAGGCGAAAGCCGGTGGAGCAGATCGCGTTCCGCCGGACCGAGCTCGAGTGCGGCGGCCGGCCGAAGTCCGTCTTCCAGCTCGTCGGCGCCGGCCAGGTGGGCACGGGATCGCTGCGCGGGATGCCGTTCCTTCGCCGCCTGCGCGAGCGATTCGCCATCTGGCCCTTCGACGAGCCTCGCCTGCCGCTGCTCGTGGAGATCTACCCGCGGCTGCACCTTGGGGCGATCGACGGCGAGTACCGGAACGAGCACGCCCGCGACGCCGCGGCCGCCGCGCTCGCGATGAGCCGCTGGCCGGGCGACTGGAGCCGCCTTCCGCGCGATCCGGCCTACGCGCTCGAGGGCCGCATCTGGCACGACGGACTCGTCCTGGAAGACGTTTAGACTCGACCACTTGACGACGACCCCGGTCGCCGAGCCGCTCCACCGGACCCTCGGGCTCACGGATGCCGAAGCGGCTCGGATCGAGGAGCTGCTCGGCCGGGCGCCGAACCGCTTCGAGCTCGCCGTCTTCTCGCTGCTCTGGTCCGAGCACTGCGGGTACAAGCACTCGGCCCTCCTGCTCCGGCGGCTGCCGACGAGCGGCGAGCGCGTCCTCCAGGGGCCGGGCGAGAACGCGGGCGTCATCGACCTCGGCGACGGGGAGGCGGTCGCGTTCAAAGTCGAGAGCCACAACCATCCATCCGCGGTCGAGCCGTTCCAGGGCGCGGCGACCGGAGTCGGCGGGATCCTCCGCGACATCGTCGCGATGGGGGCGCGGCCGATCGCGCTCCTCGACGGCCTGCGCTTCGGCGACCCCGACCACGTCTTCCGCCGCGCGGTCGCAGGCATTGGCGCATACGGGAACTCGGTCGGGGTGGCCACCGTCGGCGGCGAATGCGTCTTCGACCCGACCTACGCGGACAACTGCCTCGTAAACGCGATGTGCGTCGGGTTGCTGCCGAGCGCGCGCGTCACCCGCGCCCGGGCCGCCGGACCGGGGAACCTCGTCCTGCTCTACGGCGCGACGACCGGGCGCGACGGGATCGGCGGCGCCAGCGTCCTGGCGAGCCAGGAGCTCGGGGAAGGCGCCGACGAGAAGCGGCCGTCGGTGCAGATCGGCGACCCCTTCACCGGCAAGAAGCTCATCGAGGCCTCGGTCGAGCTCGTCGAGCGCGGGCTCGTGGAGTCGCTCCAGGACTGCGGCGCCGCGGGCCTCGCCTCCGCGCTCGCCGAGATGGCGCGCGACGGCGCCGGCATCGACGTCCACCTCGACCGCGTGCCGCTTCGCGAGCCCGATCTCGAGTCGTGGGAGATCGTCATCTCGGAGAGCCAGGAGCGGATGGTGGCGATCGTCCGGCCGGAGATGCTCGAGGCGGCGGAGCGCGTGCTCGACCGCTGGGAGCTCCACCACGCGACGATCGGCGAGGTGACCCCGACCGGCGAGCTCCGCTGCTTCGCCGACGGGGAAGTCGTTGGCTCGATTCCGGCTCGTCTCCTCACCGAGGAGACGCCGCGCTACCGCGTCGAGCCGCAGCCGCGGCCGCGCCCGGAGCCGGTCGCAGTGACGGTCTCGCTCTCGCCGCAGGAGGCGCTCGTCGAGCTCCTGCGCTCGCCGAGCCTCGCCTCGAAGCGCTGGGTCTACGAGCAGTACGACCACCTCGTCGGCTCGCGCACCGTCCGCCGCCCCGGCCTCGACGCGGCCGTCCTGCGCCTGCGGCCGAGCATGCGCGGGATCGCGGTGTCGCTCGACGGGCCGAGCGCGGCCGCGCGGCTCGACCCGCGCGCGGCGGGCGCGCTCGCCGTCTTCGAGGCGGCGCGCAACGTCGCGTGCGCCGGCGGCGAGCCGCTCGCGCTCACCGACTGCCTCAACTTCGGGAACCCCGAGAAGCCGGAGATCGGCTGGGAGCTCGAGGAGGCAGTCGGCGGGCTGGCCGCCGCGGCCGAGGCGCTCGGCATCCCGTTCGTCTCCGGCAACGTCTCGCTCTACAACGAGACCGAGGGGCGCGCGATCGACCCGACGCCGATAGTCGGCTGCGTCGGCCTCGTCCGCGACGTGCGCCGCATCCCTGGCCGCTGGCGCGAGGGCGACGTCGTGCTGCTCGCCGGCGACCCCGATCTCTCGCTCGCCGGCTCCGCCTACCACGGCCTCGCCTGGCCGCCGACCGGGCGACCGGTGCCGGTCGACCTGCGCGCCGAGGCGGCGCTCGTCCGCTTCCTCTGGCGCGCGGCTCCGCTGCTCATGCTCGCGCACGACACCGGCCGCGGCGGTCTCGCCGTCGCGCTTGCCGAGGCGGCGCTCTGGAGCGGCGTCGGCGCCGACCTCGACCTCCCGGACGACGAGCTCGCGCTCTTCGGCGAGGGCGGCGGCCAAGCGGTGCTCGCCTGCGCGCCGGAGGACGTCGAGCGGCTCGGCAGCAAGGGCCTGTGGCCGCTCGGCGTCGTCGGCGGCGAGTCGATTTGCGGCGTCGGACTTGCGGAGCTCCGGCTCGCCTGGGAGCGTGAAGACTGATGTGCGGCGTCTTCGGCATCCGCTCGGTCGACCGCGACGTCGCGCGGCTCGCGTACTTCGGCCTCTTCGCGCTCCAGCATCGCGGACAGGAGTCGGCCGGGATCGCCGTGTCGGACAAGGGCCGGCTCACCGCCCTTCGCGACATGGGCCTCGTCACCCAGGTCTTCGACGAGCAGAAGCTGCGCGGCCTGCGCGGCGAGCTCGCGATCGGCCACACCCGCTACTCCACGACCGGCGCGACGCACTGGGCGAACGCCCAGCCGCTCGTCCACCACGGGCGGGCGCGGACGGTCGCGCTCGGGCACAACGGCAACCTGACGAACGCCGCCGACCTCCGCGACGAGCTCGCCGCGGACGGAATCCCGCTCGCCTCGACCTCCGACAGCGAGGTGATCGCCGCACTCCTCGCCGGAGCCGACGCGCCGCTCGAGGACGCAGCGGCGGCGACCATGGCCCGCCTGGAGGGCGCCTTCTCCGTCGTCGCGCTCTCCGAGGGCAGGCTGCTCGCCTTCCGCGACGCGCACGGCTTCCGCCCCCTCTGCGTCGGCCGGCTCGACGACGACTGGGTCGTCGCCTCCGAGACGTGCGCGCTCGACCTCGTCGGTGCGACCTTCGAGCGAGAGGTGGCGCCGGGCGAGGTCGTCGTCGTCGACGACGAGGGCCTCCACGCGTCCGCCGCCCAAGAGCGGGCCGACGGCGGCGCCCTCTGCATCTTCGAGTTCTTCTACCTCGCGCGCCCCGACTCGCGCCTCGCGGGGGTCGAGGTGCACGGCGGCCGTGTGCGGATGGGCGAGCGCCTCGCCGCGGAGGCACCGGTCGAGGCCGACCTCGTCCTGCCGATCCCCGACTCGGGCACACCGGCCGCGATCGGCTTCTCGCGTGCCCTCGGCATCCCGTTCAGCGAGGGCTTGATCAAGAACCGCTACGTCGGCCGCACCTTCATCCAGCCCGACCAGGGCCTGCGGGAGCAGGGGATCCGGCTCAAGTTCAACCCGCTGGCCGAGGTGGCGGGCAAGCGGCTCGTCGTCGTCGACGACTCGATCGTCCGCGGCAACACGACCGCCCAGATCGTCGCGATGCTCTTCGAGGCCGGCGCGGCGGAGGTGCACGTGCGGATCTCCTCACCGCCCATCGTCGGCCCGTGCTTCTACGGAATCGACTTCGCGGCGGAGGACGAGCTCGTCGCCTCGCACCGGGCGGTCGAGGAGGTACGCGAGCGGATCGGCGCGACCACGCTCGCGTACCTGTCTCTCGAGGGCCTTCAGGCCTCCACGAGGCGGCCGGCATCCTCCTTCTGCCGCGCGTGCCTCACTCGGGAGTACCCGACGAGCGTGCCGATGACGCTCCGGGCCGAGAAGCTCCGGTTCGAGCGTTCCGCGTCAGCCTATTGACATCGGCGCCGCAGAGTTGTAGGCCTTCGCTGTAGCCCAGAAGACAGGCCGGCCGTTGATGCCGGTCTGTCGGCCCGATGAGAGGAGGGCCCATGCCGCCGACTCCCCGTCGCCGCTCCTCTGCTGCGCAGCCGCGCCAGGCGAGGAAGCCTCCACACCTGAACGAGCGCGTCAAGTTCCAGACGCTCCTGCTCGAGAACCCGAACTACTTCAACACCGCCCCGGAGCTCGGCCTGCCGCCCAAGCTCGAGCTCTCGGGGAACACCACCTACGAAGAGCTGACGTGCATCGGCTACAACCCCGCGCTCGGGCAGCTGGAGGCGACGGTGCAGATCAAGCTCCCGACGGGGTACCTCGGCGACCTCTGCAGCGCCGGCTCGTTCGAGTACATCCGCTTCTTCGCGGACTTCGGCGGTGGTTGGCAGGACCTCGGCTACACGGGCTTCAACGTGCACGACATCCCGAACTCGAACGACTGCGCCGGCCGCCCCACGAAGCCGCTCACCTACGTCGCGTCACTTCCGTGGCGACCGGACGAACGATTCTGCTGGTGGCCGCTCCTCCCGAACGTGCGGGCAATTCTGTCCTGGCAGAGCATCCCCCCGGCGGGCAACCCGAACTTCAACCAGGTCTGGGGCAACACCTTGGATCGCCACGTCCAGATCAGGCCGCGCCCGCGGATCTTCGTCAAGGAGCTCGTCGACGCCCTCGCCGAATCCTCCGGGGCGACGATCGCCATCCCGGAGTCGCTCAAGCACCTCGAGGAGATACCGGTGACCCCGCCCGGGCCACCGCCTCCTCCCGAGCTCGCCGACCTCGTACAGATCTATGCGGCGAAGGCGCCCGAAGGAAAGAAGGCGCCGGCGAAGGCGGAGCTGGTCCCGGAGCACCGCTTCGGCCTCGCCGACGTGCTGGCCACGACCGCGCCGGGAGCCTTCGGCACCGACCTCGTCGCGGCGAAGATCGCTCTGTGGGAGAGCCTCGGACTGGACTTCGCCAAGGCAGTCTCGGTGCTCGAGAGCACGAGCGGCGACGTCACGTACGAGGAGCTCGATTGCCTCGGGCTCGACTACGACCGCGAGGCGCTCGTCGCCTCGTTCGCGATCAAGAGGCCGACCGGCTATTCGGGCCCGCTCTGCACCCATGGAAGCACCGAGTACGTCGCGTTCTGGGCCGACTGGGACGACACGTGCGAGTGGACCTACGTCGCGACGGCGCAGGTGCAGGTACACGACTTCATGCCTCTGCCGGCGGACGGACTGCACTACGCAGCGTTCGTCGCGGCGCCGGAGATCGACCAGCACCGCCGCAGGTGCCAAGAGCCGAAGATCGCCCGAATCCGCGCCGTCCTGTCGTGGGGCACACCGCCGTCGACGACCGATCCCGAGGCCATCCCCTACTGGGGGAACCGCCTCGACGCCCACGTCCAGCTCCGGCCCGGTGAGCCGACGGACGGCGTGCAGCCGAACATCCTCGCCATCGGCGGCATCAGGGTCGAGGACATCGACACCATTTCCGGCGGGACGGGCATGACGAGGTCCGTCGGCCTGCCCGTCCACTTCGCCCACTTCCCGACTCTCGTCGATCCGCTTCAGCGACCCTGCCCATTCGGCGGTCTGGTGCTCATCGAGGGCAACTTCTTCCTCGGCTACAAGTACCGCGTCTGGGTGCGCCGCGAGACCGATCCGCCGGGCGTCCGGACCCCTCTCTCCTCCGAGTTCGATGTCGACTCTACGCACCAAACTGTGGACGCAGACGGGTTCTTCACGTACCTGGACCCCTCGCTCCACCCCCTCGACCGGACGCTCGCCCTGTGGTGGTCGGGCGGCGACGACAAGTGGCTCGTCCAGCTCGAGATCAAGGACTCGACGGGCACGGTGACGCCGGGTCCCGAATACACGATCCAGCTCGACAACACCCCGCCGTTCGTCGACGTCGAGATCACCTCGCCGGGCGGCGACTGCGCCGACTTCACGCAGGGGACGACCGTCGAGGGCCTCTTCGTCGCGAGGGACGCGCACTTCGGGAGCTGGGGACTTGCGACGCGGCCGAACACGGCCGCCATCCCGTCCAATCCCCCGTTCGCCGATCCGCCGTTCCCGTCGACGACCGAGACAGCGCCACGCGTCCCGCCGCCGCCGGCCCTCCCACCGTGGACGGGCGGGCACGGCTGGAAGCTCGACACCTCCTCACCGGTGGCGATGCGTCCGTGCGGCTACGTCGTCGAGGTGAGCGCCTCCGACCGGTCGATCGTGAACAGCCATCCCGACCTCCACAACACGCGCACGACCGACACTGGGCTCTGCGTGCGAAGACCGTAGGAGAAGGGAGCTGGGGGGAGCCGGGAGGCTCCCCCCAGCGAACTCCGGCCCAGCCCTGACTACTGCTCGAGGACGCGGCTCGCCTTCGCGATGCCGCGGCTCAGGAGGTAGGCCGACCCGAACCACTTGAAGACGTCGACCCAGTGGGCGACGCCGATCGTGTCGGCGATCGCCGCGATGATCGCCAGGAGGATCAGTGCGGCGAGGAGGAAGAGGAACTCCGCGTTGCCCGGAATCGGCATGCGCGCGATGTCGAGGTTGCTCATCGCTGTGTAGCTGGGATAGCCCGGCCGACCGCCTCCTGCGCCGGCGCCGGGTTCCGAGCCGCCGGGAGTGCCCGGGTCGGTCGGAGGAGTGGTCGAGGACATACCTGCCTCCTTGGGTCAGGCCGCAAGGGCCGGGACGTGGACGATCTCGAGCTTAAGGCCGTCGGGGTCGTAGAAGAAGACCGCGTAGTAGCCGGGGATGTAGTGGTACTGCTGCGGGCCGCTCTCGATCTCGGCCCCTTGGGAGCGCAGCCAGTCGGCCCGTTCGTCGACGACGCCGCGCGTGTACGCCTCGAGCGCGAGGTGGTGAAGCCCGACGGAGTAGCGGTCGTACGGCGGGCTCTCCGACTGCGCCTGCCGCAGGCCGATCGAGGTCCCGGGTCCGGCGAGGTACCAGATCGTCTCGCCGCGCTCGCCCTCGACCTCGCTGATCCGGTGGTAGCCGAGCGGCGCGAGCAGCTCGCGGTAGAAGGGCAGGCTGCGCTCGATCGAGGAGACGACGAGGTCGACGTGGTGAACGCCGGTGGAGCGCACGGAACGTGATCCGCGTCACGTTCAGCGCGGCTGCGAGAACTCCTGCGCCCTCCCGTAGCGCACGGCGCGCTGCACCGCGCGGGGATCGAGACCGCGCTCGAGGAGCTGCTGGCGAAGCTCCCCCTCCTGCGCCAAGCGGAGGAAGAGCCAGGCGAGCGCGGCGATCGTGACGAGGGAGCCCTCGAGCATCATCACCGCCCCCGCGAGCCCCTGGTCGTGGAGCGCCGAGATTCCCCAGAGCGCGCGCTCGTGCCGGTAGTAGGGATAGAAGACCTTGCCCGACCAGAGGAAGACGTTCCCGAGCACGGTCTCGATCAGCCGCACCGCGGCGATGTAGCCGAGCTTCATCCCGGTGCCGAACCACATCGGCGCGGGCAGCACCTCGAGCACCGGCGCCCACATCAGGCCGCCGCAGGTGAAGAAGGTGAAGTGCTCGAGCGCGTGGATCGCGTCGTGGTGGAGCGCCGCCTGGTAGAGGAACGGCACGTGCCAGACGTAGAGGTCGATCGTCCAGAGCGGCAGGGCGACGAGCGGATGGGCCAGGAAGCGGAGGGCGTTGATCGGCCGCAACGCGAGCACCGGGCGCAGGATCGGGCCGGAGAGGCCGGCGACGAGCGCGAGGGGCGCGAGGTCGCCGAGGATGACGTGTTGGAGCATGTGGAAGCTCAGGAACTCCTCCTCGCCGAAGGCGTCGATCGGCGAGGCAAGCGCGAGCAGGACGAGCCCGATCCCGAGCCCGAAGAGCCAGGGCCGCCAGCGCTCGACCGGCGTCCCGCGGCGGCGGAGCGTCCGCACTCGCCGCGCGTAGAGCACCGCGACGAGGAGAGTCGGAAGCAGCTGGAGCGGCTCGAACCGCCAGCTCGTCAGAAGGGAGGGTGCATCCACACCTCGAGTCTAGAATCGGGCGCCGGTGCGGCTCTTCCACTACCACCTCGTCACCCGCCGGATCCGGGACGTGGAGGCCCGCTACGTCGCGAAGCTCGGCTTCGACCTCGTCGCTCGCCACGGGCGCGTCGGCGAGGACGCGGTCTCCTTCGAAGCCGGCGTGCCGTGGCACGAGCTCGACCGGATGGGCTTCAAGCTCCGGCTCTCGGAGCTCGAGCGCGGTGCCGTGAACGTCGTCGTCCAGCCGGGCCAGTGGGAGCTGCCGCGCGTCGACCACCTCGGCTTCGTCCTCGACGAGGACGCCTTCGCGGCCACGCTCGCGCGGGCGGAGCGGCAGGAGCTCCGCGTCCAGGAGCACGGCGGCCGGCGCACCTTCGTCTCGACGAACGCGGGCTATCGCCTCGAGCTGCACCCGCCGCGCGAGTGGATCGACGAGCTCGTCGCCGCGGAGAACGTCCTCCGCCTCGCCGAGCTCCACCTGCGCACCGACGACCCGCCCGGCAAGGCGGAGGCCCTCGGCGGCGTCCTCGAGCTGCCCGTCTCGAACGCGACCGTCGAGATCGGCGATACGCTCGTCCGCTTCGTCCCGGAGGGTCCGCAGGGGCGGCCCGAGCTGCACGCCGAGCTCTTCGTCTAGAGCCGGCCGAGTCGCGCAGATTGTCCGCTAAGCCCATGCCTTTTTGCGCAAAGTGCGAGGAGTTCCGGCTTCGGGCCTCTTGACACTTCGGCGCAAGTCCCTAAAACCTCGTTGGCAGTTGTGGGCCGTCGGCGGTGCGGCTCGAACCTAGCGAGAGGGAGGTTCGCAGCATGCGTCGCGGTCCTAGGCCGTCCTGGTTGGGTTTGGCACTCGTCCTGGCCGTGGCTGGGGTGGTGGGTGTGCAGAGCGGCGCCGCGCGCGTCGCCGCTCCGAGCTCCGGTGGCTCGAAGGCCGGTTCCGGGGTCGCGTTCGAGCCGTTTCTGCGGCCGCCGCTTCTGCATCCGATCGGGCCGGCGCGGCGGAGCTTGCCGACGCTGCGGCCGAAGGGCGTGTCGCGCGCCTCGACGGTGATCACGGGTTCGATCACGGCGGGTGGGGCGCCGTTGGTGGTGACGATTCCGTCTGCGGGCGACACGGCGGCGATCACGTTCTCCGGCACGGCCGGGGAGCGGGTGAGCCTGAACGCGTTCAGCGACTCGATCCTCTATTCCTGGTTTTCGTTCAGCGGCCCGGGCCCGTCCTGGAGTTCGGGCTATGTGTTCACGTCGGGGAAGTTCTACGAGCCGGTG
>DASQWB010000088.1:0-7141 GCA_035640455.1 Gaiellaceae bacterium | reverse complement strand
CGCCGCCCTCCAGGCCGTGCGGCTCGCGCCACGCCCGCAGCCCGACCATCCAGTCGTGCAGGCTCTCGCCTCCCTCGCCGAGCGGGTTCTCGAGACTCTGATTGGGGCCGGCGACGTAGCCGTCCGCCGAGACGCTGATGTCGACCCGTACGCGGCTCATGCTCCTAGGACCGCCGCCGGCGGCGGAACTCATCGGTGCCGTCCAGCGAGCTGATGATCGAGGTGCCGGCGACGAGTGAAGGCGAAGAAGTGGCGGATGTGCCATCGCGACCGCCTGCCGCCCGCGAGTGTTCGGCGACCCACAGCGATGAGTTCTTTGCGCCCGCCGGGTCTTTCTTGCGACGTGACCGAACGCGTCCGACCGATAGAGAGCCCCGGCTATGGGGGAAGGCGCAGACGATTGGAGCGAGATGCGCAAGCTCGTGACGAGCTTCTTGATGACGATCAACGGTGTGATCGGCAATCCTCATGAGTGGGCGGCCGAGTTCGACAAGGAGGCGGCGGAGGTGGCACTTGACCAGCTTCGGAAGTCCCATGCCATGCTCATGGGCCGCCGGACCTACGAGATCTTCTCCGAGCTGTGGCCCGGGAGCACCGGCGAATACCCGCACGCGATCAATGCGATCAAGAAGTACGTGTTCTCGAACACGCTCGACGAGGCCGGCTGGAACAACGTGACGATCGTGAACGGCGATCCGGCGCAGGAGGTCGCCAAACTCAAACAGGAGCGCGAGGGCGACCTCGTGCTCTATGGCCACGGAATGCTCGGCCGCACGCTGCTCCAGCACGGCCTCGTCGACGAGATGAAGGTCTGGGTCTTCCCCCGGTTCGTCGGCGGCGGCACCCTCATCTTCAGCGAGGGCGAAAACGCGCTCATGGAGCACGTTGACACGGCCATCCTCGCCAACGGCATAGCGGTGCTCACGTACCGGCCAAAGCGCTCCAGCTGAACGCCTGCGGATGTGCGCGGCTGAGGTCTATTAGAAACCGCCGCGTTTTCTGTTCCAGCCGAGCCGAGCGCACAGCCTTGAGCGAGGACGTCGAACGTTTTGGAACCGGCGGGCTGCCAGGAAATCGTCAGCTTTCTTTCAGGTTGAGGTGCTTTGGTGGGACACATGCCGAGCAGCGGCCTGAGGCGGAACATTCAGCCTGAGGTCAGTCTCGGCGAAGAGCGACGACCGCGTGTGCTCGTGGTCGACGATGAGGAAAGCATCACCGACCTGGTCGGGACGGCGCTGCGCTATGAGGGCTTGCACGTGGAGATTGCGGCCAGCGGTCGCGGGGCGTTGGCCGCGGCCACGTCGTTTCGGCCGCACCTGATCGTGCTCGACGTGATGCTGCCCGATCTCGATGGGTTCGAAGTGCAGCGCCGGCTGGCGGCGGACCGGCTGCGGGTGCCGATCCTCTTCTTGACGGCGCGCGGCGAGACGGAGGCAAAGGTGCACGGGCTGACGATGGGCGCCGACGACTATGTGACGAAGCCGTTCAGTCTCGAGGAGCTCGTTGCGAGGGTGCATGCGGTCCTGCGCCGAAGCGGCCGAACGGAGGAGGCAGCGCGGCTCCAGTTCGCGGACCTGGAGATGGACGAGGATACGCACGAGGTGTGGCGCGGCGAGGAGCCGATCGAGCTCTCGCCGACGGAGTTCAACCTGCTCCGCTATCTGCTCTTGAACGCGCGGCGGGTGGTCTCGAAGGCGCAGATCGTCGACCACGTCTGGCGCTACGACTTCGGCGGCGACCTCCGCATCGTCGAGAGCTACATCAGCCACCTGCGCAAGAAGGTGGACTTCAAGGAGCCGCGGCTGATCCACACCGTGCGTGGCGTCGGCTACAGCCTGCGACTCCCGAGGTGAGCCGTGCCGCTCCGCAGACGCATTCTCATCGTCACCGTCGCCCTCTTCGTTGTCGGTCTGGGCGTGGCCAACTTCGCGACCTATCAGTTCCTGAGCTCGTTTCTGACCGGCCGGATCGACGATCAGCTTCGAGGTGCGACGGGGGCTGCGGAGGCACGGCTGACGCGCGCGGCGCCGCTGCATAGCGGCGAGCACGGTCTATCGCTTCCGGACGGCAGCTACGCCGCGCTGCTCGATGGGGAAGGCCGGGTGCAGCGCGAGGTCCGCTTCGACTCCGGCGAACGGGCTCCGCGGGCCCGAGTCCCGGGGGCGTTGATCCGCTCGCCGGAGCCGAGGCTCGCGACAGTGCGCGCGGCGAGCGGGCCGACGGAGTATCGCCTGCTCGCCAAGACGCTCGGCAATCAAGAGGCGATTGTCGTAGCGATGCCGCTCACCGAGGTGCGGGCCACGCAGCATCGGCTGCTGCTGATCGAGGGCCTCGTCAGTGGGCTCGTGCTGACGGCGATTGGCGCCGCGGCCTACTGGCTTACGCGGCGCGAGCTGAGCCCCCTCGAGCGGATGGCGCGGAAGTCGCGAGCGATCGCGGCCGGCGACCTCTCGCAGCGCGTCGAGCCGGACGACCCGCGGACCGAGGTCGGCCAGCTCGGCGCGGCGCTGAACGCGATGCTGGCCGAGATCGAGCGCGCATTCGATGACCGAGTGGCCGCCGAGGAGCGGCTGCGGCGGTTTGTCGCCGACGCCTCGCACGAGCTGAGGACGCCGGTGACCTCCATCCGCGGCTTTGCCGAACTGTTCCGCCGCGGCGCGAGCGGCAGGCCGTCCGACCTGGCCAACGTGATGCGCCGGATCGAGCAGGAAGGGGAGCGGATGGGCGAGCTGGTCGAGGAGCTCCTTCTGCTCGCCCACCTTGATCAAGGACAGCCACTCGAACAGCAGCCCGTCGAGCTCGCAGCGGTCGTCGACGCCGCGGTCGATGCGGCGCGCGCGGCAGATCCAGGGCGGCCACTCAAGGTCGACTCGCAGGGCCCGCTGGTCGTGCTTGGGGCCGAGTCGCGCCTGCGCCAAGTCGTCGACAACCTGCTCACCAACGCGCGCGTGCATACGCCGTCCGGCACGCCCATCGACGTTCGCGTTGGGACTGAGGACAGGCAGGTCGTGCTCGAGGTCGCTGACGAGGGTGCCGGCGTCCCGGCCGAAGAGGCAGACAGGATCTTCGAGCGCTTCTACCGCACGGACCGGTCGCGGACGCGTAGCCGGGGCGGCGTCGGTCTCGGCCTGTCGATCGTCCGCTCGGTTGTGGAGGCCCACGGCGGCGTCGTCGGCTACTTCGCACGGCCGGGCGGCGGCGCCGTCTTTCGCGTCACCCTTCCGCAATCGTCGGCGGCACACGACAGAGATCGCCACTCGAAGGCGGCCCCGGCGTCCGGCTGAAGGCGCGCGGACCTCACAACCGCGGGCTTCGTTGCGGCTGGCCACCGATGGTCCCGTTCAAGCTCGCGTCCAGCTTCCGTCCAGGGACGAGCGGCAGATTCAGAGATGCGAGTCGCGGTCGACGCGTGTGGACGCGCATCTGGGGACGAACGCACCGAAGCCATGGAAGCAGCGGGACGATCTTCGAAGCAGCGGCAACCCGGGAGCGGCGATTGGCGTGGCCGCCTCGTCCGCCACCATGTGCCACTCGCGGTCGCGGCCGCCGTGGTGCTTGTGCTGTTTATGGCGGTTCCGCGCTTCGACGCCAACCGCTACCGGCACGCCGACCTCACGTCGGGTGCCTTCCCCAAGGAGCGCGCGGATCGCGGCCGGATGCGCGTGGGGGATGGCCGAAGCGGCGCCATGCGTCACGGCCGGCGCCAGGGCGAAGCGAGCGGGCACGGCGCCGGCGGAAGCGGATCGATGGGACATGGCGGCGGCCAGGGCTCGGATCACGAGAGCGGTCGGGGCGGCTCGATGGGCGGCCACACTGGTGGCCAAGGTGGATCGATGGGCGGTCGGGGAGGCCGGATGTCGGGCTCGACCGGCATGCCGGGCGAAGCCTTTCTCGGCCTGGGCGTCCGGCGTTTCACGGTCGCCACGGGCTACCTCGCGACCGGCTTGCTCGTCCTCACGCTTCTGATCGGGCCGGCCAACCTCCTGCTGCGGAGACGGAATCCGGTCTCGAGCTATCTACGCCGCGACGTCGGTGTCTGGACGGCCGTCTTCAGCTTCGTCCACGTCTTCTATGGCGTTCAGGTGCATCAGAAGCTCTCGAACTTCGTCCGCTACTTCGTCTCCTCTGACGGCAGCCCCTTGACCGATAGCTTCGGCCTCGCGAACTGGACCGGACTCGCAGCGACGGTGATCGTTGCAGGCCTCCTCGCTCTCTCCAGCAACGCCGCCCTGCGGAAGCTCAAGGCGAGGAAGTGGAAGCGACTCCAGCGCCTGAACTACGTTCTCTTCGCGCTGGTGGTCCTGCACGCCTTCTTCTACGGCGCGCTCGTTCGAAGCGACTCTCCCTACACGCTGCTTCTCCTCCTCAGCGTCGTTGCCGTCTTCGTGGGACAGGCATTGGGAGTTGGCTTGTATCGGCGCAGGTATGCGTGAAGAGCAGCGGCACGAGATGGGCGGTCAAATCGACGGCGATGGTAGACGCCGCGGACGGTCCGGACGCAGGAGTTTGCTTCGTCGCGGGCCACTCGGCGCCTGGATAAACCCATCAGCGCTGGGGCTACAACGGCGAGTGATTCGCGACCGTCGCGGGTGTGGCGCTAGCTGACGGGCGAGGCGCGTAGCTCCTCGCACGCCTGTTCGCAACGGCGGCAGGCCTCGGCGCAGACGCGGCAGTGGTCGTCGTGGTCGGCGTGCCGCTCGCACTCCTCGGCACTCTCTGCGAGGCAGGCGTCGGCGCAGGAGGTACAGCTCAGGGCGCAGATGGCGCATTGCTGGATGCCGCTGGCCAACGCGTCGTTCGCGGTTGGTGTGTTTCCAGGAGCGGTTACGTGGTGCATTGTCGGCTCCTCTCATCGCTTAGGGCTGGTCGCCAGGGATGACGAGGCCGCTCTCATAGGCGAGGGTGACGAGTTGGGCGCGGTCGCGGCAGGCGAGCTTGCGCAGGATGCGGCTGACGTGGGTCTTCGTCGTAAGGGGGCTGATCACGAGCCGCTCGGCGATCTCGGCGTTGGTGAGGCCGCGTGCGACGAGCCGGAGGATTTCGCGCTCGCGCTCCGTCAGCTCGGCGACGGCGGCGGGCGATGCGTCGGTGTCACGGCGCGCGGCGAACTCGGCGATCAGCCGCTTCGTAATCGAAGGCGCGATCAGCGCGTCACCAGCGGCGACGACGCGAATCGCGTTCAGCAGCTCGCTCGGGCCAGCGTCCTTCAGCACGAAGCCGCTCGCGCCCGCGCGCAGGGCCTCGTACACATACTCGTCAAGGTCGAACGTCGTCAGCACGAGCACGCGCGTCCCTTCGAGCGTCGGATCGGAGCAGATCAGCCGGGTCGCCTCGAGCCCGTCCAGCACGGGCATGCGGATGTCCATCAGGACGACGCGCGGGAAGGTCGTGCGGGCGAGGTCGACGGCCTCGCGGCCGTTGGTCGCTTCGCCGGCCACCTCCATCTCGTCGTCGGAGGCGATCAGCGCGGCGAAGCCGCCTCGAACCGCCGCCTGGTCGTCGGCGACCAGGACGCGAATCACTCGGCCCGCCGGTAGGGAAGCTCTGCGGAGACGCGGAACCCGTCCGGGAACGCGGTCGCTTGCAGAGCGCCGCCCACGGCCGCCGCGCGTTCGTGCATGCCGATGATGCCGACGCCGACGCCGCTCTTTGTGCCGTTGCTCGTCGCGCCGGCGCCGTTTTCGATCGTGATCAGCAGTCGGTCGGCCTCGTAGCGCAGTCCGACGTAGGCGGCTGTGCCGGCCGCATGCCTGCGTGCGTTGGTCAGCGACTCCTGCACGATCCTGAATGCGGCCAGCTGCACCGCCTCGGACAGCCGTGCCGGCCGCCGGCCGCGAATGTCGAGACTGACATCGAGGCCGAGCGTCCGCGCCTGTTCGACGAGCTCGTCGACGGCATCGAGCGTGGGTGCGGGATCGAGCGGCGCGTGCTCGCCGTTCTGTTCGCGGAGGACGCCGACGACCGCGCGCAGCTCGTCGAGCGCCTCGTGGCTTGCCGACTCGATCGTCTCGAGCGCGCGCGCGGCTCGCGCGTCGCCTGTGTCGCGGCGGAGCAGGTGAGCCGCCACCCCTGCCTGGACGTTGATCGTGGTCAGCGAGTGCGCGACCGAGTCGTGCAGGTCGCGCGAGATCCGCAGCCGCTCGTGCTCGACCCGCCGCTGCGCCTCCTCTTCGCGCGCACGCTCGGCCAGCTCGAGCCGCTCGAGCAACAGCGTGATGTAGGAGCGGCGGTTGCGGACCGCCTCCGCGGCGAGCAGCGGCACGGCCACGAGTGCGGCGTGGCCGAGGGTCGCAAACCTGAAGGCGCCGCCGCCGAGGAAGATGTCGCTGGCAATGACCGCCGCGACCGCGGCAGCCGCGGCGACAAGTTGCTGCATGCGACCGCGGGTCAGCGCGACCGAGTAGAGCGCAACGGCCGGCGCAAACATAGCGGCCGCCCCGGCGGTGTGGTCGACGACGAGCAGCGCGAGCACGAGTCCGCCCGAGACGGCGAGTGTGGCGAGGGGTGCTCGCCGCCGCGCCGCTAGGACGGCCGCCGTCCCCAGCGCGAGCGCGAGGGTAAACGGTCGCGTCGCGTGATCGCCGTGCACGAGGATGCCGACGACCGCGACCGCGCCCGCGACGAGCGGAACGGCCGCGTCGAGCAGAAACAGGTAGGTGCGTCCCACGCGTCGAATCTAGCGCCGCTCTGATTCGGACGCGTACTCCCGCAGGAGTAACCGCATTACTCCTCGCGGCCGACGCCGACGCGCCCAGGCGCGGCAAGCATCGGGACCGATGCAGCCGGAGGCAGGCATCGAGACGCAGACGAACGCGCCCGCACGGCGCGGTCCGGGGTGCAGCGAGGCGCCGCCGCGGCAGCCGGTCGTGCGCGTGCAGGGGTTGACGAAGCGGTTCGGCGACGTCGTCGCGGTCGATGACCTGACCTTCGCGCTCGAGCCGGGCACCGTCACCGGCTTCCTGGGCCCGAACGGCGCCGGCAAGACGACGACCCTGCGGCTGCTGCTCGGGCTCGCCCGTCCGAATGGTGGCGAAGCACTCGTCTTCGGCCGCCGCTACCGCGAGCTCGAATCCCCGGCCAGCCGCGTCGGGGCGGTGCTCGAGTCGAGCGACTTCCACCCCGGGCGCTCTGGCCGCGACCA
>DASQWB010000087.1:0-21161 GCA_035640455.1 Gaiellaceae bacterium | reverse complement strand
TCGTCACCTCGTACTGCTGAAGCCTCGACCACGCCGCCCGGGTGGCGGCGCTCGAGAGGGACGCACGGCTCGCTCGGATGGGCTACGTCGCACCGGGCTTCGATACACTGGCGCGGCTTCTGAAGCGCCTTCGCGCTTCGCGTCCTGCCTCTGAACCCGCCCTCCAGGAGACGCATGCCTGAGTCGCAAGAGAACGCCCGCAACGTCGGCAAGATCGTCGAGATCAAGGGCGTCGTGATCGACGCCGTCTTCCCCGAGACGCTTCCGGAGATCAACACGGCGCTCCTTGTCGAGGCGCCCGAGCAGGACGGCCGCCCGGCGATCAGCCTCATCGCCGAGGTCCAGCAGCACCTCGGAGACGACCGCGTCCGCGCGGTCGCGATGGACTCGACGGACGGGCTCGCCCGCGGCGCCGACGTCGTCGACACCGGCGGCCCGATCACCGTCCCGGTCGGCGAGACGACGCTCGGCCGGCTCTGGAACGTTATCGGGGAGCCGATCGACAAGAAGGACCCCGCTCCCGAGGGAACCGAGCGCTGGCCGATCCACCGCGACCCGCCGGAGTTCAAGGACCTCCAGCCGACGGTCGAGATCTTCGAGACCGGGATCAAGGTCATCGACCTTATCGCCCCGTACGTCAAGGGCGGCAAGGTCGGCTTATTCGGCGGCGCAGGCGTCGGGAAGACCGTCCTGATCCAGGAGCTGATCCACAACGTCGCGCGCGAGCACGGCGGCGTCTCCGTCTTCTCAGGCGTCGGCGAGCGCACGCGCGAGGGGAACGACCTCCTCCTCGAGATGACCGAGTCGGAGGTGATCGACAAGGTCGCGCTCGTCTACGGGCAGATGAACGAGCCGCCGGGGGCGCGCCTGCGGGTCGGGCTCTCCGGCCTGACGATGGCCGAGTACTTCCGCGACGAGGGCCAGGACGTCCTCCTCTTCATCGACAACATCTTCCGCTTCGTCCAGGCGGGGTCCGAGGTCTCGGCGCTCCTCGGCCGGATGCCGAGCGCCGTCGGCTACCAGCCCACGCTCGCGACCGAGATGGGCCAGCTCCAGGAGCGGATCACCTCGACGAACAAGGGCTCCGTGACGTCCGTGCAGGCGATCTACGTCCCGGCCGACGACCTCACCGACCCGGCGCCCGCGAACACCTTCGCCCACCTCGACTCGACGACGGTGCTGTCGCGCGCGATCGTCGAGCAGGGGATCTACCCGGCGATGGACCCGCTCGACTCGTTCTCGCGCGCCCTCCAGCCGGGGATCGTCTCCGACGACCACTACCGGACGGCGACGCGCGTCCAGGAGGTCCTCCAGCGCTACAAGGACCTGCAGGACATCATCGCCATCCTCGGCATCGACGAGCTCTCCGACGAGGACCGGCTCGTCGTGGCGCGGGCGCGGAAGATCCAGCGCTTTCTCTCGCAGCCGAACTTCGTCGCCGAGCAGTTCACCGGCACGCCGGGCGAGTACGTGAAGCTCGAGGACACGATCAAGGGCTTCGCCGAGATCCTCGACGGCAAGCACGACGACCTGCCCGAGCAGGCCTTCTACATGGTCGGGACGATCGAGCAGGCGGTCGAGAAGGCGAAGGGCATCGGCGGCGGCCGCGAGGAGGAGCCCGAGGAGGGAGAGGAGGAGGCCGAAGCTGCCTAGGCGCCGCTTCGACGTCTCGCTGGTGACGCCGGAGGGGCCGGCCTTCGAGGGCGAGGCGGAGATGATCGTCGTGCCGGGCGCGGCCGGCGAGATCGGCGTGCTCGCACGGCACGCGCCGCTCGTCGCGACGCTGAAGGCAGGCTCGACGCGCGTCCACACCGGCGAGGGAGAGGTGCGCGAGTACGCCACCGGCCCCGGCTTCTTCAAGGTCGAGCTCGACCGCGCGATCGCGCTCGTTGACGACGCCGTCCTCGCCGCCGAGATCGACGACGCGCGGGCCCGCGCGCAGCTCGAGGACGCGAAGGCCGAGCTCGAGCGCGTCGAGCGGGGCGAGTCCGGTGCCGATCGCTGGCAGCTCGAGCAGCGCATTCGGCATGCGGAGAACCAGCTTGCCGTCGCGGGCCGCGGCTAGCGTTTCCCTCGCCGCCGCGCTGATCCTCGTGCTCGGTGCCGCCGCCGGCGCGGCGCGCAAGCCGCACTGGACCTGGCGCTCCCTGCACCGGCCGCTGCACATCCCGCAGCTCCCGGACGGCGCGTCCTGTCCACTCAGCCCGAAGACGAAGGTCGACCTCGGCCAGGAGGGCGTCCTCGCCTTGCCGGGCCGCGGTCCCACGTATCCGAATTTCGGCGACGCGAAGCGCGTGCTCGAGTTCTGGTGGCCGCCGCTGCCGCAGCAGACCGACTTCTACGGCACCGGCTGGAGCGGCAACAAGGTGCTCTGGTGGGTCTCCGGCCGCTATCACGGACCCGTGCTGATCCGCGGCCGCCAGCTCGACGGCCCTCACCTCCTCCGCTTCGAGACGGGGAAGCCGCCACCGACGGAGATGAGGATCGCTCCCGGGCGTGGCTACCGGCCGTGGAAAGGCGCCCGCGATCGCCCGTCGTATACGCGGGTCGAGGCTGCCGGCTGCTACGGCTACCAGATCGACGGGGTCGGCTTCAGCCGTGTGATCGTCTTCCGGGCCGTCCAGGTGCAACCTCCGCCACAGCCGTAGCGGCTGGTAACCTGCGGCGCACCCGGAGAGCTTTGACAGGCAGCTTGGCGACCGGGTCAACAAACGCCTAAAGAGCCCTGGCCTCGCCGCCGGAACTCTTTAGGCAGGAGAAGGAGGCGGTTTGCAGGCATTCGCACCCGGGATCTACCCTCGCTCGGAGGCGCTCGTCCAGGCGACGCGCGACCTCGACCGCGGTCGGACGACCGCCGAGGCGGTCGACCAGCAGTTCGGGCGCGACCTCGACGAGCTCGTCCGGGTCCAGCAGGAGGCGGGCCTCGACCTGCTCGCGGACGGGATGCTCCGCTGGCAGGACCTCTTCCGGCCGCTCCTCGAGGCGAGCGAGGGGCTCGAGCCGGGGCCGCTGACCCGCTTCCTGGACACGAACAGCTTCTACCGGGCGCCGACGCCGACCTCGGCCGAGCCGCGCCTCGGCGCGCCGCTCGACGAGCGCTACGTCGCGCCGCTCCCGGGGCGGAGGATCGTCACGTTGCCGTCGCCGTACGCGCTCGCGCACGGGACGGGCCTGCCCGCGAAGGTCGTGGCGACGAGCGTCCTGAAGCCGCAGCTCGACGCGCTCGACGCCGACCTCGTCGTGCTCAGCGAGCCGTCCCTCGCGCGCGAGGGTGCGGGGGGACTCGCGGAGCTGCACGAGGCGCTCGAGGCGCTGGAGGGCGGGCCGAAGCTCGCGCTCCAGCTCACCTTCGGCGACGCACGCGAGCTCCTCGAGAACGGGCTCGCCGAGCTGCCCGTCGAGGGGATCGGCGTCGACTTCTACGCGACGCACGCGACCGACGTCCCGGCCGGCTTCGACAAGCTCCTGCTCGCCGGGGTCGTCGACGCGCGGAGCTCCGCGCTCGAGGACCCGCAGGAGATCGCGGACTTCGTCGAGCGCCTCGACGTGGAGCGCGTCGCCCTCGTCCCGAACGGAGACTTACAGTACGTCTCCGAGCCGATCGCGCGGCAGAAGCTCGCGCGGCTCGGAGCAGCCCGCACAGCCCGAGCGAAGGAGACCGCCGCATGACCGACGTGATGTTCGAGACCCGTGAGATCGGCAGCCTCGCCAAGCCGCCGTGGCGCGTGAAGGCCTTCGCCGGGCGGCCGATCGAGAAGGCGGACGTCGCCGAGGCCGAGCGGTGGGCGCAGAAGCTCGAGCTCGACGGCACGGAGGAGCTCGTCGAGACGCTCCGCCGCGGCGAGGTCGGCCACGACGAGCTGCGCCTGATCGACGACTGGTCGTCCCGCTACGGTCTGGCGCTGCTCGAGCGGGCCGGGCTCGACGTCGTCTACGACGGCGAGCAGCGGCGGACCGAGATGTACGACCACGTCATCCGGCACGCGCACGGCTTCGAGCAGCGCGGCACCGTCCGGTCGTTCGACAACAAGTACTACTCCAAGGCGGCTTGCGTCGAGGAGCCGGCTATCGACGGGCCGTACGACGTCGACGAGTACCGGTTCTTAGCGGCGCGGACGGATCGTCGGTTGAAGGTGCCGTTCACGGGGCCGTACACGATCGTCGACTGGTCGTACGACGAACACTACGGCCGTCACGGTGCTCTGGGCGCGACGGCGGAGCAGCGCGCCGACGCGCGGCGCCGGTTCCTCTTGGACGTGGCCGAGCGGGTCGTGCGACCGAACGCGGCCGCGGTCGTCGAAGCCGGCTGCGACTGGATCCAGATCGACGAGCCGGCGCTGACGACGCGGCCGGACGAGGTGCCGGTCGGGGTCGAGGCGTTCAACGCCTCGGTGGCGGGGATCCCGGCGGCGCGGCGGAGCCTCCATATCTGCTTCTCCGACTACTCGCTCTTGTTCCCGCACGTGCTCGACCTCGACGACTGCTTCGAGCTCCAGCTCGAGTTCGCGAACCGCGACTCCCACGACCTCGGCACCGACGGTGCCGACCGCCCCGGCTACGAGCCGCTCTTCCTCTTCCGCGAGCACGAGGACGCGCCGAACGTCGGCCTCGGCGTCCTCGACATCCACACGAACTTCGTCGAGCCGGCCGAGCTCGTCCGCGACCGGATCGTCTACGCGGCGGAGCTCCTCGGGCCGGAGCGCGTGTCGGTCAATCCCGACTGCGGTCTCCGTACGCGGAGCTGGGACGTCGCCTACGAGAAGCTCGCGAACATGGTCGAGGGCACCCGGCTCGCCGAAGAGGCGCTGAACCGGGCGCACGCCGGCTCGCGCTAGGTGTGCCGGCGGCTACCCTGCCGCCCGCCATGGAGGTGATGTTCGGGCGTAGCGCGCCCTTCACCATCGGCATCGAGGAGGAGTTCCAGCTCCTCTCGCCGGAGAGCTACGAGCTCGTCTCGCGCTTCGACGAGGTCGCCGAGGCGGCCGGCGACGAGCGGATCAAGCCCGAGCTGCTCCGCTCGGTGCTCGAGGTCGCGACGAGCATCGGCCGCAACGTCGAGGAAACGCTCGACGAGGCCCGGCAGCTGCGGGCGCGGCTCCGCGCCGCGGCCGCCGAGCGCGGAACGTTGATCGCCTCGGCCGGCACGCACCCCTTCTCGCGCTACGAGCACCAGGAGGTGACCGACGAGCCGCGCTACGCAGGCCTGATGGAAAAGATGCAGTGGACGGCCGAGCGCCAGGTGATCTTCGGGCTGCACGTGCACGTCGGCCTGCAGAGCGCGGACCAGGCGATCTCGGTCGCGAACGCCCTCCGCACCTGGCTCCCGGAGCTGCTCGCGCTCTCGGCGAACTCACCCTTCTGGGGCGGCCGCGACACGGGCCTCGCGTCAACGCGGACGAAGGTCTTCGACACCTTCCCGCGCAGCGGCCTGCCGCCGGCCTTCTCCTCGTTCGACGAGTTCGAGCTCCTCGTCGAGCGCGCGGTCAAGACGAACTCCTTCCCCGACTACACGTACATCTGGTGGGATCTCCGCCCGCACCCGCGCCTCGGCACGATCGAGGTTCGCGTCTGCGACGCCCAGACGCGCATCGAGAGCGTCTCGGCGATCGTGGCGCTCGTCCAGAGCCTCGTCGCGACGCTCGCCGAGCGGCACGAACGCGAGGGCGCGCTGCCGATCCAGCCGGTGACCCTCGTCGCCGAGAACAAGTGGCGCGCGGCCCGCTACGGCCTCGACGCCGACCTGATCTGGCTCGAGCGCGACGAGGAGCGCCCGGCGCGCGAGGCGCTCCGGCAGCTCGTCGAGCTCGCGGAGCCGGCCGCGCGCCGCCTAGGTTGCGCGCTGCAGCTCGGGGATGTCGAGGAGATCCTCCGAACCGGCACAGGAGCCGACGAGCAGCGGCGCGTGTACGCCGAGACGAAGTCGCTCCTCGGCGTCGCGGAGTTCGTCGCCGCGACGACGGTCGAAGGCGTATAACGGCCGCCTAGTCGGGTATCCTCGCCGCTCGGCGGGCGCTCGCGAAGGAGCGCCCCTCGTTTTCCGCATGCGGACCACGCTGAAGAGAGGAATCGGCCGCGGCGCCGCAGTCGACGGCAACGGCCGCCCCGTCCTCCCCCCCGCGGCGCTGACGCCGATGACGCTCTACCGGCAGCCGGAGCCGCCGCGCCGCACGGGACTCCAGCTCGTCGGCCGGATCCTGCTCTGGCTGCTCGTCGCGGTGCTCGTCGTCGCCGCCGGGCTCCTCGGCGGCGCCTACCTCTACTTCCACGAGCAGGTCAAGGCCGTGCAGGCGCACGACCCGGCGCTGATCCAGGCCGAGAGAGGCCTCGACCTCACGGAGGCCGGGAAGCCCGCGACGGCGCTGATCGTCGGCTACGACCACCGCGCCGGGCCCGAGTCGAGCCTGCCCTCGCGCTCGGACACGGTCATGCTCGTTCGGGCGGACCCGATCGACAACACCGTCTCGCTCATGTCGTTCCCGCGCGACCTGATCGTCCCGATCCACTGCCCGGGTCGCCCGGTGAGCCTCGACCGGATCAACGCCGCGTACGAGCTCTGCAAGACGCGGGGGACGCTCGAGACGGTAAAGGCGCTCACCGGCCTCTCCGTCAACTACCTGATCACAGTGGACTTCCGCGGCTTCAAGCAGGTCGTCGACAAGCTCGGCGGGGTGTGGATGGACGTCGACCGGCGCTACTTCAACAACAACGCCGGGCTCACCACCGGCGTGAACACCTACGCGACGATCAACCTCGAGCCGGGCTACCAGCGGCTGAAGGGCTCCGACGCGCTCGACTTCGTCCGCTACCGGCACACCGACTCCGACCTCTACCGAGTCGCCCGCCAGCAGGCGTTCGTGAAGGCCTTCAAGGAGCAGGTGAGCCAGTCGTTCACGCTCGACAAGCTGCCGAAGCTCATCCACGCGGTGACGTCGAACGTCCAGGTCGGCCAGTCCGGCAACCGCGCGATCTCCGGCAAGACGATCCTCTCCTACGCGTTCTTCCTCTACAAGCTCCCGAGCGGCCACTTCTTCCAGCCGAAGATCCAGAACCTCCAGCCTGCGGGCCCGTACAACGCGGAGCTCGCCGCGCCGCCGGGAGCGGTCGAGCAGGCGGTGCGGGAGTTCACGAACCCGGACGTCGAGGCGCCCGACAAGGCGACGGCGCAGGCGCTCGGGACGAAGTTCCGGTCACATGCCCCGCGCCCGAAGCAGATCTCGCTCGTCGTGCTGAACGGAAACGGCCAGGCCGGGTCGGCGGCGAACGCGTCGTTCGAGCTCGCGAAGCGCCACTACCGCGTGATCGTGCCGCCCGACCCGGCCGACCGCAACGCGCCCCGCTTCGACTACCAGCACACGGTCGTCTACTACGACGCCAAGAAGCCGCTCGGCGCGCGGGCGGCGAGGCGCGTGGCGAACCTCTTCGGCGACGCCGAGATCGCACCGATCCCGCGCTCGCTTCGCCCGCAGCAGTTCAGGGCGCTCCTGATCGTCGTCGTCGGCGCGAGCTTCGACGGCACCTTTACTCCGAGCACGATCGACCAGACGCCGAAGAAGCAGCCGCCCGCCGTCGTCGAGAACCCCGGTGCGACCGTCCCGCTGCTCCGCTCGGTCCGGCGCCGCGTGCCGTTCAGGCTCCAGTACCCGCGGCTGATCGAGAAGACCTCCACGCCGGATGCCGCCGAGCCGATCCGCTCGTACTGGATCGCGAAGGGCCACAAGGCCGTTCGCCTCGTCTTCCGGACGAGCACGATCGGCGACTACTGGGGCATCGAGGAGACCGACTGGCCTGACGCGCCCGTCCTCCAGGAGCCGAACTTCGAGCACCGGATCAAGGGCCGCGAGTACGACTTCTACTACGCGGGGCCGCACCTGCACATGATCGTGCTGCACGACCACGGCGCCACTTACTGGGTGACGAACACCCTGCTCGACGCCCTCTCGAACGAGACGATGCTCGCGATCGCAAAGAGCCTGACTCCTCTTCGCAAGTAAGGTGCGGAACATGGCAGGTACGCCTCAGCCGGCGCGAATCGCCGTCTTCGGAGCGGGCTACGTCGGCCTCGTGACGGCGGCCGGCTTCGCCGACCTCGGCCACCTCGTCGCGGTCCGCGACGTCGTCCCCGAGAAGATCGAGGCGCTCCGCGGGGGACGCGTCCCGATCTACGAGCCCGGGCTCGACGAGCTGCTCGAGCGCAACCGCGAGCGCCTGTCCTTCACGCTCGACGTCGGCGAGGCGATCGCAGGCGCCGAGTTCGTCTACGTCTGCGTCGACACGCCGCCGACCTACTCGGGCGACGCCGACCTCTCGCGGGTCTGGACCGTCGTCGATGAGCTTCCGCAGGTGACCGGCGTGGAGCGGCCGCTGCTCGTCATGAAGAGCACGGTCCCGGTCGGGACGGGAGAGAAGGTGCGGCACGCGCTCGACGCGCGCGGGTTCCGCCACGTCGGCTACGTCGCGAACCCGGAGTTCACGGCCGAGGGCAGCGCCGTCGAGGACTTCCGGAAGCCGGACCGGATCGTGATCGGCGCCTTCGAGGAGGCTGACGGAGACCGCGTCGAGGCGCTCCACGCGGAGATCGACGCCCCGGTCGTGCGGGCGGACGTGAACTCGGCGGAGATGGTGAAGCTCGCCTCGAACGCGTTCCTCATGACGCGGATCAGCTTCATCAACGAGATCGCGAACGTCTGCGAGGCGACGGGCGCCGACGTTGTCCAGGTGGCGCGCGGAATCGGCCTCGACCACCGCCTGGGGCCGCACTTCCTGCGCGCGGGCATCGGCTACGGGGGCTCGTGCCTGCTCGGCCACGAGACCGTGCTGGTGCGGCAGGAGGGTCGCAAGCGGCTCGTCACGCTAGCGGCTCTCTACGAGGAAACCGAGCCGGGCGCTCGGGTCGAGATCCTGTCGTGGCGGCCCGACGGCGAGGGCGCGGAGTTCCTGCCGATCGAGCTCCTCACCCGGCGCGAGTACGACGGCGAGGTCGTCGAGGTACGGACGAAGATGGGCCGCCGCGTCCGCTGCACGCCGGATCACGTCTTCGTCACGGAAGAGGGCCGGAAGCTCGCGCAGGAGCTGACGAGCGCGGACTGGCTGCCGATCGCGCAGGGCGTCCGCGTGGAAGAGCGGCCGCGCCCTCGACGGTTGAACGTCCTCGGCGGGTTCGAGAGCGCGGGCCTGAACGCGAACGACGTCATCGTCAGGCCGTACCGCCGCGAGCTCGAGCTGATCGGCGCCCGGGAGATCCAGGAGACGCTCGGGCCGCTGGGCCATCACCGCGGTGTCGTCGCGCGCTCGCACGACATCCGCCGCGCCGGCGCGCTGAGGCTCGACGGGGCCGCGGCGCTCGACCTCGAGCTCGAGGAAGCCTCCTTCGGCACCGCCCGAAACGGCACGTACGTCCCGGCGTCGATTCCTTTGACGGCGCAGTTCTGGCGCGTCGTCGGCCTATACCTCGCGGAAGGTCACTCGCCGCGCGACGGCGAGCACGGCCACCACCGGCTGGAGTGGAGCTTCCACCCTCGCGACGAGGACGAGCTCGTCGAGGAGGTCGCCGGCTTCTGGCGGTCGCTCGGCGTCAAGGCGACCGTCTTCGAGACGCCGCCGTCGAAGGTCGTGCGGGTCAGCTCGCGGCTGCTCGCGACCTGGTGGCTCGGCGCGTTCGGCCTCGGGGCGAATTGCTACGAGCAGCGGCTTCCCGACCTCGTCTGGGACGAGAGCGACGAGCACAAGCGGGCGTTGCTCGCCGGGCTCTGGCTCGGCGACGGCTCCTGGTCGCACGTGAGCGGCGGACCGAGCGTCGTGCTGGAGTACGGCGCCGTCAGCCGGGAGCTCGCCGACGGAATGCTCCGGCTGCTCGGCGAGCTCGGGATCGTCGCGCGGCTCAAGGTCGGCCGCACGGCCAAGTCGACGGTCGACACCTACTGGCTCGTGGTCTCGGGCGCGGATCAGGTCGAGCGGCTGCTCGACCTCGTTCCGGCGACGCAGCGCACGGCGATCCTCCACTCGCTGCGCCGGCAGGCCAAGCGGATCGCACCGACCGGCTACCGGCGGAGGGAGAATGCGGCGTGGGTCCGCGTAACCGACCTCGTCCGCCGTCGCCATACCGGCCATGTTTACTCGCTCGAGGTGCCGCCGACGCACACGTTCGTGACGACCGGCGGCCTCGTCGTCTCGAACTGCTTCCCGAAGGACTCGCTCGCGCTCAAGCAGCTCGCCTCCAACTCGGGCTACCACTTCCAGCTCCTGAACGCGGTGATCGAGGTCAACGAGCTCCAGAAACGGCGCGTGATCGGGAAGCTGAAGAAGCACCTCGGCTCGCTCCGCGGGACGACCGTCGCGCTGCTCGGGCTCGCGTTCAAGCCGTTTACCGACGACGTGCGCGAGGCGCCGTCGATCGTCCTCGCGTCGCGCCTGCTCGCGGAGGGCGCCGAGGTGCGCGCGTGGGATCCGGTGGCCCGGCCGCGCGAGCTGCTGCAGAGCGCGACCTTCTGCGAGACGCCCCTCGAGGCGGTGACCGGCGCGGACGCGGCGGTGATCGTGACCGAGTGGCCGGAGCTGCGTGACCTGATCACGCCGGAGACGCGGGCCGCGATGCGGCGCCCGGTCGTCGTCGACGGCCGGAACCTGCTCGATCCGGCGGAGGTTCGAGCGGCGGGGTTCGCGTACGAGGGTGTCGGCCGGCCGAGCTCGCCGTTCGGCGCGCTTGCCGAGACGACGGAGCGGGACCCGGAGCCCGAACTCAAGCCGTAAGCCCGCGTTGGAAGCAATCATCCTCGCCGGCGGCAAGGCGGAGCGGCTCGGGGACGCCGCCGAGGGCCGGCCGAAGTCGCTCGTCGCCGTCTGCGGGCGGCCGCTCGTCGCCTACCAGGTGCTACGTCTGGCGGCGGCGGGCGTCGAGCGCGTGATCGTGAGCTGCGCCGCCGGCCAGGGCGACCTGTTCACGGCCGAGCTCGAGGGGCTCGGCGTCGAGATAGCGATCGCGGAGGAGCCGGAGCGGCTCGGGCGGGGCGGCGGGATCCGCTTCGCCGCGAGAGAGCGCCGCGAATCGGGCGAGGTCTTCGCGCTGAACGGCGACGAGCTCCTCGACGTCGACTTCGAGGCCCTCCTCGCGCACCACGAGCGCGGCGGCGCCGCGGCGACGATCACCGTCGCGCGGCCGCCCTCGCCGTTCGGGCTCGTCGACGTCGGCGAGGACGACGTCGTGATCGACTTCAGGGAGGCCGGCCGCGTTCCCTACTGGGTGAACTGCGGCGTCTACGTGCTGGGGGAGGAGGCGCTCGCGCGGCTTCCGGAGCGCGGCGACCACGAGACGACGACCTTCCCCGAGCTCGTCGCGGAGCGGCGCCTGCGCGCGTACCGCCACGAGGGGCTGTGGCTGACGGTGAACACCCCGAAGGACCTCCGCCGCGCCGAGGAGCAGATCGCGGCCGACCCGGAGTGGCTCGCGCCCCGACGGCGGTGAGGTAGGGTCAATTGATGGACGAGCGGCAACTGAGCTCGCCGAACCTGAGCGGCCTGGAGCCGTTCGCGTTCGAACCGGAGCGGACGGAGAAGCCGTGGGGCTGGGAGCTCCTCTGGGCGCACGCGGAGACCTACGTCGGCAAGCTGCTCTTCGTCCGAACCGGCCAGTCGCTGAGCCTCCAGTTCCACAACGAGAAGGACGAGTCGTGGTACGTCCTCGAGGGGCGCGCGCAGCTCGAGATGGGCGCGCCGGGCGATCCGATTCCCGCCTCGGAGATCGTCGGCCCGGGCGCGGCCTTCCGCATCCGGCCGGGAACGGTCCACCGCGTGGCCGCCCTCGAGGACACGCTGATCCTCGAGGTGTCGACCCCGCACCTCGACGACATCGTCCGGCTCGAAGACCGATACGGCCGCGCCGACTCCTAGACACGGGCCAAGCGGACGATGAGAGCGCTGATCCTGGCCGCGGGCTACGCGACGCGGCTCTATCCGCTGACGAGGGACCGGCCGAAGCCGCTCCTCGACGTCGGCGGCCGTGCGCTCGTCGATTGGATCCTGGACCGGATCGCCGAGGTCTCCGAGATCGAGGAGGTGCACCTCGTCACGAACGCGAAGTTCGCGCCGGCGTTCCGGGCGTGGGCGCCTCCGCACGTCGTCGTCCACGACGACGGAACGCGTGACGAGGAGGACCGCCTCGGCGCGATCGGCGACCTCGCCTTCGTCGGTCTCGGCGGCGACGACCTGCTCGTGGTGGCGGGAGACAACCTCTTCGACTTCTCGCTGCGCGAGCTCGTCGCGTTCTGGCGCGCCAAGGGTCGTGCCAGCGCCGTCGCGCTGTACGACGTCGGCGACGTGGAGCTGGCCCGCAAGTACGGCATCGTCGAGCTCGACGAGCAGGCCCGCATCGTCTCGTTCCTCGAGAAGCCGGACGATCCGCCCTCGACGCTCGCGGCGACGGCGACGTACCTCTTCCACCGAGAGCACCTGGCGCTCGTCCCGCGCTACCTGGAGGAAGGGAACTCGCCGGATCAGCCGGGTCGCTTCGTGGCGTGGCTGCAGGCGCGCGAGCCGGTCTACGGCTACCGCCTCGAGGGGGAGTGGCTCGACATCGGAGACCACGACCAGCTCCGCCACGCCGACGCCGTCGCGAGATCGTGGCAAAGTCGGCGCAAATCCGGCACGAAGGAGCCGTCGCGGGGCCGGTAGCTTCGGCGTGTGCTCGATCTCCTGCTCCCGCAGCGCTGCCTCGGCTGCCGAACCGGCGGGGCGGTCCTCTGCGGTGCCTGCGCGGAGCGGCTCCCGCGGCTCGGCTCGGCCCTGTGCGCCCGCTGCGGTGCCCCGACGGCGTGGCCCGTGAGGCGCTGTCGCGAGTGCGCCGGCCGCCGTCTCGCCTTCGCCACGGCGCGCGCGGCGGTGGCCTACGAGGGCGCAGTACGCGCGCTCGTCGCGGCCTGGAAGGAACGCGGCCTGCGGCGGCTCGCGGCGCTCGCGGCCGAGCTCGTGGTCGAGTGCGTGCCGCGGCCCGGCGTCGCCGCGCTCTGCTTCGTGCCGCCGGACGGCGATCGCAGCCTTCGCCGCGGCCACCATCCCGCCGAGCGGCTCGCGCGCGAGCTCGGCCGGCGGTGGGAGCTCCCGGTCTCGCCGCTGCTCCGCCGCGCCGGGACGGCGCGGCGCCAGCGCGGCCTGCCGCTTGCGGAGCGACGCCGCAACGTCGCGGGTGCGTTCGTACCCGCCGCACGAGCTCCGCCCGCCGTCGCGCTCGTCGACGACGTCTACACGAGCGGCGCGACCGCCAACGCGGCTGCCTCTGCTCTGCACAAGAGCGGCGCCCGGCGCGTCGAGGTGGTGACCTTCGCGCGAGCCATCCGTTAGATTCAGTCAAGGGGACACGACCGCCTCGCGGCTGAAGGAGAGCTGATGCGACTCCAGGTGAAGGGCAAGAACCTCGACGTCAGCGACTCGATTCGCAGCTATGCGGAGGAGAAGCTCAGGAAGCTCGAGCGGCAGCTGGCAGATCCGACGCAGATCGAGCTCGAGCTCAGCGTCGAGCGGAACCCGTCGATCTCGGCGAACAACGTCGCCGAGGCGACGATCTGGACGAAGGGGCCGACGCTGCGGGCGCGTGAGGCCTCGGCCGACATGCGGGCCTCGATCGACCAGCTCGTCGACAAGCTCGAGCGCCAGGTGACGCGCTACCGGCAGAAGCGCCGGCGGCGAGCCGCGCGCGACAACGGGTCGACGCTGCAGGCGGCGGCTGTGCCGTCCGACGAGACCGAGCCGGTGATCGTGAAGACGAAGCAGTTCGCGGTCAAGCCGATGAGCCCGGAGGAGGCGGTGCTCCAGCTCGAGCTCGTCGGGCACGACTTCTTCGTCTTCCAGCACGCGGAGAGCGGCGAGGTGAATGTCGTCTACCGCCGCCGCGACGGCCACTACGGCCTCATCGAGCCGCAGATCTAAGAGAAGTGCGGTTCCGGCGGCGTCGTGAGACGCTCAACGAGCGGCTCTTGCGCGAGGGCGGTCTCGAGCAGGCGCCCCTCGAGTGGGAGCCGAGGCATGCGGGCCTGCCGCTCGCCGGAGACGTCGGGGCGCTCGACAGCGCTGGCATCACCGGTCTGCACCGGGCCCGGGAATGGGACGCGACGGCCGCGGTCGAGGCACGCGAGCTGCGCGGCGAAGAGGTCGAGTTCGTCGTCCTCCCGGACGGCTCGGTGCTCGTGGACGAGGAGGAGGGCGACGTCCCGCTTGCGCCGCTCGCCGACGCGCTCGAGGAGCAGCTCCGGCCGCCGTACCGGGCCCGCGGCGTGCGGCGGCGCGGCGACGTGTGGGCGGTCGCGGCGAAGGCGATCGAGGTCGTCGAGCTCCGGCCGGACGTCGACGGCGACGAGCTCGAGCTCATCTCTCGCAGCGGCGAGCGCTCGCTGACCCTCGACGGCGCGCGCTCGTTCGGGAGCGTGCCGCAGCTCGAAGAGCTCGCGTCACGCCGCGCCGCCGACTACGTCGTGCGCGCCTCCCGCCTCGACGGCAGCCTCTGGGAGGTGCGGGTCACTCCGCTGTAAAGAGAGTGGAGCTCCCCGAGTTCCCGTACCATCCCGACTCACGTGCGACCGGCGCAGTGGTCGTGTCGAATGCGCGCCGTCTCGCCTGCAGCGCGGCGCGTGGCTCCGTCTAGACAGGGCCGGTCTACGCGGTCGAGGAGCTCGTCGAAGCGATCTGCCCCTCGTGCATCGCGGATGGAACGGCCGCCGAGAGGTTCCACGCCGAGTTCACGACGTCGAGACGCACGTGCTGGCCGACGTGCCGCTGGAGGTGCTCGAGCAGATCGCGCCCCCGGACGCCGGGACGATTGCGGCGACGGCGCGGCCTTCGAAGGCGTCGCCGACGACGCCGACGGGCGAGGTGCCTCGTACCGGTTCCGGTGCCGCCACTGCGGTCGGAGCCTGGCACTAGGACGAGGCCTAGCGGAAGCGGGCGAGCACCGCCGCCATCGGCATGAACGCGACCCGGCCGCGGCGGGGGCTCGCCGCGTGCCGGTACGAGTAGAAGAGGCCCGACGCCTCGAGTTGTGCGTGGACGGGCCCGAGCCCTGGCGCGCGGATGCGGACGTCGCGTTTGTCGGCGAGGCGCAGGAGATGGACGTCGCGGCCGACGACGTAGACGGCGATACCGCTCTGGAAGTCCTCGAGCCGAAGTGTCGCGAGGCGGCACCCGCTCGGGTCGCCGCAGACGGCGTCGCCGCTCGACCTCGACGGCGGCAGCGCCCGCGGTCCGCTTCGGCGCCCGTCCGGCGTGTTCGTGTCGACTGCCCAGAGGCTGTTCTGGTTGCCCGAGCGGGTGAGGACGACGAGAACACCGCCGTCGATTCGCGCCGCCCCCATCGCGCCGGGGAAGACGCCTGCCCAACGAGGAGTCCCGTCTGTCGACCGGACTTCGAGGCCCTGGTCGCCGGCGGTCGTGGCCACGCGGCCTCCGCCGACGGCGAGCAACCTCAGCGGGCCGGCCGTCTCCCGAATCGACCTGCACCGCGGAAGCGAGCCGAGGCCGCCGGCACCCGGACAGGCCGAGCCGCTCGGCACGAGGCGCCAGACGGCGCTCCGCGGCGCTACGGGAGTCGCCGCCGCACACGGCGTACAGAGACTCCACAAGTCGAACGCGAGCAACGACCTGTCCCCGGCGATCCGGCCGATGAACGTTCCCGATCCCTCGTCGAGGCCGAACGCGGCGCTCGCGACGGTCACGGGCCGGGGCCGGGCCAGCGTGGCGAGCCGAAGCCGGAGCTCCCGCGTATTTCCGCCGGCGAACTGGACGTAGGCGACGCTCGTCCCGGCGAGCGCGACGCCTTCGAGGCCGGCGCCCGTGCTCGTCGAGGCGGTGCAGGCGCTCGCGCCGATCGGGGCGAACGTCCGCGGCGAAGGCCTCCAGACGGCGACGCGGTCGCGGGCGCAGTCGCCCGTGGTCGTTCGCAGGAGGATCGCGACGCGGCCGCCGTCCGCGGCGAGCTCGCTCACCGGGCCCGGAAGCGTAAGCGTCGGCGTGCTCGCGGAACCCGTCCCGAAAGCCGCCAGAGCCGCGAGAAGCGCGAGGCCGACCACGCATTCGAGGGTACCGCGGCGAGCCGCTACCCTAGGAGCGATGCCCAGCTTCGACGACTTCCTCCGTTTCGGGGAGGGACGCCGCCTGAAGCGGCTCGCAGCGCAGGCCGACTACGTCGCGTCGCTCGAGCCCGACTTCGAGCGGCTCTCCGACGCCGACCTCGCCGCGAAGACGGCCGAGTTCCGGCAGCGCCTCGACAACGGCGAGCCGCTCGACGACCTCGTCTTCGAGGCCTACGCGGCGGTGCGCGAGGCGGGGAAGCGCGCTCTCGGCCAGCGGATCTTCGACGTCCAGGTGATGGGCGGGATCGTCCTCCACGAGGGCGACATCGCCGAGATGAAGACCGGCGAGGGGAAGACGCTCGTCGCAACGCAGCCGCTCTACCTGAATGCGCTCCCGGGGAACGGCGTCCACCTCGTGACGGTAAACGACTACCTGGCCCAGCGCGACGCCGGCTGGATGGGACCTGTCTACGAACGGCTCGGGATGCGGGCCACGTTCATCGAGAACATGATGCCGTTCGACCGGCGCAAGGCGGCCTACGAGGCCGACATCACATATGGCACGAACTCCGAGTTCGGCTTCGACTGCCTGCGCGACAACATGGCCGTCTCGCTCGATGGGGTCGTCCAGCGCGGCCATGTCTACGGGATCGTCGACGAGGTCGACTCGATCCTGATCGACGAGGCGCGGACGCCGCTCATCATCTCCGGCGAGCCGGAGACGGCGGCGAAGATCTACTACGACTTCGCCCGCGTCGTCCGTGGGCTCACAGGCTACGCCTCGAAGCCCGGTGACCCGAAGGACGCGGCCGAGCAGGCGGGCGCCGACTACGAGTACGACGAGAAGCACAAGACCGTCTCGCCCCACCGCGGCGCGATCGAGGCCGTCGAGCGCCAGCTCAGGATCGACAACCTCTACGACCCGACGAACGGGCAGCTCGTCAACCACCTGATCCAGGCCCTCAAGGCGCAGTCGCTCTACCAGCGCGACGTCGACTACGTCATCCAGGACGGCGAGGTGAAGATCGTCGACGAGTTCACGGGCCGAATCATGGAGGGCCGCCGCTGGTCCGAGGGCCTACACCAGGCGGTCGAGGCCAAGGAGGGCGTGGCGATCCAGGAGGAGCACGTCACGCTCGCGACGATCACGCTCCAGAACTACTTCCGCCTCTACGAGAAGCTCGCCGGCATGACCGGTACGGCCAAGACCGAGGAGAAGGAGTTCGTCGAGATCTACGGCCTGTCGGTCGTCGAGATCCCGACCAACGTGCCGGTCGAGCGCGCCGACAACAACGACTACATCTTCAAGACGATGGACGCGAAGTGGAACGCGGTCGTCGACGACATCAAGGAGCGCCACGAGAAGGGGCAGCCCGTCCTCGTCGGCACGATCGCCGTCGAGACCTCCGAGCACCTCTCCGAGCGGCTGAAGCGGAAGGGCGTCCCGCACAACGTCCTCAACGCGAAGGAGCACGCGCGCGAAGCGGAAATCATCAAGGACGCGGGCGAGAAGCACGCGGTCACGATCGCGACGAACATGGCTGGCCGCGGCGTCGACATCAAGCTCGGCGAGGGCGTCGTCGACCTCGGCGGCCTCTACGTCCTCGGCACCGAGCGTCACGAGGCGCGGCGGATCGACAACCAGCTCCGCGGCCGCTCGGGCCGCCAGGGGGATCCCGGCGAGTCGCGCTTCTACCTCTCCGGCCAGGACGATCTTGTGCGCCTCTTCGCCGGCAACCGCATCTACGGCGTCATGGACCGCTTCAAGGTCCCGGAGGACCAGCCGATGGAAGCCGGCATCCTCTCGCGCCAGATCGAGGGCGCGCAGAAGAAGGTCGAGGAGCAGAACTTCGTCGCCCGGAAGAACGTCCTCAAGTACGACGACGTGATGAACAAGCAGCGCGTCGTCATCTACGAGCAGCGGCGACGCGTCCTCGAGGGACAGGACCTGTCGGAGGAGGTCAAGGCCTGGATCGACGAGGTGGTCGAGCGGGCCGTGACCGCCTTCACGCCGGAGGAGTACTCCGAGGAATGGGACCTCGACGCGCTCGTCCGCGCGATGGACGACCTCTACGGCACCGAGATCACCGCCGAGGAGCTGCGCGAGGACTACGGCTCCGGGATCACCCGCGAGGCGCTCGTCGAGGACTTCCAGACCGACGCGCAGGAGCGCTACGAGAGCAAGCAGGAGGAGTTCGGGGAGGAGCTGCTACGGGAGCTCGAGCGGTTCGTGATCCTGAACGTCGTCGACACCCGCTGGCGCGAGCACCTCGAGAACATGGACTACCTGCGCGAGGGCGTACACCTGCGCGCGATGGCCCAGAAGGACCCGCTCGTCGAGTACACGTCCGAGGGCCACGCGATGTTCGAGGAGCTGAACGCCGCGATCCGCGAGGAGGTCGTCCTCCAGCTCTTCCACATGCAGGTGACGATCGAGGACGCCGAGCAGCTCCAGGCCGCGCAGGAGGCCCAGGCCGTGAACGGCAACCTCAGCTACCAGCACGACTCGGTCGCGGGCGCACAGGCGATCGGCGCGGCCGCGGCGGCGGCCAGCGAGCTTCTGGGCGACGGCGACGGCGCGGGAGTGCCGGGCGGCGAGCCGGTGGCCGTCCAGCGCGTGGTCTCGGAGCGCGAGAAGCTCGGCCGCAACGACCCGTGCTGGTGCGGGAGCGGCAAGAAGTTCAAGAAGTGCCACGGCGCTTGAACAAAGGCGTCACGCGCTAGCCCGGCGTCTTCCGCAACAGCCAAGGCTGGAGGTGCTTTCTCGCCATCTTCGCGATCGCTTGTGCTTCACTGGTCGGCGAAGTCATCGTCTGGTTAGTCGCGTTGGGAGGAACATGACCGTGGCGCCCACGCAGCCGAAGCCGCCGTCCGCCCCCGATATCGGAACGTACGCGACGAGAAACAAGACCACGGCCCCCAAGCCGAAGCCGCCGTCCACCCCCGATACCGGGACATACGAAACACGGAAGCCGAAGCGCTAGCGGCTCTCGCCGCGCGAGCGCAACCACATGCGACACCTCGTCGACCTGATCCCGCTGCCGCGCGCGCTTGCCGAGGCCGTCCTCATCGTCGGGATGTTCCTCGCGGCGTACGTCGTCTCGCGCCTCGCAGGTCGCTTCGGGGGCTGGCTCGTCGCACGCCGCGCCGTGCAGGGAGAGGACGCCCCGGCCGACGCGCTCGCGCGGCTCCAGCAGCGCGAGACGGCCGCGTCGCTGACCCAGACGAGCGTCCGCTACGTCGCGTTCGGGCTCGCGCTCGTCCTCTCGATCATCGTCCTGAGCGGCGTGCAGCACGCCGACACGATCGCCGGCGGCGCCTTCCTCGCGATCGTCCTCGGCTTCGCCGTCCAGCGCGTGCTGTGGGACGTGCTCGCCGGTCTTTTCATGTTCTTCGAGAACTGGTTCGAGGTCGGCGACCTGGTCTCGATCGAGCCCTGGGGCCTCCAGGGGGTCGTCGAGGAGGTCTCGCTGCGGTCGGTGAAGCTCCGCTCGGTCGCCGGCGAGGTCATCCACGTCCAGAACTCGCAGGTCCTGGCAGCGCGGCTCATCCCACGCGGCCTCCGGCAGGTCGAGGTCGAGCTCTTCGTTTACGACCTCGAGGCGGGTGAGCGACTCGTCGAGCGCCTGAGCCGGATCGTCCCGGTCGGGCCGACGCAGTTCATCCGCACGCCGCAGGTGGTCGAGACCGAGCAGCTCGACGACGAGCTCTACCGGATCACGGCCACGGCCGAGGTCGCGCCCGGGCGCGAATGGCTTGCCGAGGACCTGCTGCCGAAGCTCGCACGCGAGCGCTCGGACGGGCTGATCGTCCACGGTCCGGTCGTGACGCTCATCGACGAGCAGGCCGTGAGCCGCTTCGCCCGCGCAGTCTGGTTCGGCCGCGGCCGCCGCGAGCCGTCGCAGCCGCTCGCGCGCATCCGTGCTATGGAACGGCGTCTCCGCGGCTCTCGTCGCTAGGATCGGCCAAGCCGTGACCGAGCCCACCGTCCCGCTGGAGCAGCAGCTCGAGGAGATCAGGGCCCAGCTCGCCTGGGTCCGTGATTACCTTTGACCCGGATGCGCTAGCGGTCCGGCTGGCCGAGCTCGAGCGGGAGATGGGGAAGCCCGGCTTCTGGGACGACCAGGAGCGGGCGGCGAGGATCTCGACCGAGCACGCGCGCGTCTCGCGGCGTCTCGAGCGCTATCGCCACCTCGAGCGCGAGTACGAGGACGCGGCCGAGCTCTCGAAGATGGACGGCGACCTCGGCGAGGAGATCGCCGCCTCGATCGAGCCGCTCCGCCAGGAGCTCGAGCGCCTCCAGGAGGACGCGCTCTTCACCGGCGAGTACGACGGAGGCGACGCGGTCGTCACGCTCCAGTCCGACGCGGGCGGCACCGACGCGCAGGACTTCACCGAGATGGTGCTCCGCATGTACCTACGCTGGGCCGAGCGGCGCGGCTTCCGTACCGAGCTCCTCGAGGCGAGCCCGGGCGAGGAGGCCGGCCTCAAGTCGGCGACCTTCACCGTCGAGGGCGAGAACGCCTACGGCGTGCTGAAGGCCGAGCGCGGCAAGCACCGGCTCGTTCGCCTGTCGCCCTTCGACCAGGCGCATCGGCGGCACACGTCGTTCGTCCAGGTGATCCCGGCTCCGCTCCTCGGCGACGACGGCCAGGTCGAGGTCGACGAGAACGAGCTCCGCATCGACACGTACCGCGCGAGCGGGGCGGGCGGCCAGCACGTGAACAAGACGGACTCGGCCGTCCGGATCACGCACCTGCCGACCGGGATCGTCGTCAGCGTCCAGAACGAGCGCTCGCAGGCCTCGAACAAGCAGACCGCCCTGCGCATCCTCCGCTCGCGCCTCGCCGAGAAGGCCGAGGAGGAGCGCGAGGCGGAGCTGGCGCGGGAGCGCGGCGCGGTGAGCATGGGCTTCGGCGGCAACGCGATCCGCAGCTACGTCCTCCACCCCTACCAGCTCGTGAAGGACCATCGGACGGACTACGAGCTGGGGAACGCGCAGGGGGTCCTCGACGGCGACCTCGACGGGTTGATCCGCGAGTGGCTGCTGGCAAAAGCCGCTGGAAAGGTTGTGTAAGCCGCAGGTTTCGTTAGACTCCTGGGCTTGCTACG
>DASQWB010000086.1:0-29436 GCA_035640455.1 Gaiellaceae bacterium | reverse complement strand
GCGGAGCCGAGCAGGAGGATCAGGACGCGCTCCTTCGGGATCGTCCGGCCGCCGATCTCCACGGGCTCGAGCGTGAAGCGGCCGGCGCCCTGGACGGGCGCGTCGTAGCGCAGGAACTCCTCGACCGCCTTCGGCACGAGGGTCGGGTCGGTGCGCAGGCGCGCGAGCTCGTCGGGGTGCTCGAGGAGCGCGGCGCAGCCGGTCGAGATCATGTTCCTCGTCGTCTCGAAGCCGGCGAAGAAGAGGAAGACGGCGTTGTCGACGATCTCCTCGGCCGTGAGCGTCTCGCCCCCGTCCTCGGCGGCGAGCATCGCCGAGAGGAGGTCCTCGCCGGGCGCCGCGCGGCGCTCCTCGAGCAGGCGGCCGACGTAGTCCTGGAGCCAGACGACGGCCTCGTTCACGGCCGGCCGGTCGCCGTCGGGGACGAGCGTCGTGAAGCCCTTGACGAGGTCCTCGACGCGCGGCCGGACCTCGTCGCGGTCGGCGGCCGGGATGCCGATCAGCTCGCAGACGACGGTCACGGGAAGCGGGTAGGCGAGGTCGTCGACGGCGTCGAAGCGGCCGCTGTCGAGGGCGGGAGCGAGCATGCGATCGACGAGGGTGCCGATGTGCTCGCGGAGCTGGCGCACGATCGGAGCGCTGAAGGCCTGGTGCATGAGCGTCCGCAGCCGGGTGTGCTCCGGCGGGTCGCGGACGATCGCGATCTTCTGGAAGAACTCCGCGGCCGGCCCGGCGCCGACGGAGTACTCGTGGAAGTCGGCCGGGAACGCGCTGCCGAGGCGCTTGTCGCGCAGGAGCGCGGCGACGTCGGCATAGCGCGTGACCGCCCACTGGCCGGGGCCGAAGCGGCAGAGCGGAGCGGCGCGGCGGAGCTCGGCGTAGGTCGGGTAGGGGTTCTCGATCACTGCCGGGTCGGTGGGATCGAAGCGCGGCGGCAGCGTCCTGGGCCTGGTCTCGAGCACCGGCCGAGGATAGGGCGCGCCTCCGCGGAGCGGCAACGACGCGTCGCTTCTCGTCAGACGCTCGTCGCGAGCGAGACGTAGCCGTCGAGGAACCTGCGCGCCCACTCCGGCTCGAAGAGGTCCTCGGCATAGCACAGCATCACTGTCATCCCGTCCGCCGACGGGAGGAGCGAGAGCTCGAAGTCCCAGCGGCTGCCGATCCCGTCGGGCACGACGAGGACCGGCTCGATCCGGCCCCGCGCGGTCTCTGTCCTGCCCATCGGCCCGGCGAAGAGCTGGAAGACGACCGAGTCGGGCCGGCCGCTGCCCGGATCCATCGTGTCGAGGGGCAGCATCTGATACGGCAGGTCCTGGTGTGCGAGCGCGCCGACGATCGTCTCCGAGACGGAGCGGAGGACGTCGGCGAACGACGGGCGTTCGAGGCGGTTGCGGAGGACGACCATGTTGGAGAGGAAGCCGACCGTGTGGCGGAGCTCCGGCCGCGACCGGTTGGCGAAGATCGAGCCCACGGCGACGTCGCTCTGTCCCGTCTCCCGGTGCAGCAGGAGGTAGAGGACCGCGAGCACGACGGCGAAGAGCCCCGTCCGCCCCTCGCGCGCGAGGCGCTCGAGCCGCGCGACGACCGGCGCCTCGAGCGAGGCCCGCTCGACGCGCGTCGTGCGCTCGGCAGGGTCGGCGCGGACGGCGGCGCGCGGAAGCGCCGGCAGCGTCGCGCCGGCGAGCCGGCGGCGCCAGTAGTCCCGCAGCCCACGCAGCGTCTCGCCCTCGAGCAGCCTCTGCTGCCACTCGCTCCACTGCTCGTACTGCCACGCGACCTCCGGCAGGGCGCCGTTCCCGGGCGCCGCGTACAGGCGGCCGAGCTCGCTCGCGAGCACGGCGCACGACCAGCCGTCGGTCACGAGGTGGTGCATGTTCAGGCAGAGGACGTGCTCGTCGTCCGAGAGCCGCCAGAGCGTCGCCCGGAGCGGCCACTCGCACGGGTCGACCGGCGTCCGCGCCTCGGCGGCCATCGCACGCTCGAGCGCCTCCGCGACGTCGTCCTCGCCGGAGAGGTCGACCTCCGCGATGGGCATGCGCTCGGGGACGTCGTGGATCAGCTGGGTGAGCCGCGGCCCGCGGCCGGCGAAGGTCGTCCGTAGCGACTCGTGCCGCCGCCCGAGCCGGTCGATCGCGGCCTCCAGCTCGCCCACGTGCGCCGGGCCGCGCAGCCGGAGGAAGATCGGACAGTTGAGCGCGCCGTTCGCGCCCCGGTGGTGGTCCATCTGCCAGAGCAGGCGCTGGCCGATCGACGCGCGAACCTCGCGAACGCTCACGATTTCCGAGCCTAGGGGCTAGATTCGGCGAGGTGGAAGGTCTGGCCGTCACGACGCCCGTCGAGGCGCTCCTCTCCTTCGACTACGAGGACAGGCGGCCGCGGATCGCCGCGCTCTACGAGCAGGGGAAGCGGCTGCAGTGGAACGCGAGCACCGACCTCGACTGGTCGCAGGAAGTCGAGTTCGGCTCGCCGCTCCCCGACGACTCGCCTTTCGGCCTCGCCGCGTTCGAGGCCTCGCCGCTCGCGCGCCACGGGCCGGAGACCTGGAACGCGTTCCGCTGGGAGTTCCACGCCTGGCTCGCGAGCCAGTTCGCGCACGGCGAGCAGGGCGCAGTCGTCGCGAGCGCGCGCCTGGCGGAGACGCTGCCCGACGTCGAGGCGAAGTACTTCGCCGCGAGCCAGGTCGGCGACGAGGCGCGGCACGTCGAGGCGTTCTCGCGCTATGTCCGCGAGAAGCTGCCGACCTCGTACCCGATCGCCTCGCCGCTCGCGGCGATGCTGGAGGACGTCCTGAGCGACGCGCGCTGGGACGTGACAGCGCTCGGCCTCCAGATCATCCTCGAAGGGCTCGCGATGGCGACGCTGCGCCTCGCGCACACGGCCTTCCACGACGAGCTCGTCCGTGAGATCACGCGCCTCGCGGCCCGCGACGAGGCCCGCCACATCGCCTTCGGGATCCTGTCCCTCAAGGGCATCTACAAAGAGCTGACCGAGGCCGAGCGGGCCGAGCGCGAGACGCTCGCGCTCGAGGCCTCCGCGCTGATGCGGCGCTGGTTCTTGCTCGAGGACATCTGGCCCCGGCTCGGCGTCGACGCCGCCGAGGGCATCGCCTTTGCCGAGCGGAACGAGATGATGATCGCCTACCGGCAGGCGGTCTTCGCGAAGGCGACCTCTTCGCTCGAGCGCATCGGCCTAATGACCCCTCGCGTCCGAAAGGGCCTGCACCGCCTCGACCTCACCCGGCCGGCGGTGCCGAGGCGGCGGGCCGCGTGAGCGCGGCCGTGACCACCTCGCCGGTCGCCGCGGGCAGCCAGGCGCGCGCGCTCGCGGTGCGGATGTTCCTCGCCATGCTCGCGACGCAGGAGCTGCTCTCGACCTACCTCGGCGTGCGGCTCGGGGTCTACGAGGAGCTGGCGGAGAATGGCCCCGGCACCGCCGAGGAGGTCGCCGGGCGCGCGGGTTTGGCGCCGCGCTACGCGCGCGAGTGGCTGGAGCAGCAGGCGGTCGCGGGGCTCCTGGCCGTCGACGATCCCGGCAAGCCGGCCGACGAGCGCGTCTACAGCCTGCCGCCAGGTCACGACGAGGTGCTGCGCGAGTCGGCGAACCCGCTGTCGATGGTGGCCTTGAGCGTCCTACCGCTCGGCGGCATCGCACGCGCGCTGCCGGATCTCCTCGAGGCGTACCGGAGCGGCGACGGCGTTGCGGACGCGACCTTCGGCGACGACTGGCGCAACGGGCATTCCGGCGCGAATCGTGCCCTCTTCAGCCACTTCCTCGTCCCCTGGATCGAGCGGCACCTCCCCGACGTGAACGCGCGGCTCGAGGCGGCGGGGGCACGCGTGGCCGACGTCGCGTGCGGCGCCGGCTGGGCGGGCATCGCGCTCGCTCGGGCGTATCCCGGCCTTCGCGTCGACGGCTTCGACCTCGACGCCGAGACGATCCTCCTCGCGCGGCGGCACGCCGAGGAGGCGGGCGTCGCCGACCGCGTGTCGTTCGAGGTGCGGGACGCGAGCGACCCGGGCCTCGAGGGCCGCTACGACGTCGTCTGCCTCTTCGACGCGCTGCACGAGATCGCGGCGCCGGTCGAGGTGCTCCGGGCCTGCCGCGCGCTCCGCGGCGACGGCGGCACCGTCCTCGTCCTCGACGCCCGCGTCGCCGAGACGTTCACCGCGCCCGGCGACGAGATCGAGCGGTTCCAGTACGCGACGAGCGTCCTCCACTGCCTGCCGGCCTGCCTCTCGATCCAGCCGTCGGCCGGCACGGGTACCGCGATGCGCCCGGCGACCGTGCGGGAGTACGCGGCGCGCGCCGGCTTCGCCGGCGTCGAGCTCGTCCCGGTCGAGGAGCGGTTCCACCGCCTCTACCGGCTCGTGGGCTAATCCCCTTCCGGCACGGCCGCCGGGGCCACCGGTGACTGTCACGTGACAGTCACCACCCCCGGCCGCCGGAGGCACGGCCGCTTTGGTCAGAGCGACGCCGCGACGAGCGACGCGAACTCCTCCAGCGTCGGCGCGTCGAAGATCGCGTCGGCGGGCAGCTCGACGCCGAAGCGCGCGCCGACCTCCGCGACCACCTTGAGCGCGGCGAGCGAGTGGCCGCCGACGTCGAAGAAGTCGTGGTCGAGGCCGATCTCGTCGAGGGCGAGCACCTCGCGCCAGATCGCGCCGATCTCCGTCTCGACCTCCGTCGTGGGTGCCGCCTCCCCGCCCGCCGCAGGCCGCGACGGCGCGGGCAGCGCCTTCCGGTCGAGCTTCCCGTTCGGCGTTCGCGGGAACTCGTCGACGAAGACGAACTCCGAGGGCACCATGGCGTCCGGCAGCTGCGCCCGCACCCACCGGCGCAGGTCGCTCGTCTCGGGCGACGGCCCCCGCGGCCGCACGTAGGCGACGAGCCGCTTGCCCTCCGCTCCGTCGGCATGCGCGAGAGCGAGCGCGGCCTCGACGCTTTCGTGCGCCGCGAGGCGCTGCTCGACCTCCGCTAGCTCGATCCGGACGCCGCGGATCTTCACCTGGTTGTCCGAGCGCCCGAGGAACTCGAGCCGCCCGTCCGGCAGCCAGCGCGCCACGTCGCCCGTCCGGTAGAGGCGGCCGCCCCCGAACGGGTCGCCGACGAACCGCTCCGCAGTCAGCTCGGGCCGGCCGTGGTAGCCCCGCGCGACACCGTCGCCGCCGATGTAGAGCTCGCCGGGCACGCCGATCGGCAGCGGCTGGAGCGCCGCGTCGAGGACGTACACCGACTGGTTCGCGAGCGGCCGGCCGATCGTGAGCGGCTGCCCGAGCCGGACACGGTCGACGGTCGAGTAGATCGTCGTCTCCGTCGGCCCGTAGAAGTTCCACATCTCGAGGCCGAGCCCGACGATGCGGTGCGCGAGCTCGCTCGGCAGCACCTCGCCGACCGAGAAGGCGGTCGCGCCCGGCGCGCCCTCCCAGCCCGACTCGACGAGCAGCCGCCACGTCGTCGGCGTCGCCTGCATCGCCGTGCAGCCGAAGCGGGCGACCGCGTCGGCGTACGCCGCGGCGTCGCCGGCGCACTGGGCGGGCGCGATCGCGACGCGGCCGCCGACGAGGAGCGGCGCGTAGAGCTCCGCCGCGGCGACGTCGAACGAGAGGGTCGTCGAGGCGAGGACGACGTCGTCCTCCCCGAGCTCGAGCTCGCGCGCCACCGCGACGAGCAGGTTCACGAGCGAGCCGTGCTCGATCTCGACGCCCTTCGGCTTCCCCGTGGAGCCGGAGGTGTAGATGACGTAGGCGAGCTGCTCCGGCGGCGAGGCGACCGGAGGCGGCGCGTCGGGCCCCCGCCACTCGAGCCGGGCGAGGTCGATCGTCGCCTCCGGCGAGAACGGCAGCTCCGCCGAGCCGTCACGGACGAGGACGCGGGCACCGGCGTCGTCGAGCATGAACAGGTTGCGGTCGCGCGGGTAGTGCGGGTCGAGCGGCACGTACGCGCCGCCGGCCTTCCAGACGGCGAGGAGCGCGACGAGGAGACCAGGCGAGCGGTCGAGGCAGACGCCGACGCGCGTCTCGCGCTCGACCCCCAGCGCGACGAGCTCGTGCGCGAGCCGGTTCGCGCGCGCCTCGAGCTCGGAATACGTGAGCCGGCCTCGGTCGCTCTCGACCGCAATCGCGTCCGGCCGGCGCCGCGCCGTCTCGGCGACGAGCTCGTGGGTCGCGACCCCCGGATACGGCGCGGCGGTGTCGTTCCACTCCTCGAGCATCGTCACGCGCTCGCGCCCGGTCAGGAGCCCGAGCTCCGACAGCCGCCGGCCGGGGTCGCGCAGGGCGTCGCGCAGCAGCTCGACGTAGTGCCCCGCGAGGCGCTCGATCGTCCCGCGGTCGAAGAGGTCGGTCGCGTAGACGATCCGGCCCGAGAAGGTGCGCCTGCGCTGCGTGACCTCGAGCAGCAGGTCGACCTGCGAGCTCGGCCGCTCGAGCGGCCAGTCCTCGATCTGGATGCCGCGCAGCCGGAAGAGCGGCCGCGAGAAGTCGAGGAGCGAGAACTGCGCCTGGAAGAGCGGCGTCCGCGAGAGGTCGCGCGGCGGGTTGACGGCCTCGACGACCTGGTCGAACGGGACCTCGTGGTGGCGGAACGCCTCGAGCGAGGTCTGCCGCACGCGGTCGAGGAGCTCGGCGAAGGTCGGGTCGCCCGCGGTGTCGAGCCGGAGCACGACCATGTTGAGGAAGAACCCGATCGTGCGCTCGAACTCGACCCGGTTGCGGTTCGCGACCGGCGAGCCGACGCAGAAGTCGGTCTGGGCGCTGTAGCGGTGGAGGAGCGTGGCGAAGGCGGCGAGGAGCGTCATGTACGGCGTCACGCGGCGCTCGCGGCTCACGTCGAGCACGGCGTCGGCGAGCTCCTGGGGAAGCTCGAAGCCGTGCTCGCTGCCCGCGCCGCTCCGGCGCGGCGGCCGCGTCCGCGCGTTCGGCAGCTCGAGGTGCGGCGCCCCCTCGAGCTTCCGCCGCCAGTAGTCGAGCCCCCGCTCCAGCGACTCGCGCTCGGCGCCGCGCGGCTCGCGGACCGCGAAGTCGGCGTACTGCCGCGAGACGGGCGGGAGCACGGGCTCGGCGCCCGCCGAGAACGCGTCGTACAGCACCTCGAGGTCGTCGCCGAGGACGCCGATCGACCACGCGTCGAAGGTGATGTGGTGCAGGGCCATGCCGAGGACGCTCTCCTCCTCGCCCAGGCGGACGAGGATCGCGCGCAGGAGCGGCGAGCGCGTGAGATCGAACGGACGGTGGAGCTCGGCGTCGACGAGCTCGCGGGCGCGCGGCTCGCGCTCCGCCCGGTCGACGCCGCGAAGGTCGACGTACCGCAGGAGCTCGGCGGGCGGGTCCTCGATCAGCTGCACGGGCTCGCCGTCGACGAGGTCGAAGCGCGTCCGCAGCGCCTCGTGACGCGCGACGGCGACGAGCAGGGCGCGCTCGAGCGCGTGCGGATCGATCCCGCCGCGGAAGCGGAAGGCGAACGCCTCGACGTACTCGAGGCTCTCCGGCGCGAGCTGGTGCAGGAACCACAGCCGACGCTGGGCGCCGCTCAGGCGGACGGCGCGCGCATCGTCCCACGCCTCGCGCGGGACGCTCAGGACGTCGGTCATACGGCGACCTCCTCCTCGTCGAGCACGGTCTCGGGCACCCACGCGCGCCGGTCGAGCGGGCCGAAGTCGGCGAGCTGGCCCTCCCACCAGCCGAACGCACTCTCGTTCCAGCGCGGCGCCCACCTCGCGAGCGCGCCGCGGTGGGCGGGGGTCGGACGCACGACGGAGAAGAGCGGGTACGGCTCGCAGCCGCGGTAGACCTTCGCACGGTACGAGGCAGGGCCGCACTCGATCGCGCTCAGGCCCGCCTCCGCCGCGAAGCGGATCGGCAGGTAGAAGCCGAGGTTGAAGTACGCCGCGTCGCCGCCGCCGACGTGCTCGTAGTCGAAGCCGACGGTTCGGATGACGAGGGCTCCCGCGTGCTCGTACGCGAGCGAGAAGCCCACGGCACGCCCGTCACGGCGCGCGAGGAAGACGACGCTCTCCTCGTCCACCTCCGCCGCCTGGGCACGAAGCTGCGCCCTCGTGGTCGCCGGCGAGTCCGCGTGGCCGTAGCGGCGCTGGACGTTGGCGGAGAGCGGCGCGAGCTCCTCGTAGCACTCGCCCAGGCGGCGCCGCTCCGTGGTGAGGCCGCTCGCCTCGAAGCGGCGGAGCTCGGCGCGGGTTCGGTGCCGGCGCTGAGTCCCGAGCGAGCGCAGGTAGCCGTCGAAGGAGTCCCACCGCACCTCGAGGCGCGTGCCGGCCGAATGGAGCAGGCGCGGGCCGAAGCGGTCGATCGCCGGCGCCAGCTCGAGCAGGCCGCGCCGAGTGAGGAACGGAAACTCGACGACCGAGGCGCCGGCCTCCTCCGCCAGCTCGTCCACTCCCTGGAGCAGCGCGGCCGCGACCTCCTGCCGCAGCTCTTCCGAGAGCCCGGGCGCGAGCAGCGGCTCGTTCGCGTACCCCGCCCGCGACCCCGCGAGCACCGCCGGATACGCCTCTGCGCGCGCGACTCCGACGACCGCCCGGCGGAGCGACCACGAGACGTCGTAGGCGCCGGTCGCCCAACCCTCGCCGCCGTCCCAGACGTACGCCGGCAGCGCGCCGAGCAACCACCCCGCGCGCACGAGGACGTAGCGCGCCTCGAGCGCCGGGTCGCGCTCGAGCGACCGCAGCCAGCGGCGGTCGAGGTAGAGCGACCGGTCGGCCGCCAGCTCGTCCCACTCGTCCGCGACGGCGTCCAGGCTTGTCACGACGTCGACCGAGAGATTCACGCCGCCTCCGGCTCCGGCAGCCACGCCTGCCGCTCGAGCCGTCCGAAGTCCGCGAACTGGCCCTCCGACCACCTGAACGCGCTCTCGTTCCAGCGCGGTGCCCAGGCGGCGAGTGCGTCGCGGTGCGCGGGTGCGGGCCGCACGACCGAGAGCAGCGGGTACGGTCGGCAGCCGCGCACGAACTTCGCGCGGTACGCGGTGGGGCCGAACTCGATCGCGTCGAGGCCGGCCTCGCCGGCGTACTCGATCGGCAGGTAGTAGGTGAGCTTGAAGTACGCGGCGTCGCCGCCGACCTGCTCGTAGTCGAAGCCGACGCCGCGGACGTGCAGGACGCGCTCGTGCTCGAACGCGAGCGAGAAGCCCGCGGCGAGCCCGTCGCGGCGGGCGAGGAAGACGACGCTCTTGTCGTCCAGCTCGTTTGCCTGTGCGCGGAGGGCGGCGGCCAGGCGCTCCGGAGAGTCGCCGTGCCCGTAGCGGCGCTGGACGTTGGCGCTGAGCGGCGCGACCTCCTCGTGGCATTGGGTGAGCCGGAGCCGCTCGACGGTGAGGCCGCACTGCTCGAAGCGGCGCAGCTCGACCCGCGTGCGGTTCCGGCGGCGGGCCCGCAGCGAGCGCATGTAGCCCTCGAACGAGTTCCATTGCACCTCGAGGCGCGTGCCGGCCGAGTGGAGCAGGCGCGGGCCGAAGCGGTCGATCGCCGGCGCGAGCTCGAGGAGCCCCCGCCGGGTCAGGAACGGGAACGCGACCACGGAGGCGCCGGCGTCGTCCGCCAGCCCGTCCACCGCCTCGAGAAGGGCCGCCGCGACCTCCCGCCGCAGCTCCTCCGGAAGCCCCCGCGCGAGCAGCGGCTCGTTGGCATAGCCCGCCCGCGATCCCGCCAGCACCGCCGGGTAGGCGTCGTCGCGCGCCACCCCCGCCACCGCCCGGCGGAGCGCCCACGAGACGTCGTAGGCCCCGGTCGCCCAGCCTTCGGCGCCGTCCCAGACGTACGCCGGCAGCGCCCCGACCAGGCGTCCCGCGTCGCGCACCAGCACGTAGCGCGGCGTCAGCGCCGGGTCGTGCTCGAGCGAGCGGAGCCAGCGCCGGTCGAGGTAGAGCGACCTGCCGGCTGCGAGCTCGTCCCATTCCGCGGCGACGCCGTCCAGGCCCGTCACGACGTCGACCGAGAGCCTCGTGGCCATCGTCATGCGATGGCGCCTACGTGGCGCTCGATCTCGCCGACGACGGTGCGCGCGAGGTCGAGCCACGCCTCGTCGCGGAAGAAGTGGTCGGCGGCGAGGCGCCGCACCTCGAGCCCGGCCTCCGTCTCGCGCGCCCACTCGTGGATGCCCGGGTTGTCGTCCGAGCCTTCGCCCGCGGCCGGCACGACGACGATCGGGCTCTCGAGCGGCGGCTCCGGCCGGTACTCGTACTCGTCGGCGAGCCGGAAGTCGGCGACGAGCGTCGGCACGAGCTTCGCGAAGAGCGTGTCGTTCTCGAGGATCGTGTCGGAGGTCCCGCCGAGCCGCGTCACCCGCTCGCGGACGTCGAGGCCCCGGTCGCGGCCGACGCTCGCCTGCAGGCTCGGCGCGACCTGGTCGGCCGCGATCAGCACGAGCGGCTGCGGGCCGGCGCGCCGCCGGAGCTCGCGCGCGAGCTCGAACGCGACGAGCGCCCCCGAGCAGTGGCCGAAGAGGGCGAACGGCGGTTCCAAGCCTTCGGCGAGCCAGGGCAGGGCGGCGGGCACGAGCTCGTGGACGTCGTCGAAGGCCGGCTCGCGGAGCCTGCTCTCGCGCCCGGGCAGCCTGACGGCGCAGACCTCGATCGCCGGCGGCGCCACCTCCGACCACGCGCGGTAGGCGGAGGCCCCCGCGCCGGCGTGCCCGAAGCAGATCAGCCGGACCGCCGGGTCGTCCGAGCGCGGCCAGCGGACGAGCCACTTCGGCTCGCGGCTCATCCGGTCGCGGCTCCCGCCTCGTCGTCGGGCTCGTCGATCCAGAGCGGCGCCTCGAGCGTATAGGCGGCGAGCTCCCGCGGCGTCCCGCGGTCGAAGATGTCGACGAGGTCGACGTCGCGCCCGAACCGCTCGCGGATCCTCGCCCGGAGCCGGACGGCGAGTAGCGAGGTGCCGCCGATCGCGATGTAGTCGGTGTCCTCCGAGATCTCCTCGCCCTCGAAGAGCTCGCGCCAGATCTCGAGCATCGCTCCCACGGCGTCTGCGCTCATGCGACCGCCTCCAGCGGCGCCGCCGCCTCGCGCCAGCCGCTCTCGCCCCAGTCGAGCGCGGCGAGCCGCTCCAGCCCCGCCCGCCAGCGCGCGAGGATCTCCCGCAGCTGCTCCTCGCCGACGCGCGTCCGCTGGACGGTGCCGCCGAGCACGAGCCCCGGCAGCCCGTCTTCTCCGACCGGCCCGCCCTCGGAGGCGTAGAGCGAGACGTCGGTGTCGGTCGGGCACACCGATACGGCGCGGCGGCGGACCGAGGCGTCGCCGAGGCGGAGGTCGAGCTGCTCGGCGCCGCTCAGCACCTGCGGCAGATAGACGATCGAGACGGAGATCCCGGTCGCGTCCTCGCCCTCCGCCGGCGCCGCGAGCGACGGGATCCGCTGCACCGAGAGCGCGTCGAAGAACCGGCGGGCGATCGCGCGCAGCCGCTCCTCGACCGTGCCGTCCGGGCCGCCGAGCGAGATCGGCACCTCGTTCGCGAGCCAGCCGACGGCCTCGAGCTCGTCCGGGGTCTCGCGAGCGGCGAAGGTCGAGGTGATCGTCAGGCCGTCCTCGCCCGACCACGCCGTCGCGGCCGCCGCGAAGGCGCCGAAGACGGCGGTCGAGGTCGGGATGCGGAGCGCACGCGCGCGCCGGCCGATCGCCGCGGCGACCTCGTCGTCGACCCAGATCGCGAGCCGCGAGAGATGGTTCGGATCGCAGCTGTCGGGGCGGCGCTCCACGCGCAGCCGGTCGAGGGTCGCCTCCCGCGCGCGATGCCGCCGGAGCGCAGCGCGCACACGCGCGTAGCAGCCGGGCTCCGCGGCCGGCGCCGGCTCGCCGCGGGCGAGGACGTCCGCCGCCTCGACGAAGTCGCGCACGACGATCGTCGCTGACCAGGCGTCGATGACGAGCTGGTCCCAGCTGAAGACGAGCAGGTGGTCGTGCGGGCCGACGGCGAGCAGCGTCGCGCGCATGAGCGGACCGCGCTCGACGTCGAACGGCGTCATCACCGCCTCCTCCGCCTCCCGCCGCGCCGCCGCCTGCCGCTCCTGCGGATCGGTGCCGAAGACGAGCCGCCGCTCGATCCGAACACGGAGGTCGGGGTCGATCACGTGTGCCTCCTCCCCGAGCGGGAAGCGCGCGCGGAGCGCCTCGTGGCGCTCGACGACGGTGTCGAGCGCGGCCTGGAGCACCTGCTCGTCGACGGGGCCCGTGAACTGCAGCCCGACGGTCAGGCAGTGGCGCAGAAGGCCGACCGGCCCGTGGCGGCGGAGCGCCTCGAGACGCCCCTGCTGGGCCTGGCTGTTCGGGACGGTGGTCACGGTCGCGAGGCCGCCGAGCATAGGCGGCGCCGGCTGCGAAGAGGAACTCGCGGGCGCGCTCATGCGATGTGCAATCCCCCGTCGACGACGAGGCTCGTGCCGGTGATCCAGCTCGCGGCCGGCGAGCAGAGGAAGACGGCCGCGGCGGCGCAGTCGTCGGCCGTGCCGAGCCGGCCCAGGGCGAGCTTGCCCGCGACGCCCGCGAACGCCTGCGACTGCTCGCTCTCGGGCAGGCCGAGCATGTTGCTCGCCACGCCCTCGGTCGGCACCGGCCCGGGCGCGAGCGCGTTGACGCGGATCCCGTGCCCGCCCCACTCGCGGGCCCAGGTTCGCGTGAGCGAGAGGATCCCGGCCTTCGCGGCTCCCGCGTGGGCGTAGCCGGGGAACCCGCGCTCGGGCTCGGCGATGACGACGTTCAGGATCGTGCCGCGGCGCCGCTCGAGCATCGGCCCGACGAAGGCGCGGGTCGCGTTGAACGTCCCGACGAGGTCGACCTCGAGCACCGTGCCGAGGGCGCGCCGGGTCATCCGCTCGGCCGCCATCGAGAAGTTGGCCGCCGCGTTGTTCACGAGGATCGTCGCCGGGCCGTAGCGGCGGCCGACCTCGTCGCGCAGGCGGTCGAGCGCCTCCTCGTCGCGCACGTCGCAGACGAACGTGCTGCAGAGGCGGCCGCTCGTGCTCGCGAGCTGCGAGGCCGCCGCCGCCAGCCGCTCCTCCGAGCGGCTCGCGAGGACGATGTCGCAGCCGAGGTCGGCAAACGTGCTCGCGATTCCGAAGCCGATGCCGCTCGCGCCGCCGGTCACGACGGCGACCTCCCCGGCGAGCAGCCCGGGCGCGAACCACGCCGAGGCGCCGGCGGGGCGGGCGCCGTTGCGGGCCTCAGGCGCCGAGACGGACGAGCTCGTCTGCCAGACCACGAATCGTTCCCTTCTCGAACACCAGACCGACGCTCAGCTCGATTCCGAAGGTGTCACGGATCCGGGCGACGAGCTGCACGGCCGCGAGCGAGCTGCCGCCGAGCGCGAAGAAGTCGTCGTCCGGGCCGATCGCCGACTCGCCGAGGATCTCGACGAAGAGGTCGCGGATCTGCCCCTCCAGCCCGGCCGCTGGCGCCGGCTCGGCGGCCGGCGCCGGCGGCGGCGCGGGGGCGGAGGCGACCTCCGCGCGCTCGGGCCCGGGCGGGGGCGGGGGAGGAGGTTCATGCGGGCGCGGCGGCGGCTCGGCGGCCCGCCGGTCGCCGGGAAGCGTCGAGACGAACCCGCCGTCGACCTCGGTCTCGCCGGGCGGGAGGACGAGGACGTTGCTCGGCGTGCTCTCGCCGATCAGCCGCAGGAGGATCGCCGCCCCGTCGCGCGGCGCGAGACCTCCGCGGGCTGGCGGCGCCTCGGTGGGCGCTTCCGAGCCGCCGTTCAGCGAGCGCCCGAACGCGCTCGGGTCGACGGCGCGCATCGTGTAGCCGCGAATCCGGGCCACGTGCCGGCCACGGATGTCGTAGAGGTCGACGTCCGCGCTCAGCGCGTCCGGTTGCGCCGTCGTCAGCGAGGCCACGCTGACGACCGTGTCGGGGACGCGCTGGAAGAAGACGGCCTCCCGGTAGAGGAACGGCAGGAGCGGCTTCTCGGGGTCCTGCTGGATCAGCGCGGTCGCGTTGTCGAGCAGCGCCGGGTGCGCGACGTGCGCGCCGCAGTCCTCGCGGAAGGGCTGGGGCAGCTCGAGCTCCGCCACGAAGACGTCGTCCGTGCGGGCCGCACGCGCGACGTTGCTCCAGCGGGGCCCGAACTGGACGAGGCCCGGCTCGCCGATCCCGCGCAACGGCTCGCCCTCGTCGAGGTGGCGATACGCGTCGCCGAGGTCGACGTCGGTCCGCTCCTCGTCGGCGAGGGCGAAGATCGCCTGGGCGTGGTCGAGCCAGCCGTCCGCGCCCGGCCGCTGCGCGCGCACCTTGACCGTGTGCACGTTGCCCGCCGGCTCGAAGCGCACCTGCAGGCGCGTCGTCCCCGCCACGACGAGCGGCGCCATGATGACGAGGTCGCGGAGTCCGCCGGGCGCGCCGTCCGGGACGAGGCCGAGCTCGGCCGCCGCGGCGAGGATCGCGTCCACGTAGCCGGTCCCGGGGAGGACGGCGCGGCCGTCGATCCGGTGCTCGTCGAGGAACCACTCGTCGCCGGAGAGCGTCCGCTCGGCGACGAGCGCGGCCTCTCCGTTCGACCGCGCGAGGTCGGTGGAGTCGACGACGACGCCGCGGGCCGCCATCCCGACCTCGTCCCAGGACGGCCAGTCGACCGAGAGGACGCGGCAATCGCCGCGGTCGTGCTTCCGGGCGAGCGCGTCGAGATACGCGTTCGCGGCGCTGTAGTCGGCGCTCCCGATCAGGCCCTCGAGCGCGGCCCGGCTGCTGTAGTGGACGACGAAGTCGAGCTCCTGCTCGTGCTCGAGGTGGCGGTGGAGGAGCGCCGCGCCGTCGACCTTCGGCCGCAGGACGTCCCGGATCTGCTCGTCGCTTCGGAGCTCGAGCAGGCCGTCGCCCGCGACGCCGGCCGCGTGGATGACGCCGTTCACGGCGCCGAATCGCTCCCGCACCCGCTCGAGCAGGCAGCGCACATGCTCCTCGTCCGCAACGTCCGCGGCGATCGTCTCGACGACCGCGCCGCGGGCCTCGAGGTCGGCGACGGACCGGCGGAGCTCCTCGTCGTCGCGGAGGCCCGAGCGGCCGACGAGGACGAGCCGCGGCTGGAGGCCCGTGCGCGCGAGCGCGCCTGCACTGACGAGGCCGAGCGCGCCGAGGCCGCCGGTGATCACGTAGGTCCCGCGCCGGCGGAGGAGCGGGCGCCGTGGCGCCTCGGTGACGGGCTGCAGCGCCGGCAGCCAGAGGTCGCGGCCGCGCAGCGCCACGACCGGCCACGCCGGGTCGCGCAGACAGGCTGCGAGCGCGCCGATCCGCGGCCGTGATCCGATGTCCACGAGGTGGCACGTGAGCGACGCGATCTCGAGCTCGGCCGACTTGAGCAGCCCGGTGAGCATCCACCGCGCCGGTTCGAGCGGCTCGCCGCCGGTGACGTCGGCCGCGTGCCGCGTGAGGACGACGAGCCGCCAAGCGCCGAGCCTGGCCTCGGCGCGGAAGCGCTGCACGGCCTGGATCAGCGCCGCGACGGAGAGCACGCCGGCGGCCGGGTCGGTGCCGGGCTCGTCGCCCGTGAGCAGCGCGTGCACGATCGTGTCCGGCAGCTCGCCGCTGCGGGCGAGCTCCTCGACGGCCCCGAAGATGCGGTCGCGTCCGCCGCCGTCCTCGGCCGGGAGCTCGAGCGGCAGCGGGTCGAAGCGGGCCCGCTGGAGCGCAGTCACGATCTCGGCCCGGCCGGCCGAGCCGGCGGGCAGGAGCGCGAGCGCCGGGCGGAGCTCGCCGTCGCGGGGCTCGGCGCCGTCCACGGTCCCGTACCGGTGCCACGTCGGCTCGAGCAGGAGCGGCCCGTCGTCCCGGGCCGGGGTCGGCGTCGTGGGCGGCTCCTCGGGCTGCGGAGGCGCAGGCTCCTCGACGGGCCCTTCCTGCGGAGGCCGCTCGACGATGTACCGCTTGCGCTCGAACGGGTAGGTCGGCAGCGGCACCCGTCGGGCCTCGCCGTCGTCGAGCACGGTCCAGTCGAGCTCGAGCCCGGCCTGCCAGAGGAAGCCGAGGGTCGAGAGGAACGCCACGTACTCGCCCGAGCCCGGCTCGACGCGGCCGAGCAGCGGCCGGACGATCGAGCTCTGCGCCCGCGCCGCCGGGTGCCTGCGGAGCAGCCCGGTCAGGACGTCGCCGGGGCCGACCTCGAGCACGGCGCAGCCCGGGTTGGCCTCGAAGAGCGTGGTGGCCGCGTCGGCGAAGCGCACCGGCCGGAAGAGCTGGTCGGCCCAGAAGGCTGGGGTCGCGGCCTCCGCCTCGGCGATCCCGGCGGTGAAGGCGGAGACGAGCGGCGACCGCGGCGCCGACAGCGGCAGGCCGTCGAGGAAGGCGCGGAAGCGCTCGGCGGCCTCGCCCATCAGCGGCGAGTGGTACGCGTGCGACGTGCGGAGCACCTGGCAGGAGAGGCCCGCCTCGCGGGCACGCTCCTCGGCGCGACCGATCGCCTCGGCCTCGCCCGAGAAGACGACCTGCCGCTCGGAGTTGACGGCGGCGACGACGACGTCGGCGGCGAGCAGCGGCTCGACCTCCTCGGTCGTGGCCGCGACGGCCAGCATCGAACCGCGCGGCATCTCCTGCATCAGCCGGCCGCGCTCGGCGACCGCGCGCAGGCCGTCCTCGAAGGAGAAGACGCCGGCGACGGCCCCGGCGACGAGCTCGCCGAGGCTGTGCCCGAGCACGGCGGCGGGTCGACCGAGGAGGCGGGCGAGGATGCTCGCGAGGACGTACTCGAACGTGTAGAGGAGCGGCTGCGCGACGGCCGTCTCGGCGAGCTCCTCGGGCGATCCCTCGAGCCAGAGCCGACGCAGGTCGCGGCCCGTCAAATCGCCGAGCGCCTCGAAGCAGCTGTCGCAGCCGCGCCGGAAGGTCGCGTCGAGCTCGTAGAGGCCGTGCGTCATGCGCGGCACTTGCGAGCCTTGGCCGGGGAAGGCGAAGGCGAGCGCGTCGATCGTCGGCACGCCGTCCGGCGGGACGGCGGCGAGGAGCGCCTCGGCCGCCTCGCGGGCGCTCGCCGCGACGACGGAGCCGCGGACGGCGTTCGCCTGCCGGCCGACCCGGAGCGTGTGCGCGACGTCGTCGAGGCGGTCGTCGCTCCAGGCGAGGTGCTTCGCGAGCCGGTCGCGGAGCGCGTCGGCCGCGGTCGGCGTCTTCGCCGACCAGAGGACGAGCTGCGGCCGCTCCTCCTCGGGCGCCCGCTCGGGAAGCACGGGAGCCTCCTCGAGCACGACGTGCACGTTCGTGCCGCCGATCCCGAACGAGCTGACGCCTGCGCGGCGCACCGTCCCCTCCGCTCGCGGCCAGGGCTCGAGCTCCGAGACGACGTGGAACGGCGTCTCCTCGAGGCGCAGCTCGGGATTCGGCGCGGTGAAGTTGATGCTCGGCGGGATCTGCTCGCGGTGGAGCGCGAGCGCGGTCTTGACGAAGCCCGCGACGCCGGCCGCCGGCCCGAGGTGGCCGAGGTTCGACTTCACGGAGCCGATCCCGCAGTAGCCGGTGCCGAGCTCGCCGCCGACGACGCTGTAGGCCTGCGTCAGCGCCTGGACCTCGATCGGGTCGCCGAGCTTCGTCGCCGTCCCGTGCCCCTCGACGTACGAGATCGTCGCCGGGTCGACCTGCGCATTCACGAGCGCCTCGGCGATGCAGGCCGACTGGCCGCTCACGCTCGGGGCGGTGAACCCGACCTTGTCCGAGCCGTCGTTGTTGCACGCCGAGCCGCGGATCACCGCGTAGACGGTGTCGCGGTCGGCGACGGCGTCCGCGTACCGCTTGAGCAGCACCGCGCCGACGCCGCTCCCGAACAGCGTCCCGGCCGCGTCGACGTCAAAGGGCCGGCAGCGGCCGTCGGGCGGGTAGATGCCGCCGGGCTTGTAGATGTACCCGAGCCCATACGGCCACTCGACCTCGACGCCGCCGGCGATCGCCATGTCGCACTCGCCGGCGCGGAGCGCCTGTGTCGCCGCGTGGATCGCGACGAGCGAGGTCGAGCAGGCGGTGGCGACGGTCATGCTCGGGCCGCTCAGGCCGAGCTTGTACGAGACGAAGGTGGTCAGGTAGTCGGGGTGGGTGCTCGTCTCGATCGCGAGCTCGCCGACGGCGTCGACGAGGTGGCGGAGGTAGAGGTCGGCGTAGCGGGCCGCGTTGATCCCGCCGAAGACGCCGATGCTGCCGTCGTAGCGGGACGGGTCGTGGCCGGCGCTCTCGAGCAGCGTCACGGACGTCTCGAGGAACAGGCGGTGCTGCGGATCCCGGAGCTCGGCCTCCTTCGGCGTGAGGCCGAAGTACTTGGCGTCGAAGTCGGCCATGCCGTCCAGCAGCGGTCGCCGGCGCACGTAGGCCGGATGCCGCAGGTTCTCGGGGCGCTCGCCGCGCGCGACGAGGTCCTCCTCGGGGATGTCGTGGATGCACTCCCGGCCGGCGACGAGGTTGTCCCAGTACTCGTCGACGTCGGCGGCCATCGGGAACTTGCCCGCGAGGCCGACGACCGCGATCAGATCCTGTCCGCCCACGGGAGCGCCTCCTTCTCGATTCGTGACCCGTTCAAGGCCTCGCGCAGCCGGCGGCGCTGCTCCGACGGGGCCGCGCCGTTCACGGGCTCGACGCGACGCACGGGCTCCTGGCTCTTCGCGAGCGCCGCGCCGAGCGCGCGGACGTTCGGCCAGCGGAAGAGGTCGGTCAGCGCGACGCCGGTGTATCCGTGGCCCTGGAGGTCGGCGTGCAGGCGCAGCAGCGTCATCGAGTCGAGGCCCGCCTCGAAGAAGTTCGCCTCGGGCGCGACGACCGTCCCGGGCGGCAGGTAGCGCCCCACGCACGACAGGAGCAGCGAATCGATGCTCTCCGCGGCCGGCGGCCGCTCGGCGGCGGGCGCGAGCTTCGCCGTCGCCTCGACGTCCGGCTTGCCGTTGCGGTCGGCGACGAGGCGCGGGACGACGTGGAGCGCCTCCGGGACGGACGACGGCGGCAGCGAGGCGCGCAGCCGGTCGAGGAGCGACGCGAGCCGCGCGTCGAGCTCCGCGCGCGCCGTCGCGAAGGCCGGCGCAGGCACGACGTAGCCGGCGAGGCCCGAGCGCGACTCGGGCCGCGCGTAGCCGACGACGGCGTCCGCGATCGCCAGGTCCTCGAGCAGCCGCAGCTCGATCTGGTCGGGCTCGACGCGGTGACCCGCGACCGACAGCTGGCGGTCGGTCCGGCCCCACCACTCGACGTCGCCGTCGAGGTTCACGCGCCCGCGGTCGCCCGTCAGGATCACCCGCCGCCCGCCGACGTCGCGCGTCGGCAGCGGGCGGTCGGCCAGCCGCGCGGGCGGAAGCGTGTCGACGACTCCGATCTCGCCGAGCTCGCCGACGCCGGCCAGTTCGTCTCCCTTCAGGACGACGAGCTCACGCGAGCCGGCGCCGCAGCCGATGGGCACGTACACGCGATCGGCGGCCTCGGCACGGTCGCCGCAGACGTACAGGCTCGCGACCTGCGGGATCTCGGTCGTGCCGTACGCGTTCACGATGCTCGCGGCGGGGCAGAGCGCGCGCAGGTCGGGCACGAGCGTCTCGGGGAGCGCGTCGCCGCCGACGACGACGAGCCGCACGTCGTCGAGCGTCGCCTCGCACAGGGCCGCGGCCGCGACGAGGAGCGCGGCGCGCGCAGGCGTGACGTGCAGGACGGTCGGCCGCTCCCGGACGAGCTCGTCGAGCAGCCGGCCCGGGTTCGCGAATGTCCGCTCGTCCGGAATCGTCGTGACCGCGCCGAGCGCGAGCGGCAGGAGGAGGTCGCGGAACACCGGGTCGTGACCGGCGCCGGCGAGGACGGCGAAGCGGTCGCGCTCGTCGAGCGAGAACGCCGACGCGTGGTCGAGCAGCGATGCGGCGAACGACCGGCTCGGCACGTAGACGAGCTTCGTCACGCTCGAGGTTCCCGAGGTGGCGAGGGCGTGGCTCGGCTCCTCCGGCGCACGCTCTCGGTGCGCGGCTCGAGCGCCGCGCGCGCGGAGCTCGCCGATCGGCGTCCAGCCCGTCCCGTCGGGACACGGCGACTCGTCCGCCCAGATCGTGACCGCGACGCCCGCCGCCTCGAGCGCGCTCTCGAGGTACGCGGTCGGAGCACGGGCGTCGAGGAGCACGAACGGCATCCCCGTCTCCCAGCCGGCGAGGACGGCCGCCGCGACGTCGGGGCTCCGTCCCGCGACGAGGCCCAGCCAGCCGTCCTCGGGCATGGCGCCGGCCAGCCGGTCGACGCGACGCGCCAGCTCCTCGTACGAGACGTCTTCCTCGCGGAAGCGGATCGCCGTCCGCTGCGGGCTCTCCGCCGCGTGCCGGCGGAACCGCTCCGCGAGCGAGCGCGCGGTCGCGGCCTCGTTCGGCGAGGAGCGAAGGGGAGGCGCGGTACGCGCGGCGGACGAGCCGCCGACGAAGCGCTCGACGGCGGCGAGCACGGCGTCGGCGAGCTGCGTCACGACCCGCTCGTCGAAGAGGTCGCGGCTCGCGGTCAGGTCGAGCTCGAGCCCGCCGTCGGCGCCGGGATGGACGTAGAGGCCGACGTCGAAGAGCGACGGCGGGTCGTCCGGCCGCACCTGGCGGACCGGGTGTCCGTCGAGCTCGTAGTCGACGGGATAGACCGAGACGTCGTTGAACCACGCCTGGAAGAGCGGGTTCCGGCCGGGCTCGCGCGGGACGTTCACGGCGCGGGCGATGTCGTCGAACGGTACGCCGCTGTGCGCCACCGCGGCCCGGAGCCGCGCGTAGGCGACGCGCGCCGCCTCGGCGAGCGGCTCGCCGCCGCCCGGCAGCCGCACCGGCAGCGTGTTCACGTAGAAGCCGACGATCCCGGCCTCGGCGACGTCCTCGCGGCCGTCGGAGGGCACGCCGACGACGACCTCCTCCTGGCCGCTCCACCCGCCCAGGACCGAGCCGAAGGCGGCGAGGAGCACCGCGGTAGGCGCGACTCCCGCCTCGCGCGCCCGCGCGTGGAGCAGCCTGGCCGCGTCCGCCCCGATCGTCCGGGTCGAGGTCGTGCCGCGAAAGCTCGGCGCGTCGGGCCGGCGGCGCTGGAACGGCATCCGGAGCACGCTCTGCGCGCCGTCGAGGGCGTCCGTCCAGAAGGCGAGGTCCGACGCGCCTTGGGCCAAGCGGCGCCGCACCGCGGCCGCGTAGCTCGATGGCGCGGAGAGCGGCCGGCCCTCGTACGCGGCGAAGAGCTCGCGCCAGAAGAGGTCGGTCGACTGCGCGTCGCAGATCAGGTGGTTGCCGACGAAGGCGAGCGCCGTCCACCCTGCGTCGCGGTCGCGGAGGCAGACGACGGCGAAGAGCGGCGCCCGGCCGGCCGGCAGCGGCCGCCACTGGAGCTCGCCCGCGAGCGCGGCGGCGTCGGCGTCGAGGTCGCTCGTCTCGACGACCGAGAAGGGCAGCTCGAGCTCGGCGAGGATCTCCTGCTCGGGCTCGCCGCCGGGCTCGGTGACGATCTGCGTCCGGAGCGCCTCGTGCCGCCCGACGACGGTCGCGAGCGCCGCCTCGAGCCGCTCGGGGTCGACCGGCGCGTCGAGCGCCAGGACGCTCACGACGTTGTACGGCGTCAGCGAGCCGTGGATCTGCCCGAGCAGCCAGAGGCGCCGCTGCCCCGGCGCGAGCGGGACGCGGTCCGGCCGGGCCTCGGCGGCGCCTGCGACGGCGTGACCCTCCTCGTCGAGGCGCCGCCGGAGCTCGTCGAGCGACACGTTGTCGCGAACGAGCCACGCGAGCGGGATCCGGCAGCCGCGGCCGGCGAGCACGCGGCCGGCGATGCGCGCGGCGGCGAGGCTGTGGCCGCCCAGGTCGAGGAAGCCGGCGGACGGATCGGCCTGGCCGAGCTCGAGCGCCTCGAGCCAGCAGGCGGCGAGCTCCTCGGCCGGCGCGCCGGCCTGCTCGGCCGGCTCCGTCTCTGTCTCGGCGAGGCGCGCGAGGAGCTTCCGGTCCTGCTTTCCGCTCGCCGTGCGCGGGATCGCGTCCACGAACGAGACCGTGCGCGGGACGAAGGCCTCCGGCAGCGCGCGCCGCACCGCCCCTCGGAGCTCGTGCGCGAGCCCGTCGCCGCGCGCCCCGTCGTCCATGACGACGAAGGCGGCCAGCTCGAGGTGCTCGCCGCGCCGTCGCGGCACGACGGCCGCCTCCGCGACCGCCGGGTGGCGCATGAGCGCGTGCTCGCTCTCGCGTGGCTCGACGCGGACGCCGCGGATCTTCACCTGGTCGTCGAGCCGCCCGAGGTACTCGAGCTCGCCGGCGACGAGCCGCACGCGGTCGCCGGTCCGGTAGACGCGGACGCCGCTCCCGAGCGAGCAGAACGCGGCCTCCGTCAGCTCCGGCTGGCCGACGTAGCCGGACGCGAGCTGCACGCCGGCGATGCACAGCTCGCCCGACTCGCCCTCCGGGACGATCCGCAGCTCCTCGTCGACGACGAAGAGCGTCGTGTTGGCGACCGGCTTGCCGATCGGCACGCGCTCGCAGGCGGCGAGCGGAGGCGGCACCTCCCAGTGGGTGACGTCGATCGCCGCCTCGGTCGGCCCGTAGAGGTTGTGCAGGCGCGCGTCGAGGACCGAGCCCAAGGCGCGGACGAGGTCCGGCGTCAGCGGCTCGCCGCTGCACAGGACGTCGCGGAGCGAACGGCAGCGGCCGGCGGTCGGCCAGCGCAGGAACTCGCGCAGCATCGAGGGCACGAAGTGGCAGAGCGTCACGCCTTCGCGCTCGATCGCCTCGACGATCGCTCCGGGGTCGCGGTGCGCTCCCGGCTCGAGGAAGAAGATCCGTGCGCCCGCGATCAGCGGCCACAGGAGCTCCCAGAGCGCGACGTCGAACGTGTACGGCGTCTTCTGGAGGACGGTGTCGTCGGCCGTGAGCCGGAAGGTCGACTGGGCCCAGAGCAGCCGGTTCAGCAGCGCCTGGTGGTCGACCTGCACGCCCTTCGGCGTCCCGGTCGAGCCGCTCGTGAACAGGACGTACGCGGGCGCGGAGGGGTCGTAGGCCTGGGGCACGGCCCACGCAGGCGCGGCGGGATCGAGCGGGAGCTCGATGCGAGGCAAGCCTTCGAGCGGGGCCGGGAGCGCGCCGTCGCCGGCGGCGAGCAGCGTCCGCGGCCGGGCGAGCTCGCACATCGCCGCGAGGCGCTCCTCCGGGTCGTCCTCGCCGAGCGGCACGAACGGCCGCGCCGCCTTGAGGCAGGCGAGCGCGGCGACGGAGAGCTGCGGCCCGCGCGGCAGGAAGAGCGCAACCGGGTCACCGGGCGCGGCGTCGGCGAGCAGGAGCGCCGCGAGCGCGTCCGTCGTCCGGTCGAGCTCTGCATACGTCAGCCGCTCGGCGACGCTCTCGCAGGCGATCACGTCGGGAGACCGCTCCGCCGCGCGGCGGACGAGGCCCGGAAGCCCGGCGGGCGCATCGAAGTGGCGCGAGGCGCCAAGAGCGACTGAAACGCTGATCGGCCCGTCCTTCGTTCGTGGTCGGCGCGAAGGCCGGCGATGTTATTGGCCGCTCTCGCCCAGGTCGACGACCCGGCCGCTTTCGCGATCCGCTACCCGGGCGGCACTCCCGCGGGCCATGATGGCCCGCCTTGACGACCTCCACGCAGCCCGAGACGAAGCCGCCGACGGACGAGCTCCGGCTCGTTCCCTTCGCCTCCGGCTGGCACCTCTGGCCGATCGGCGTCCTCCGCTCGGCGGGTCTGCCGGCCGAGCGCGTGCTCGAGCTCGCGGCCCCGGAGAGCGGCAACGGCGAGGTGAGCCCGGCGATCGAGCGCTTCGTGCTCGACCCGTGGGTGCGCGAGGCGATCACGTGGCAGAGCCGCACGCTCCTGGAGTCCTGGCTCGCGGCGTTCACGGAGCGGCTCCGCGCCGGCGACCGTTCGCTCCACCGCCGCCCGAGGCGCGAGGCCACCCTCGCCCTCTACGCGCAGCGCTACACGACGAAGAACGACACGATCGGCTTCTTCGGCCCGATCTCGTGGTTCCGCGTCCAGCCGGAGCAGGCAAGCGGGATCGGCTTCGGCGAGCCGCTCGAGCTGAAGCGGGGGACCTACTTCGAGTCGTGGGCGATCGAGGCGCTGGCGCGGTGCTGGGAGTCCGAGCCCGAGCTCCGTCCCCACCTGCGTCCCGTGCGCGACCCGTCGGCGTTCCTCGACGGCCGGCGCCTGCTCTTCCCGCGCAAACCGCCGATCGACCTGACCGAGGAGGAGGCGGCGGTCATCGCGCTCTGCGACGGCACCGTGCCCGCGGTCGAGCTCCTGGAGCGCCTGCGGCAAGCCTATCCCGGCCTCGGCTTCGAGCGCGCCTCGGAGGTCGCCTCCGTCCTCTCGCGGCTCGCGCGCCGGGGCTGCGTCGCGTGGAGGTTCGACCTGCCGCTCGACGAGCGGATGGACGAGCACCTGCACGGGCAGCTCATGGCGATCCCCGATCCGGAGATCCGCCGGCGCTACCTCGAGCCGCTCGAGCGTCTCCGCACCCGGCGTGACGCGGCAAACGCGGCCGCCGGCGACCCGGACCGAGTCCTCGCCGCGCTCCGCGAACTGGAGGAGACGTACGCCGAGCTCGTCGACGGGCCGGCGTCGCGGACGAAGTCGGAGGCCGCGACCGGCCGCGCCCTCGTGTGGCACGACGTCCTGACGACGAGGAGCGTCTCGGTCGGCGAGGCGCCGCTCGCGCGGCTCGCGCCCGTGCTCGGCCTCGTCCTCGACGCGTGCCGCTGGCTGACCTGGGAGGTGGCGAGGGGCGTCGAGGCGACGGCCGCCGCCGTCGTCCAGGCAGCGCCGCAGGGTCGCGTTCCCTTCGGCCGGCTGTTGGCCGAGCTCGCGCCCGAGCTCCGCGGCGAGCCCGGCCTGACCCTCGATCGCGTCCGGGCGACGATGCAGGCGAAGGCGACGGTGATCCTCGAGCCGCAGCGCGCGGAGGCGGGCCGCCGCGAGCTCCGCTTCGAGGAGGTCGCCGACCGCTGGCGGAGCGAGTTCGCCGCTCCCGCGCCCGGCTGGGCGGCCGCGTATCTGCACAGCCCCGACCTGCTCCTCGCCGCCGCCGACGCGGAGGCCGTCGAGCGCGGCGACTTCCTCTGGGTCCTCGGCGAGGTCCACGTCGCCGTCAACACGCTCGAGAACCGCTCCTTCGTCCTCAACGAGGAGCAGCCCGGAGCGGTCGCCGAGCTCCTGGAGCAGAGCCTGCCGCCGATCCGGTACGTGCCGGCCTTCCCGCGCACCTGGCCCGACATCGGCCCGCGCACCTATCCCCCGCTCGCGATCGAGCTGCCGGGCTCGTACCTCTACTGGGCGCTCGAGGCCGACGACACGCTGCCGCGGGACGTGCCGCGCCGCCCGACCGCCGACCTCGAGGTCGTCCTGGACGAGCGAGACGGCCGGCCGCTCGTGGTCTCGATCCTCGATCCCGCCTTCCGCGTCGAGCTGATGGAGTTCGTCGGCGAGCTGCTCTCGTTCCTCGTCGGGCACGCGTTCCGCCTCGTCCCGGAGCTGCCGCACATGCCGAGGATCGCGGTCGACGGCGTCGTGCTCGAGCGCGAGTCGTGGGGGGTCGCTCCTGCGCGCCTCGCGCGAGCCGTGTCCGCCGGCGCCTCTCCGGACGCGCTCGCGCGCGTCCTGCGCGAGGAGCTCGTCCCGCGCTTCAGCTTCGTGCACGTGCCGGGCCAGCAGAAGCCGCTCTTCTGCGACACGCACAACCCGCCGCTCCTCCGCGCGCTCGCCCGTCATCTGCGGGGCGCGGTCGAGCGCGACGACCCCGCGCGCTTCGTCGAGATGCTGCCCGGCTTCGTCGACCTCTGGCTACGCGACCCCGACGGCGCCGCGTACACCTCCGAGTTCCGCTTCGTCGCCGTCGACCGGCCGTAGCCCTGTCCCGCCGGCGGGACGTCAGCCGCGCGAGCGGCGGCCGTCGATCCAGGCGAGAAGGGCGCCGAGACCGAATCCGAGCAGGCCCAGGAGCGGCGACAGCAGCTGGCCGAGCTCCGCTCGGGCGTCGTCTCGGTCGACAGCTTCGAGGCCGGGAGCGGGCTCCATCAGAGGGCGATGATGTTCCTGACGCGCGGCCGAGACAAGATTTCAGCCTGCAACTCCCGTTCGAGGTTGCCGTTGACGTTGCGGGAAAGTGCGCCTACCATGCGCGCCCGGCCAACGAACAAGTGTGAAAAGGGGGGTCTCGTGGCAGCAGTTCCGGTCGTCTCCGGCGCCGAAGCAGCGGCTTCCAATGGCATGCCTGCCGAGGGCCAGAGACGGTTTCGTCTCAAGGGCGCAACTCCCAATCGCGTGGGGATGCGCTTCGATCCGTTGATGCCGTTCGAGGAGTGGCGCGATCTCGGCCCGAAGCTGGCCGTCCACGCGATCGCGTCGACGTGGTGGCTCGGTGACTGGCTCGTCTTCGGGATCGCGAAGTACGACCGTCGGTACAAGCGCGCGATCGCAGCGACGCGGCTCGACTACCAGACGCTCCGCAACTACGCGATGGTGGCGCGGCGGTTCGAGCTGTCGAGGCGGCGCGACGACCTCAGCTTCCAGCACCACGCCGAGGTCTGCGCGCTCACCGACGAGGAACAGGACTACTGGCTCGACCTGGCGAGCGCCAACCGCTGGTCGCGCAACGAGCTGCGCCGGCACCTGCGCGGCGCGCCGCAGGCGGTCGAGGGCGGCGAGGAGGACACGACGGGATGCATGGTGCGACTCGTCGTCGAGTCCGACCGCGAGCGCCGCTGGCGCGACGCGGCGATGCGCCACGAGTGCGGGCTCGAGGAGTGGATGGTCGAGGCGCTCGATCGCGCCGCCGAGTCGGTCCTAGCCGCGCAGACTTAAGGTCGATCGGTTCGACCGGTCGTTTCAGACGGACGCACGGGCACAGCCCGTGCGTCCTGATGTCGGCGCCGCCGAGTCGGCTAGACCATGCCTGATTAGCCCAAGCCGAGCGCGGCCCCGAGCGCGAGGTCGCCGCGTACGAGCACCCGGTAGGGGCCGCCGCCGTCGCCCTCGTCTGCGGCCGCCAGGCCGTCGGCCTCGCGCAGGATGGGGTGGTCGAGCCGCTGCGCCTCGTCGGCCGAGGCCCAGAGCGCGACGAGGATGAAGTCCGCGTGCTCGCTGCCGACCCGGTAGAGCGTCAGGATGCCTCGGTTGCCCGGGTCCGCCGTGAGATCCGCGATCACGGTCGCGTCGAGCCGGTCGAGGAACGCCGTCGCGTCCGACGCGGCCGTTCGACCGTAGTAGACCTTCCCGACCATCGACCCTCTCTTTGCCGCCGCTCCCTCCGCATCCGCCGCGGAGTGGGATCTAGAGCGGGAATCTTAGTTTCGCCTCGGTCGGAAGCCGTCCATTCGGCCGCTGAATTCGGACCGATTTCTTCGGCCGGAAGGGCAGCGCGGGCCGGCGCCGCCGCAGAAGCTTGCCGCTCGGGCCGCGGGTCCAGTAGATGGAGCGGCGTGTCGATCGTGAGCGACTCGGGAGCCCCGCGCCTGCCCGCCGACGTCGTCCGCGAGCTCGAGAAGTCGCACCTCGGCATCCTCGCGACCGCCTCGGCGGACGGCTTCCCGACGACCACGCTCGTGAGCTGGCTGTGCGCGCCCGACGACGGGCACGTGGTGATCGCGCTCGACCGGCGCGGCCTCGCCTTCAGCAACGTCCTCGACAACCCGAACGTCGCGCTCGAGCTCGTGATCGACGGGTTCGTCGCGACGCTGCGAGGGCCGGTGACGATCCTGAGCGACCAGCTCTGTTGCGCGCCGTTCCCTTCCGCGGCGCTCCTGCTCGAGATCCACGAGGTGCGGGACCACTCCGTCGCTGGCGTCTCGATCAGCCCGCCGAGGTACCGCTTCTCGCAGGACAAGGCGCGGTACGCGTCGACCGAGTCGGCGATCGTCGCCGAGCTGCGGGAGATCTGCAACCACGCGCGGAACGGAAACGGCGCCGCGCCGCGCGACTGAGGCAAGCCTTGGGGAAGCCGGTGATCGTCGAGGCCGTCCGGACGCCTGTCGGCAAGCGGCACGGCGCGCTGTCGAGCCGGCACCCGGTGGACGTCCTCGGCGAGGTCCAGAAGGCCGTGCTGGCCCGGGCCGGCGTCGAGCCCGCCGCCGTCGGTCAGCTCGTCGGCGGCTGCGTGACGCAGATCGGCGAGCAGAGCTTCAACACGACGCGCATCGCCTGGCTCTACGCGGGCCTCCCGTACGAGGTCGCGGCCTCGACGCTCGACTGCCAGTGCGGCTCGTCGCAGCAGGCGAACCACGTGGTCGCGAGCATGATCGCCGCCGGCGCGATCGACGTCGGGATCGCCTGCGGCGTCGAGATGATGAGCCGGGTCGAGATCGGCTCGAACATGAAGGCGCCCGGCCGGCCGAAGCCCGCGGACTTCCCGCTCGACATGCCGAACCAATTCGTCGCGGCGGAGCGGATCGCGCAGAAGAACGGCTTCACGCGCGAGGACGTCGACCGCTTCGGACTCGGGTCGCAGCGGAACGCGGCGCGGGCGGTCGCGGAGCGGCGCTTCGAGCGCGAGATCGTGCCGCTCCAGGTGAACGGGACGCTGGTCACGAAGGACGAGGGCTTGCGCGAGACGACGCTCGAGGGCCTCGCGAAGCTCAAGCCGATCGTCGAGGACGGCGTCCATACGGCCGGCAACACGTCGCAGATCTCCGATGGGGCCGCCGCCGTGCTGTGGATGGACGAGCGCGAGGCGAAGGCGAGGAGGCTCCGCCCGCGCGCCCGCATCCGCGGGCAGGTGCTCGTCGGCACCGACCCGTACTTCCACATCGAGGGCCCGATCGACGCCACCCGCGCGCTGCTCGCGCGGAGCGGCATGACGATCGACGACGTGGACGTGTTCGAGATCAACGAGGCCTTCGCGTCGGTCGTCCTGTCGTGGAGGCGCGCCTTCGACGCCGACCCGGAGAAGCTGAACCGGAACGGCGGCGCGATCGCCCTCGGTCACGCGATGGGCGCCACCGGCGCCCGACTGATCACGACCGCGCTGCACGAGCTCGAGCGCTCCGACGGCACGATCGCGCTCGTCGCGATGTGCTGCGGCGGCGCCGTCGCGACGGGAACGATCCTTGAGCGTCTCTGAGCGCGCGCCGGCCGCGGCGGCGAGGCCGGCCGAGCCGCGCGGCGCCGTCCAGAGCGGCCGCCGCCGGCTCTCGCTGCCTCGGCTCTACGAGCGGGCGGCGCGCGCCGCCTCTGGGTTCGCCGAGACCGGCGGAGCGGTCGCGCTCCTGCTGCGGAACGACATCGCCTTCCTCGAGGCCGCATTCGCCGCGAGCTTCGCCGGCACACACTCCGTGCCGCTCAACTGGCACTCGAAGCCGGGCGAGATCGAGCACGTCTTGAGCGACTCCGGCGCCACGCACCTCGTCGTGCACGCCGACCTCCTGCGCCCGATCGCAGACAGCGTCCCGCCGGACGTCGCGGTGCTCTGCGTGCCGACGCCGCCCGAGGTGCGCCGGGCGTACGGGACGGCGCTCGACGAGGCCGTTCCGCCGCCCGGCTACCCCGTCTGGGACCGTTGGCTCCGCC
>DASQWB010000085.1:0-44034 GCA_035640455.1 Gaiellaceae bacterium | reverse complement strand
GAAGATCCTGACCGAGAAGCTGCCCGAGACGGCCGTCCTCATCTTCACCGCCTACAGCGAGCGGTCGCTGCTCAGCCGCGGCCTCGAGTCCGGCGCGAAGGGCTACATCCTCAAGGAGGCGCCGCACCAGACGCTCCTGCGGGCGATCGAGAAGGTCGCGGGCGGCGAGGGCTACGTCGACCCCGCGCTCATGCCGGCCTTCCTCACCGGGAAGGACAAGGACGAGATGCTGACCTCTCGCGAGCGCGAGATCCTTCAGCTCCTCGCCGACGGGATGTCCAACGCCGACGTGGCGACGAAGCTCTTCATCAGCCAGGAGACGGTGAAGAGCCACGTCCGCCACATCCTCGCCAAGCTCGAGGCCGACACCCGCACCCACGCCGTCGCGATCGCCCTCCGCGAAGCGATCATCGATTAAAAGGGGTTCAGAACCTCGGCCGAGCCGAACTTCCTGGAGCTGCTCGTCGAGTCGATGGGGACGATCTCGGCGGCCCCGACCGACGAGGTGCTCGAGCAGGCCCGCAGCGAGGCCGAGCGGCTCTTCGGCGCGCGCGCCGAGCTGGCGAGCGAGTCGGCGGCGGAGCCGACGGCGGGCCGCTACCGGCTCGAGGTGCCGCTCCGCGACCGCGACCACGAGCTGGGCGTCCTGCGGCTCGAGCGCGAGCGGCCGTTCCAGCGGGTCGACGTGGCGCGCGCGACCGTCCTCGCCGACTTCGCCGTCCGCGCGAGCGAGAACGCGCGCCTGCTCGCGGAGCGGGCGCGGCTCTCGGAGCAGCTGATCACGGCCGAGCAGGACGAGCGGCGGCGGCTCGCGAGCGAGCTCCACGACGGCGCCGTCCAGTCGCTGTCCGGCATCGCGCTGATGCTGGACGCGGTCGGCGACGCGATCGACGACGGCCGGCTCGACGACGCGAAGCGGATCACCGCGAGCGCGCTCGGCCGCCATCGGGAGACGATCCGCTCGCTCCGCGACCTCTCGTTCAGCCTCGAGCCGGTCGTCCTCCGCGACCAGGGCTTCAGCCCGGCCCTGCGCGCCCTCGCCGAGAGCGTCGCGCTCGCGAACAAGATCCAGATCGACGTCGACGTCGAAGCGGCGGAGTCGCTCGCCGAGAAGGCGCAGGCGGGCGTCTACCAGATCATCCGCGAGGCGCTCAACCAGGCGGTGCGCCGTGGGCCGCCGACGCGCATCTCCGTCCGCGTCGGACGGACCGCCGACGGCGGCTTCGACACGGTCATCTCGGACGACGCGCCGGGAGAGCGCAGGCGCCGCAGCTTCGACGCGATCGCCGAGCGGGCGCGCACGCTCAACGGGCGGCTCTCGATCGACCAGGGGGCGGACGGCGGCACGACCGTCCACGTGCTCCTGCCGCCCTACACCGAGCGCCGTTAACATCGCGCGCGTGCCCGAGGGCCCCTACCTCCTCTTCGTCTGGAAGCCGACCGGCTACGAGGTGCGCGAGGCCGAGGGCGAGCTGCCGACCGTCGGTTCCGAGGTCGAGGCCGACGGCCAGACGATGCGCGTGACGAAGGTCGGCGCGTCGCCGCTCCCGGGCGACGACCGGCCGTGCGCCTACCTCCAGGGCGCCTAGCTAAGCCGTTCCCGCCGAGCCGTCCGCACTTTCGGCGGCCACGCGACCCAGTACGAGGGCGGCGGCGAGGCCGCTTGCGTAACCCCCGGTCGAGATGCCGCCGACGTCGGCGCCGGCCGCGTAGAGGCCCGGAACGGGGACGCCTGATTCGTCGAGCACGCGGGCTTGCGGGTCAACGCGGAGGCCGCCGATCGTGTGCGTGATTCCCGGCGCGACACGCACTGCGACCTTCGCGCCCGCAGGCGCAGGGAACGGCAGCTCTTCCGGCGGGACGGCGGTCGCGGCCAGCGCGACCATCTCCGCGACGCTCCGCCCCCGGATCCGTCGCTCGAGCGCCTCGTCGTCGAGGACGTACCACGCGCGGGCTCCCGGCTGGCGCGCCGTCGCCTGCACGAGGTCGGTCTCCGACCACGAGACCTCGCGCCCGGCGAAGAACTCCTCGCCCCGCTCGTCGTAGATGCGGGCGTAACGACCGTAGAGCTGGGCGAGCGGGACGAACTCGGTCTCGGTGAAGGAGGCGTCGGGCATGTTCCGGCCGTAGAACTCGTCCATGCCGGCCGTGACGGCGCCGCCGCGAGCGAGGCCGAGCCGCAGGCCGTCGCCGGAGCTCCAGCGGTTCGCTCGCAGGCGGAGCGGTGCCGCGGGATGCATGTAGTGCGCCACGAGCTCCGGAGAGGCTTGGAAGCCGCCGGTCGCGAGGATGAGCGGCGCGTCGACGACAGGCGGAACGGGCTCCCGGAGCCGGATCTCGCCGCCCGCGGCCCGGACGAGCGCCTCCGTGAGACCGCGTGGGTCGAAGCGCTTGCCGACCGTGCGCGGGTTTCCCGTCTCGTGCTCGACCACGGGCGCGCCGAGCGACTCAAGCCATGCAATCCCCTCGTCGAGCCGCTCGAAGACGAGCCGCTGCAGGTCCGGGTCGCCGCCGAGGCACTCGGCGCGGAAGTCCTCGAACGTTCGGTAGCGCCAGATGACGCAGCTCGAGAGGAGCATCGAGCCGCCGGGCCGGTCACCCTTCTCGTAGACGACCGGCTGCGGGCCGAGCTCGCGGGTCCGCGCCGCCGCGCAGAGTCCCGCCATTCCGGCGCCGGCGATGACTAAGGCGCCGCTTGCGGCGCCGCCATCAGGACGCGCGGGCTCCGCCCGCGCGTCCGTCTGAAACGACCGGTCGACACGCCGGTGTCTCGCGGGCGCTCCTAGGTCAGAGAGAACGTCGGCTTGTGCTCGACGTACTCGACGCGGACGCGCTCCGGCCCCCAGAGGAAGACGGCGTAGGTATTCGCCGCGTCGACGATGTTGTCGATCTCGATGCCGGTCTCGCGCGCCTCCTCGATGTGGTCGTCCGCGGAGTCGACGAGCACGGCCAGGTGGTTGAGCAGCGGCCGCTCCGGGTCACCCGGATCGCCCGGGTGGAACTCGACGTACGCGCCGCCGACCTCGACGCGCGGGGCACCGGAGGGCCCGGGCTCTGCCGGCGCGAAGCCGAGCCGCTCGTACTCCTCTGCCGTCTGCTCGGGACGGGTCGAGAACAGCGCCGCATGGTCGAGGTCGTACTCGACGTCGGTCGGCGCCTCGACAAGGCCGAGGCGGAGACCTTCGCCGGCGTCGAAGTACGCCTCGCCGCTGCGGGGCCGGTCGACGGCCAGGTCCTCCGCAAGCGCGTGCAGCGCCGCCTCGAGGTCGCTGACGCGAAGCGCCACGTGGGCGAGGGCGCCGCGCTCTCGCGGGCCCTCGGCCGTGAAGAGGGTCAGCTTCCCGCGCCGCGCATCCGAGCCGACGAGGGTGAACGCGTCGGTACGGTCGACGACGTGCATGCCGACGCTGCCGGTGAGGAGAGCCGCGATCGGCTCGCGGTCCTCGACCCAGAGCGCGACGTGGTCCAGCGTCTTCGGCTCCATGAGCTGTTACTACCGGCTGAAGCCGCGAGTTATTCCAGCGGCGGGTTCTGGACGTCGTGCTCGGTCGCGTACGTGTCCGTGAGCTCGTTCACGACGTCCATGCCCTTTCCGTAGGCGTAGTTGATCTCGACGAACGGCTCCCACTTGTCCGGGAGGGCGTCCTCGGGGAAGATCGCCTCGACCGGGCATTCGGGCTCGCAGGCTCCGCAGTCGATGCACTCCTCGGGATCGATGACAAGGATGCGGTCGGCCTCGTGGATGCAGTCGACGGGGCAGACGTCGACGCACGAGCGGTCTTTGATGTCGATGCAGGGCTCTGCGATAATGTACGTCACGGCGGCCTACTCTAGCGACGCCAACAACTCCTCGACGAGGTCTCTCCCCCGCTCGTCAAGCGCCGATTTCACGACCACCTGGTCGAAGCCCGCGGTCTTCGCGGCGCGCAGGCCAGCGGTGTCGTTGTGGTTCGTGAAGCCGAGGATCGGGACGTCCGGATAGGCGTCCGCGACCTCCTCCGGCTCGATCCGCGCGATGTCGCAGATCACGAGCTCCGGCTCCCCGACCCCGTCCGTCGTGATCAGGTGATGCTCGGGTAGGAGGGCCTCCAGCTTCCCCCGGAAGAAGAGGTCGACGCCTGCCAGCAGGATCGTCGCCACGACGGGAGCGTACCGCCGCGTGAGGGCGCTCTCAAGGCCCTTTGTTAGCCTCGCGGCGTGGCCGATCGCTTCGTGACCGTGGCGCGGGTGGACGAGGTCCCGCCGGGGTCGGTGCGGGTGGTCCGGGCCGGCGACGAGGAGCTCGCGCTCGCGCACGTCGACGGCGAGTTCTACGCGACGCAGGGACACTGCCTCCACCTCAAGGGGCCGCTCGGCGAGGGCCGGATCGACGACCACGTCCTCACGTGCCCGTGGCACGGGTGGCAGTACGACGTCCGCACCGGCGAGAACGAGTTCGACCGCGCGATCCAGCTCCGCACCTACGAGGTGCGGGTCGAGCACGGCGAGGTGAAGATCGCACTTTAGGCGCGGGGAAACCCCTGGTTCCCCCGCGAGCCCCCTCCTCTCGTGCGGCTGTCTCACCTCGGCCGTCTCAGGAGCCGGCGACTGTCTTGGGGGTGGTGGCGGGACCGCCGTAGGTCGCCTCCCGCCGGGCGAAGCCCGGCTCCGGCGGCGGACCGGCGCCTATCCAAGTTGCTAAGCGCGTTCGAGCATGGTCTCGAGTTGATTCGCAGCGGCGAGTTCTTCGCCGCGCACGAGGAGCTCGAGCTGGCGTGGCGCGCGGCGCGGGAGGCGGAGCGCGACTTCTACCAGGGCCTCGTCCACGTGGCGGTCGCGTGGTACCAGGCCGGACGCGGGAACCGGGTGGGCTGTGAGCGCCAGCTCGAGAAGGCGGAGCGGCGGCTCGGGCCCTACGCGCCGCTGCACGAAGGCGTCGACGTCGCGTCCGTTCTCGAGCAGGTTCGCGCCGCGGCGGCGGTCGTGCGCGGCGGCTCGCTCGACCTGCCGCCGCCTCGGCTGTAGCGCCTAGTCCGAAAGGCCGACGGCCTGAAGAGCGTGGTTGAAGGCCACGCGAAGCCACCAGAAGCGGTCGAAGAAGAGAAGGAGGCCGAGCGCGACGAGGATCGCGCCACTTCCGACCTGGATCGCGGTATAGCGGTCGCGGAGCCACCGGAACGCGCCCATCGCCCGGCTGAACGCGACCCCGGTGACGAGAAAGGGCAGCGCGAGCCCCGCCGAGTAGGCGAGCAGGAGCACCGAGCCCTGGGCGACGGTGCTCGTGTTCGAGGCGAGTGCGAGCGTCGAGGCCAGCACCGGCCCGATGCAGGGCGCGGCGCAGACCCCGAACGCACCCCCGAGGAGGACGTTCGACCGGCTCCGCCGCGCGCCGCTCAGGAGGCCCGGCGCGACGAGCCGCTCCGGCCATGGCAGGAGGCCCATGAAGGCGAGGCCGAAGACGACGACGACGAAGCCGGCGATCTCCTCCTGCGAGCGCGTCGGCAACAGCCCGCCGGCCGCGGCGACACCGGTCCCGAGCGCGACGAAGACCGCGGTGAACCCGAGCACGAAGGGGATGCTCGAGACCACGACCCGGCGCGCGACCCCGCGCTCGCCGAGCCGGCCCGCATCCACCGCGGACACGGCCGACAGATAGCCCGGCACGAGCGGCAGCACGCACGGCGCGAGGAACGAGACGAGCCCGGCGAGGAACGCGATCGGGATCCGGCCCAGCACCTAGGCACCGCTTGCGGTGCCGTCATCAGGACGTGCTGGTCTCCCGCACCGCCGTCTGAAATGACCGGTCGACACCATGTGTCCTGCGCGTCCCATCTAGTCCTCGAAGTGCCGCAGCTCCTCGTCGAGCCGCCGTTCGAGCTCGGGGTCGAGCGGCCGCGGCATAGCCATGCCGCCGCCCGAGAGGACGAACTCCGGCTCACGCCGCCGGCTCCAGCGCCACGCGGCGAAGCCGATGACGAGGCCCCCGCCGAGGATCCCGACGATCGGCAGCAGCCAGGCGAGGAGGTCGAAGCCGTGCTTCGGCGGCGCGGCGAGGATCGCCGGGCCGAACTGGTCGACGAGTTCCCGCTTGATCTCGCTCTTCGTGTCCCCCGCTCTGATCCGGCGCACGATGAACGCCTTGATCCGACCCGCGGCGGCCGAGTTCGACTGGTCGAGCGTCGTGTGGCAGATCGGGCACATCACCTCGCCCTCGAGCTCGGCGAGGGTCGGGTGCGCCTCGCTGGCAGCAGCCGTTCCCGCGAGCGGCAGCACGACGAGGAGGGCCGCGCACGCGGCGACGAGCTTCTTCACGACTGCAGCGCGCGATCGACCGCGCGCCTGAAGGCGCGGTCGTTGTCGCGGCGGTCGATCGGCCCCGCGAAGTGCTCGAGGAGCCGGCCGCGGCGGTCGACGACGAAGGTCTCGGGAACCCCGGTCAGGTCGTAGGCGTTGCCGACCGACCCGTCGCGGTCGCGCACCATCGGGTAGGTCAGCCCGTGCTTGCGGACGAACCGGCGCGCGTCGCTCGCGACGTCGTTGTAGTCGACGCCCACGAAGACGACGCCCCGCTTGCGGTACTGCTCCCACAGCCGCTGGAGCGCCGGCGACTCGGACTTGCACGGGCCGCACCAGGTGGCCCAGAAGTTCACGACCCGCACGCGGCCGTTCCACGACGCGAGCGCGAGGCGGCCGTTTCCGTCGAGGCGCTGGAGGTCGAACGCGGGAGCCGCCGCGCCCACCTTCACCGGCCGGGGGCGGTGCGTGATCTTCCAGATCAGGAGCGCGAAGAGGCCGACGAGCCCCGCCAACGCGACCGCTTGCGCGCCGAGCTTCAGCGCCTTGGGCACGACCGTCAGTCTAGGCCGCGACGATGTAGACCGGCGTCCCGATGCGCACCCGCACGAAGAGCCATTCGGCGTCCGGGATGTGCATCCGGATGCAGCCGTGCGAGACCGAGTAGCCGATCGAGGCGTCGTTCGGCGTGCCGTGGATGCCGACACCGGGTGCGGAGAGGCCCATCCAGCGGGTGCCCAGCGGGTTGTTCGGGCCGGGCGGGATCGGCTTCTGGCCGGCCGCCCACGGCGAGTTCGGCGGGTACCACCACGGGTTCCGCCACTTGACGACGATCTGGAAGCGGCCGAGCGGGGTCGGGTAGGTGTTCTGGCCCGTCGCCACGGCGAAGACGCGCCACTCCTGCATGCCGTGGTAGAGGAAGAGCTGGTTCGAGGTGCGGCGGATGACGACGATCGGGCCGAAGTTCGCCCGCGTGACCCGCGGGGCGAGCTCCGTGCGGCGAAGCCGGATCGGCGTGCGCCGGTTCGTCGAGAGCGCTGCGAGGATCAGTCGCACCGCTTGCTTGCGCCGGAGCGCGGCGCCCGAGCGCGAGGGCGAGATGTACGGCCGCAAGTGCCGCAGCGAGAGCTGGGAGTCGACCGGCGCGCGATCGAGCCGGCGCGCGAGCCGGGCCACGAACGCCGCCACCTTCCCGCGGCGCACGGTCACGCGCAGCCGGATCGGGGTGCCGGGGCGCGCCGTCTGCGCACGGTCGACGGCCTCGAGCGCGTAGGCGACGGCGCCGAGCTGCTCGGGGGAGACCTGCAGGCGGTGGCTACCGACGAGGAGGACGAGCGGCCGCTCGAACGCGTTCCGCACCGCCGTGTACGCATCGGCCGCCGTCATCCCGCCGACGCGGACGCCGCCGATCGTCACGCCGGCCGCGATCCGCTGCACCGCGGTCGTCGTGGTCGTGGTGGTCGTCGTGGTCGTGGTGACGGGCTCGGTGCCCGTCGTCGGGATCGTCGTGAAGACGGCGCCGATCGCGCCCGGGGACGTGGCCACGACCGCCGCGACGCAGCCGCCGACGAGGCAGGCGGAGAGCAGCAGGGCCGCGAGCGCCGGGCGCTTCATCTATTCCGAGAATAGCGCTGGAAACAGACGAATTAGAGGCGGCTTCGGATGACTCGCAGTCGCTCGACCAGCCATTTCAGACGGACGCGCAGGCAAGCTGCGCGTGCTGAGGGTCGGTGCCGCCGAGTCGGCGCCCTACGCCGTCCGGCGAATGACGACGACGGCGCAGTCGTCGCCGAGCCCGCCGCCGACGAACGAGCGGCAGCTCTCGACGACCGCCGCGGCCAGCTCCTCGGCGCTCAGGCCGCCGCCTCGCACGAGGACCTCGTCGAGCCGCTCGAGTCCGAAGAGCTCGCTGCCGCGGCGGGCCTCGACGACGCCGTCCGTGAAGACGACGACGCTCTCCTCCGGCGCGAGCGGCGCGTGAGCCTCGCGATAGCTCTGCGCGCCTTCGATCCCGAGCGCGAGGCCGGTCGCGGCGAGCGGCGCCACCCGACCGTCGGCGCCGACGATCCGGGGCGGCGGGTGACCTGCGCAGGCGCAGGCGACCTCGCCGACGGCCGCATCCACGACGAGGTAGGCCATGGTGATGAACTTGCCCGGCGCGATCTCGCCGACGACGACGTCGTTCGCGGAGGCGAGGAAGTCGGCGGGCTCGGGGTGCTCGCGCGCGAGCGAGCGGAAGACGAACTTCGCCATCGCCATGTCGGCCGTGGCCTCGATCCCGTGCCCCGTGACGTCGCCGAGCACGACCGCGAGCCGGCCGTCCGGGAGCCGGAGGTAGTCGTAGACGTCGCCGCCGACGTCGACCCGCGCCGACGACTCGTAGACGGCGCCGAGCTCGAGCCCCTCGAGGTCGGGCGCGACGCGCGGGAGGAGCGACCGCTGCATCGTGTCGGCGAAGTCCTTCTGCTGCTGGTAGAGACGGGCGTTGTCGATTGCGAGCGCGGCCTGCCCAGCGATCGCGAGCGCCGTCTCCACGGTCGCGTCCTCGAGCGGCCGCGCCGGATCCAACGAGAGGATGAGCAGCGTCGCGAGCACCTCGGCGGGGGTCGCTACCGGCACGACGGCCGCGGTCGAGCCGCGCTCGAGGAACGGCACCAAGAGCTCGTACGAGGAGCCGAGCCGCGCTGCCGTCTCGGCGTCGATGCGCAGCGACTTGCCCATGCGGAAGAGGCGGCGGCCGAGCAGCTTCTCGAGGGGCTGCGGCCGCGCGAGGACGGCCCGCACCGCCTCGTCCAGGCGCGGGTCGGCGACGTGGATCGCCCGCGAGACGAGGAGCTCCCGCCGCTCGTCGGGCATGCGGATCACGGCCGCGTCCACTTCGAGGAGCTCGACGACGGTTCGGGCCACGGCCTCGAGGGTCGTCTCGAGCGAGAGCGTCTGGGCGAAGGAACGCGAGATCTCGTAGAGGGCGCGGAGCTGCCGTGCCGCCTGGCGCTCGGCGCCGAGCGCGCTCTCGAGCTCGACTCCGAGCCGCTTCGCCCGCTCGTGGAGCTGCGCGTTCTGGACGGCGACGGCGAGCTGGCTCGCGAGCGCCGAGAGGAATGCGGCCTCGTGCGTGCTGGGCGGCCGCCGGCGCGGTGGGTAGACGGCGAGGAGCCCGATTACGTCGTCGTGCACGTGGAGCGGGAGCGCGACCGCGGCCTCGATCCCGGCTTCGGCGACGGCGTCGGCCGCCGGCGAAAGCTGCGGGTCGGCGGCCGCGTCCTCGACGACGAGGATCCCGCGGCCCCTGTACGGCCCGACCGCGAGCTCGAGCAGCCGCTCCGCGACCCGGACGTGCGGTCCGGCGAGCCCGCGCCCCGCGGCGGCGCCGAGCCGACCGTCGTCGCGCAGGTACACCGCGAGCCGCTCGGCCCCGAGGAGTTCGGCCACCCGCCCGACCGCCGTCTCGAGGGTGTGCGCGAGCGAGAGCTGCGCAATCGCCTGGCCGACGACGCCGAGGAGCGTCCGCGTCCGCTCGAGCTCCCCGGCGAGCGAGCGGGCGCGCTCGCCGGCGCGCAGGGCGTCGGCGACGCGGACGCCGAAGGTGGAGAGGTGGGCGAGCGCCTCGTCCGACGGGGGATTGCCGCCCGCGAACAGCAGCTGAAGCGCGCCCACCGGCGGCTCCCCGAGCAGGATCGTCGCGGTGCCCGCCTCGACCGCGACCGGCTGCCGCTCCGCGAGCGCGCGGCCGGCGGCCTCGCCCGCACGGGCGACCTCCGGCTCGGCTGCCTGGAGGCCGAAGGAGCCGAGGAGCTCGAGACCTTCGTCCTCTTCGGCCGCGCGCCAGAGGAGGGCGCCGAGCGCGCCCGTCGCCTCGGTCGCGAGCCTCGTCACCTGCTCGGCGGTCCGGAGCTCGTCCGAGCCGGCGGCGAGCGCCTCGCCGGCGAGCTCGAGGGTCCCGTTCGCACCGTCGCGCTCGCCGGCGGCGCCGTGCGCGCCGAAGGCGCGGATCGCCAGCCCGATCTGGTGGGCGAAGAGCCGTGCCAGCACCCGCTCGTCGGCGGAGAAGCGCATTCGCGGGCGCATCAGCTCGAGGCTCGCGAGGACGGCGTCGTCGAGGACGATCGGCACCTGGAGAACGGCGCCGGCGCGGGCGCGCTCGGCGGCGAGCTGCACCGCCTTCGGAAGTCGGGCGACCTCGTCGACCTCCGCCGCAGGAAGCTCCTCCACCGCGAACCGCGAGCCCTCGAGCTCGGCCGCGACGGCCGGCGAGACAGCCCAGACGGCATGGGCCTTCAGCTGCCGCGCGTCGGCGGCGAGCACGCGGGCCACGACCACCTCCGCTCCGGTCGCGGACGCCGCCGCGGCCGCGATCGACGCGAGCGCCTCGCGCAGCGTTCCCCCGGTCGTGAGAGCCCGGCTCGCCTCGGCGACGGCGTCGAGCGCTGACCCAGACGCGCCGTCCGTACGGCCTTCGATAGTCATGATCTAGCCAGTATTGCGGGCGCGGGTTACCGAATCAGTGCCGGAGCGCCGCGCCGGCGCGCCCGAACGGGCTCCACGCCGCCTGCTCCCACGACTCGCCGCCGCACATCGGGCACCGCGGCAACTCGCGGCAGACGGCAATGCCGTACCCGCATTCGGCACAGTGGAACTCGCCCTTGACGCTCTCCCCGGTCGACCAGAACTGGACGTACCCGGCGGCTGGCCCGTCGTCTGAAGCGTACGTGTCCTGCGCCATTCGACCCCCGGGAGAATATCCCCTGACGTGGGCGCGTTCCTAGGCCCGTTCTCTTCAGATATCTCCATACTCCCTCCCGTGCAAACGCCCGAGCCTCTGCCGCCCCGACGGCCGCCGGCGCCCACCCGGCCGGTCGGCGCCGAGGTCGAGCAGCGGCCCGGCGGGCGGTACTGGAGCGCCGGGGAGCTGATGACATGGGTGTCCGGGCTCGTGCTGACGATCTCGGTCTTCACCGACTGGTACGCGGGGATGGAGTCGGGCGGCGGCTTCACGCTGAGCGTCATCGGCTGGCACACCGGCGCGCTCGGCAAGCTCGTCTTCTTCGTGGGCCTCGCCGTGCTCGCGCTCTTCGCGCTCCGCGAGGCGGGGATCGAGCTGCCCGCGACGGTGCCGGAGAGCCTGGTCGTGATCGCCCTCGGCTCGCTGGCGACGATCTTCGTCCTCATCCGGCTGATCTCGATCCCCGACACGTTCCTGCCCGCGAGCGGCCGCGGTATTGGGATCTGGATCAGCCTGATCGCGGCGATCGCCGTGATCGTCGCGGGCCTCGTGCGAGCCAGCGAAGAGCTATAGCGACCGCGATCCCGAGAAGCGCGCCGCCGACTACGTCGAAGGGGTAGTGCACGCCGACGTAGACGCGCGAGAAGGCGATCGCCGCCGCGAGGAGGTAGAGCGGCACGGCGAGACGCGGGAAGGCGAAGACGAGCACGGTGGCGCAGGCGAAGCTCGTCGCCGCGTGCCCGGAGGGGAACGTGTGGTCACGCGGCACGTGGACGAGCGCCTTCGGCTCGGCGTAGCGGAAGGGCGGTCGCTCGATGTCGACGAACCGCTTGATGGCAAAGGCGGCGAGGTCGGCGAGGGCGTCGGCCGCGAGCACAAGGAGCAGGAGGTCGGGGCGCCTGCGGAGCAGCGCCAGCGCGAGGGCGAGGCCGAGCCAGAGCGCGCCGAACGTCCCCACGTGGGAGAGCCACACGAAGACCGGGTCGAGGACGCCGGTCCGGTGGTGGACGACGAAGCGCTCGAGGTGGCGGTCGAGCGCGGTCAGCTAAGGCGCCGTTTCGGCGCCGACCGTCAGGACGCGCGGGCCGCGGCTGCGCTTGCGCTGCCGCTTCGAGGGGACGCGGGCTTTGCCCGCGGCCCCGCCTGCTTCTGCGTGCGTCCGTCTGAAACGACCGGTCGACGCGCTCTGATCCATCGGCTCCGTCAAACGGGCGCGATCTGCTTCGCCTGGTCGATCAGCTGCCGGAGGTCGAACGGCTTCCCGAGGAAGCCGCTCGCGCCGCGGCTCGCCGCGTCCACGACCGACCGCTCCTCCACCTTCCCGCTGAACACGATCACGGGGATCGCGCCGGCGCCGAAGCGCTCCTGCACCTGGCGCAGCATCTCCCAGCCGTCGACCTCGGGCATCATCACGTCGAGCAGGACGAGGTCGGGCGCCTCCTCCTCCTCGAGCGCGGCCAGGCCCTCGCGCGCGCTCGCCGCCTCCCGCACGGCGTAGCCCTCCGCCTCGAGGTTCGCACGCACGAGCCCGCGCACGCCCGCGTCGTCGTCGACGACGAGGACGACCGGGCCGGTCCGCTCCCGGCCTCCGGGACCGGAGCGGTCGAGGAACGCGTCGAGATCGGCTCGGCGGTACCGGCGGTGGCGGCCCGGCGTGTAGAAGGCCGGAACGCGGCCGGTGTCGGACCACTTCCGGATCGTGCTCTGCGCGACACCGAGATACTTTGCGGCCTGACCGAGCGTCAACCAGTCCGGCTCGTTGGCCGGTGCGCGGCGTCCGATCGGGTCACGAGGCGGGGTCATGCCGCCAGACGAACCTTCCCAAAGCTTCCTATTTCGACACCCCCGAGAGGACGATCGTGTCGATCTGGGTCCGAGTGCCGCCGGGCTTCGGGTTGTCGTGGAGCGCCTCGCCGACCGCGACGCCGATCCCGAAGAGCACAGCGGCGGCGACGAGCCCGAGTACGGACAGGACGACGCGCCGGCGGCCTCGCCGCCTGGCTTCCCGCCTGCGGGCGTGGGACGGCTCGAAGACGCTCACGGTACGTAGTCGACCGCGCCGAGCTGGTAGCGGTGGAAGGCCTCGCCCTCCACCACCGCCAGCGTGCGCGGCCACCCCGGCGCCGGCGCCCGCTCCGCGACGGCTTCCCGCGTCCAGTGCTCGGCGCCTGCGTAGACCTCCGCCAGCTCGGCGAGCGTGAACGTCTGCCCGATCCGCCGTGCGAGCTCCTCGGTCACCGCCTCGACCTGCTCCAGCAGGCGCGCGTAGAGCTGCGGCTCGTCCGCGTGTCCCTCGAGCCTGCGATGGGCTTCCTCCCACTCCGCCCGTGCGGTCTCGACCGCGACCACGCCGCGATGCTAGCTACGCCGGCGTGCAGCAGCCGTCCGGCGGCCACAGCGGCTCGACCTCGGCGAGGATCCGCTCGCCGAGCTGGTAGCCGGGCCGGGCGAGCGCGAACGCGGCGTGGGCATGCAGGCACTTCAGCCCCTGTGTGCCCGCGCGCGCGCCTCCGATCCCGAGGTCGAGCTCGGGCCGGATGCGGCGCTGTTCCTCGTGCGCCTCGGGCAGGCTCTCGGCGAGCTCTGCGTCCTCGGCCGCGGCGCGCGTCCAGCGCTCGACGCCGCCTGCCGCCTCGATGCGGGCGAGCGCCGCGACGAGGTAGGGACACGTCAGCCAGTACGTCGTCGGAAAGGGCTCGCCCGACTCGTCGTAGGGCCACTGCTCGGTGACGGCCGGCCGGCCGTAGGGGCAGCGGACGGCGACGCGGCGGAAGGCTCGCGGGCGGCGGCCGAGCTGCCGCTCGACGAGCTCGAGGTCATCCATACCTCTTCATTCTCGCGAGCGAAGCGAGGCGACTAGCGTCCACCCGCGGAAAATGCACCGGCCTTTTCCGCGGTCGCATGTTTTCGCTTCCAGGCGGCGATCCCTTGGACGATGAAGAGGCGCTCGCCCGGCTTGACGAGCCCGAGCTTCCGCGCCTCGAGCTCGAGCGCGGCCGGGCTGGTCGAGCTCGCCAGGCGCCGCTCGAGCAGGCGCTTCTGCGCCTCGAGGCCCCGCACCTCGGCGCGCCGTTGGGCGAGCGCGTGCCGTGTGTCGAGGTAGGCCCGCGCCGGTCGGTAGTACAGGAAGCCGACGAATGCCACGGCCGCGACGAGCACCAGCCGCCATCGCCTGGACCTTGCTGCACGCGACATGGCCGCACGTTCGGCGGCCAGGGCACCGGTCCTCTAGGAGCCGCCGAGACGCGCGCGCAGCCAGTCGACCTCGAAGGCGTCGTCGGGGTCGAGCACGATCCCGGCCGCCTCGAGCGTCTCCGTCGTCCGCCCGAGCAGGTCGGCGGCCAGGTGCCGGTCGCCGCGGGCGAACGCGAGAGCGGCCCGGTTGAGGCGCGTCATCGCCGCCTCGTACGGGTCGTCCTCGTTGCGAACGTCGGCGCACTCGGCGAAGCAGCGCTCGGCGGCCTCGACGTTACCGCGGTGGAGCTCGACGTGGCCCAGGTTGTGCAGCTCGACGCCGACCATGCGACTGTCGCCGAGGCGCCGGTTGAGCTCCAGGCTCTCGTCGTAGAGCGCGGCGGCGCCGTCGTGGTCGCCCGCGAGGCGCGTCCCGGCGGCGAGCATGTGCAGCGGCGCGACGTCGGCGTTCGGGTCGAGGTCGCGCGTCAGCTCGCGCGCCTCGAGCGCGAGCGAGCGCACGCGGTCGTAGTCGCCGTCCCGGAAGGCGACGCGGCTGAGCCCGACGAGCGCGAGCGCCTCCGCCTCGCGGTCGCCCACCGCGCGCGCGGTCTCCAGCGCCGCCTCGTTCCGGGCCCGCGACTCGGCCTGCGCGCCCTGCCGGAACGCGAGGAGCCCGTCGCCGTAGAGCGCGAGCGCCCACGCGCGAGAGGGCATCGCCGCTCCATCCTGCAGCGTGGCAGCGATCAGCTGCCGCCCGCCCGCGACGTCGCCCGAGACGAGCCAGAGGCGCCACACGCCTGCCCGCTAGCTCGGCCGCAGCCTCCTCCTCGCCGTTCTCGACGAGGAAGCGGGCGGCTTCGACCAGCTGCTCGCGCTCGGGCGCCAAGCGCTCCACCCAGCTCGCCGCCTCCGGCCCCAGGAAGCTCGCCTCGCGCGCAAGACCGAGGAGGCGCTCGGCCTCCTCGCGCGTCACGCCACTTCCACCTTGATCACGTTCGTCGTCCCCGGGACGTTCACCAGCGTCCCGGCGGTGATCACGACGCGGTCGCCCGGCGACACGAGACCGCTCGCCCGCACGGCGTCCAGCGAGCGCGACCAGAGATCCTCGACGTTCACGCACTCCGGGATCTCGAGCGGCACCACGCCCCACTCGAGCGCCATCTGCTGGAGCGCGTAGCGGTGGTGCGTCAGGCCGACGACGGGGCGACGCGGGCGCAGCCGCGCGACCGCCGACGCCGTCTTGCCGCTGAAGGTCGGGACGAGGATGGCCGTCGCGCCGAGCGTCTCGGCGAGGTCGCAGGCGGCATTCGACATCGCGCGGCCGATCGACGGCGCCTCGCTCGCCTCGGGGAGCTGGTGCCGGTAGTCGAGGCTCGGCTCGACGGCGCGCGCGATCCGGTCCATGTAGGCGACCGCCGCCACCGGGTACTCGCCGATCGCCGTTTCCTGCGAGAGCATGACCGCCGAGGTCCCGTCGAGCACCGCGTTGGCGACGTCGCTCGCCTCGGCCCGCGTCGGCTCGGCCTGGTGCACCATCGACTCCAGCATCTGGGTGGCCGTGATCACCGGCTTCCCGTTGTCGAGCGCGCGGACGATGATCCGCTTCTGGAGCAGCGGGACGGACGCGGGGCCGATCTCGACGCCGAGGTCGCCGCGCGCGACCATCAGCACGTCGGCCTCGGCCACGATCGCGTCGAGCGCCTCGACCGCCTCCGCCTTCTCCACCTTCGCCACGACGCCGGCGTGCGAGCCAGCCTGGTCGATGAGCCCGCGCAGATCGCGGACATCCGCGGCCGACCGGACGAAGGAGAGCGCGACGAAGTCGACCTCCTGCTCGAGCGCGAACTGGAGGTCGTCGAGGTCCTTGCGCGTCAGCGACGGGATCGGCACCGGCACCCCGGGCAGGTTCACGCCCTTGTGGCTCGAGACGCGGCCGCCCTCGAGGACGGCGCAGTGCGCGCGCCCGGCCTTCACGGACTCCACCTGGAGCCGGACGAGGCCGTCGTCGATCAGGATCTCGTGCCCCGGCTGGAGCACCTCGGCGATCACGGCCGGGCTGACCGGGAGCTCGCCGTCGCGCCGCGAGGCGTCCCCCGCGACGACGTCGACGTGCGTGCCCCGCTCGAGCACGACCGGCTCCGGCAGGTCGCCGAGTCGGAGCTTCGGGCCCTGGAGGTCGGCCATGATCGCGACCGGCCGCCCGACCTCCTCCTGCACCCCGCGGACGATCCGGACCGCCTCCGCGTGCTGCTCGTGCGTGCTGTGCGAGAAGTTGAGCCGGGCGCAGTCCATCCCGGCCTGGACGAGGGTGGCGATCCGCTCGCGCGTCGACGACGCGGGACCGAGCGTCGCGATGATCTTCGTTCGGCGCGCGGGGGCGGCCATCTCTATCGAAAAGGTAGCGCCGACCCAGGAGGTAGCGGGTCGACCGCGCACGGGTCGACCGGTCGGTTCAGACGGCTGCGCGGGAAACCCGCGCAGCCTGAAAACGCCGCCGCAAGCGGCGGCTTAGAAGCGACCTCTCGACTGTCGACGGATCGACCGGTCGGTTCAGACGGCTGCGCGGGAAACCCGCGCAGCCTGAAAACGCCGCCGCAAGCGGCGGCTTAGAAGCGACCTCTCGACTGCCGACGGATCGACCGGTCGGTTCAGACGGCTGCGCGGGAAACCCGCGCAGCCTGAAAACGCCGCCGCAAGCGGCGGCTTAGGAAATCGCGGCGACGCGACGCGGAAATGCGGCCCAGCCTCGGAAGCGGGCGTCGTCTCCCAGCTCCTCCTCGATGCGCAGGAGCTGGTTGTACTTCGCGATGCGGTCGGTGCGCGAGGGCGCGCCCGCCTTGATCTGGCCGGCGTTCGTCGCCACGGCCAGATCGGCGATCGTCGTGTCCTCCGTCTCGCCGGAGCGGTGCGAGATCACGACGCCGTAGCCGTTCGCCTGCGCGAGCCGGATCGTCTCGAGCGTCTCGGTCAGCGTCCCGATCTGGTTCACCTTGACGAGGATCGCGTTCGCGACCCCCTCCTCGATTCCGCGCCGAAGTCGATCCGGATTCGTCACGAAGACGTCGTCCCCGACGAGCTGGAGCCGGTCGCCGAGCCGGCCCGTGAGGCCGCGCCACGCCTCCCAGTCGTCCTCCGCGACGCCGTCCTCGATCGAGACGAGCGGGAATTGCTCGGCGAGCGTGGCGTAGAAGTCGGCCATCCCGGCGCCGTCGGCCTCGCGACCCTCGAATCGGTACACGCCGCCGTCGAAGAACTCGGTCGAGGCCGGATCCAGGGCGATCGCGACGCGCTCGCGGTGCCCGGCCCGCTCCGCCCCCTCGATGATGGCCTCGATCGCCTCCTCGCTCGAGGTGAGGTCGGGCGCGAAGCCGCCCTCGTCGCCGACCCCGGTCGAGAGGCCGCGCTCGTGGAACACGCCGCGCAGAGCCTGGAAGGTCTCGGAGCCGATCCGCAGCGCCTCGGTGAAGGAGCCCGCCCCCGCCGGGACGAGCATGAACTCCTGCAGGTCGATCGAGTTCTGCGCGTGAGCGCCGCCGTTCACCACGTTCAGCAGCGGCACCGGCAGCGTCCGCGCGTCGTCGCCACCGAGGTGGCGGAAGAGCGAGACCCCCGCCTCGGCCGCGGCGGCCTTCGCCGACGCGAGCGAGACACCGAGGATCGCGTTCGCCCCCAGCCGTCCCTTGTGCGGCGTCCCGTCGAGCTCGACGAGCCGCCGGTCGAGCGCCTCCTGGTCGCGTGCATCGAGCCCGCGCACGGCGGAGGCGATCTCGCCGCAGACGTTCGCGACCGCCTTCGCGACGCCCTTGCCGCCCCACTCCTCGCCGCCGTCCCGCAGCTCGAGCGCCTCGTGGACGCCGGTCGAGGCGCCGGACGGAACCGCCGCCCGGCCCGTGGCGCCCGACTCGAGCGCCACCTCGACCTCCACCGTGGGATTGCCGCGCGAGTCGAGGATCTGGCGCGCGCGGACCTCCGCGATCCGGCTCAGACGCCCGCCTCCTTCGCGCGGTCGAAGTAGCGATCCTGCTCGGCGAGCGGCAGCTCGGTCCACGTCTCGCCCTGCTCGGCCGCGAGCCTCTCGGCCTCCTCGACCCGCGCGCGGAAGCGCTCGGTCGCGGCACGGAGCGCGAGCTCGGGATCGACGTTCAGCCGCCGCGCGACGTTGACCGCCGCGAAGAGGACGTCGCCGACCTCGGCGAAGTGACGGGGATCGGCCTCGGTCTCGGGCGGCGGCTCGTCGCCGAGCTCGGCCCGGAGCTCCGCGAGCTCGTCGTCGAGGTCGGCCAGCGCGCCGGCGACGTCCGCGTACTCGAAGCCGACCGCGCGCGCCCGGTTCTGCACCTTCCGGGCGAGGAGGAGTGCCGGAAGCGTCTCCGGGACATGGTGGAAGACGCCCTCGCGCCCCTCGTCCTCGCGCTTGATGGCCTCCCAGCGCGATTTGACCGCGCCCGCCGAGTCGACCTGCGCCTCCCCGAAGACGTGAGGATGGCGGCGGACGAGCTTCTCGTGGATGCGGCGCGCGACCGTCTCGATGTCGCCGGCGCCCCGCTCCTCGAGCAGGAGCGCCAGGAAATAGACCTGGAAGAGGAGGTCGCCGAGCTCGTCGAGCAGCTTCTCGTCGTCGCCGGAGCCGGCGGCGTCGGCGACCTCGTAGGCCTCCTCGACCGTGTGCGGGACGATCGTGCGCGCCGTCTGCGCGCGATCCCACGGGCAGTCGCGGCGCAGGCGCTTCGTGAGCTCCTGCAGCTCGGCGAGCGCCACGGGCAAAACCACCTACGTGGTCGTCGAAGCCGTCGAGGTCGTCGGGGGCGCGTAGCCGACCTGGTAGTGGATCTTCTTGGCGTACTCCTTCTTCGTGTCGTTGACCCACTTGGTCATCGCGTTGCGCTTGCGCTCGCCCTCGAGCTGATTCTTGATCGCGTCCTTGACGTCCTTGAGCGGCGTCGTCTTCGCCGGCTTCACGTCGGAGATCGCCTCGATGATGTGCCAGCCGTACTGCGTCTTCACCGGCCGGGAGACCTGGCCCTTCGAGAGCAGGAACGCGGTCTGGTCGAAGGGACCGGCCGTCTGGCCCTTCACGATCGTCAGCTTGCCGCCCTGCGCGGCCGAGCCGGGATCCTTCGAGTACTTCTTCGCGAGCTTCGCGAAGTCCGCGCCGGCCTTGATCCGGTTGAAGAGCTTGTTCGCGAGCGCGCGGTTCGAGACGAGGATGTGCCGGACGTCGCGCGACTCCGGCTGCCGGTAGATCTTGATGTGCGACTTGTAGTAGTCCTCGACGTCCTTGTCGGACACCTTCACGCTGCCCGTGACCTTGTTGTAGATCCCCTCCGAGAGGAGCTGCGGGCGGATGACGACGTTGCGCACGTCCGCGAGGGTCAGGCCGTTCGCCTTCGCCTGGGCCTTGAGGTTCTTCTCCCCGCCGAGCTGCTTCCGGATCTGCGCCAGCCGGTCGTTGATCTGCTTGTCGCTCACCTTGACGCCGAGCTCCTTGGCCTTCTGCTCGAGCTCCGTCGTCTGGACGAGGTAGTTCAGCACCGACTGCCGGATCTGCTGGAACTGCGTCGTACCCGCCTTCGGCCAGGCGCGGTGCTGCTGCTTGTAGCCGCGCTTCGTGCGGTTGAGCGCAAGGTCGAAGTCGGCCTTCGTGATCGTCTGGTCGCCGACGACCGCCACCGCGTCGCCGGGGACCTTCGTCGAGCCGCCGCCGCCGCCGCAGCCCGCGGCCGCAAGCGCGGCGAGAACCACGAGCGGAAGGGCGATGCGAAGGGATCTCCTCATGAAACAAGCGCCACGGCCAGCGGTGTGGTCACGCTGCCTGGCGCGCGCCGAGTATAGCATCGACGAGCCGCAGGGCCCCGTCGAATTCCTCGTTTCGCAGCGTGATCTCGCGCGTGGCGCTCGTGTAGATCGCAGTGTCGACACGGCTTCGCAGCTCGCGGAGCTCGCCCGAGCCGAGGACGAGCGGCCCGACGCTCGCGCGCCCGCCGCGGAAGACAAGGTAGTCGGCGCCGAGCCGCGCGAGCTTGAGCTTCGCCTCCTGGATCGCGAAGAGGTTCTCGACCGGCTCGGGCAGCGGCCCGAAGCGATCCTCCGTCGCGGCCTGGAGCTCGCGGAGCTCGTCCTCGTCCTCGGTCAGCGCGAGGCGGCGATGGAGGTCGATCTTCAGCGCCTCGGAGGCGATGTACGTGGCCGGGACGTATGCGTCCACGCGCGCATCGACGCGCACCGGCCGCGCGACCGCGCGCCGCTGGCCCGACAGCTCCGCGACCGCCTCGTTCAAGAGCTCGACGTAGAGCTCGAAGCCGACCGCGGCGACGTGGCCCGACTGCTCGGCGCCGAGCAGGTCGCCGGCGCCGCGGATCTCGAGGTCGCGCATCGCGATCGCGAAGCCGGCCCCGAGCTCGGTGTGGTCGGCCAGGGTGGCAAGCCGCGCCCGCGCCTCGGGCGAGAGCTCGCTCGCCGCCGGGTAGAAGAGGTACGCGTGGGCGGTGACGTCGGAGCGGCCGACGCGCCCACGGATCTGGTAGAGCTGCGCGAGGCCGAGCGTGTCCGCCCGCTCGACGACGAGCGTGTTCGCCTGCGGGATGTCGAGCCCGGACTCGATGATCGTCGTCGAGACGAGCACGTCGGCGTCGCCGCGCAGGAAGGCGTGCATCTTCTCCTCGAGCTCGCGCTCGCGCATCTGGCCGTGCGCGACGAGGAGGCGCAGGCCCGGGCAGAGCTGCTGGAGCTTGAGCGCCGCCTCCTCGATCGTCTCGACCCGGTTGTGGAGGTAGAAGGACTGGCCTCCGCGCGCCTGCTCGCGCTCGAGGGCGAGCTTCACCACCTCTTCGTCGTACTCGGAGACCGTCGTCCGGATCGGCCGGCGCCCCTCCGGCGGCGTCTCGATGATCGAGATGTCGCGCAGGCCGGAGAGCGACATGTGCAAGGTGCGCGGGATCGGCGTCGCCGAGAGCGCGAGCACGTCGACCTCGAGCCGGAGCGAGCGCAGCAGCTCCTTCTGCGCCACGCCGAAGCGCTGCTCCTCGTCGAGGATCACGAGCCCGAGCTCCTTCGGGATCACGTCGCGGCTCAGGATCCGGTGCGTGCCGACGAGGACGTCGACCTTGCCGGCGGCGAAGTCGGCGAGGATCCGCTTCGCCTCCGCCGGCTTGCGGAAGCGCGACACCATTTCGACGACGACCGGGAAGTCGCGATACCGCTCGCGGAAGGTATTCCAGTGCTGCTCGGCGAGGATCGTCGTCGGCGCGAGCAGCAGCGTCTGCTTGCCGTTCACGGCGACGGCGAAGGCGGCGCGGACGGCGACCTCGGTCTTGCCGAAGCCGACATCGCCGCACACGAGCCGGTCCATCGGCCGCGGCGCCTCCAAGTCCTCCTTGACGGCCTCGATCGCCACTCGTTGGTCTGCCGTCTCGCGGTACGGAAACTCGGCCTCGAGCTGCTCGAGCATGTCGTCCGTGAGCTCGTATGTGACCCCGGGCGCGCGCTGCCGCTGCGCGTAGAGCGCGAGCAGCTCGCCCGCGAGCTCGCGGACGCTTGCGCGCGCGCGGTTCTTGAGCAGCTGCCAGGCCTTGCCGCCGAGCTTCGAGAGCGTCGGCGCCTTGGCGTCGGCGCCGATGTAGCGCGAAACCTTGCCGAGCTGCTCGTGCGGGACGTAGAGGCGGTCCTCACCGCGGAAGGCGAGGAAGAGGTAGTCGCGCGTGACCCCCGCGACAGTCTTCGTCTCGAAGCCGAGCAGCTTTCCGACGCCGTGGTCCTCGTGGACGACGTGGTCGCCGGTGCGGAGGTCGGCGAACGACTGGAGCGCGCGGCCGACGCGCACGTCGGTAGGCCGCGCCCGGCGGCGGAAGACCTGCGTGTCCGGGAGCAGGACGACCCCGAGCTCGCGCCAGACGAAGCCGCGCCGCGCGGGCGCGACCGCGAACTGGACGACCGCCTCGCGGGGGAGCGCCGGCTCCTCGAGCGTCCCCGCCTCGATCCTGCGGAGCAGGTTCTGCGTCCGCAGCGCCTCGCCGCGGTGCGGGAACGCGACGACGACGCGCTGGCCCGCGCGAACGAACCCCGCGAGCTCGTTCTCCGCTTCCGCGAGCCCGCGCGCGGCGAGCGCCGGGCGCTGCGCCTCGAACGCGAACGGCTGGCCGGCGGGAAGCAGGTCGAGCTCGGACGCGCCCTCGAGCGGCTGCGGCTCGTATCCCTCCTCCTCCCAGACGCGGCGCACCTCGTCGGCCTGCCACACGAGGTCGGGCGGGCGGCCGAGCGGCGGGACGAGATCGTCGGGGACGACGGGCTCCTCCTGCGGCAGGGTCGGCTCCGAGAGGTCGACGCGGCGCTCGGCGGCCGGATAGATCGTTGCGTCTTCCACCGGGTGCAGCGTCCGCTGCGTGAACGGCGAGAAGGCGCGGACGCTCTCGACCTCGTCGCCGAAGAACTCGATGCGGAGCGGCTCGCGGCCGGTCGTCGGGAAGACGTCGATCAGGTCGCCGCGCACCGCGAACTGCCCGCGCTCCTCGACGCGCTCGACGCGCTCGTAGCCGATCAGCGGGAGCTCCTCGGCGAGCTCGGCGTGGGCCGTGACCTCGTGGAGCCGGATCGGGGCCGGCCGAGCCGCGGGCGGCGGCATCCCTTCCGCGAGCGCGGCCGCGGACGCGCAGACGAGGCCCCCGGCGGCGAGGACGTCGAGCGCCCGCGCGCGCTCCCCGACGAGGTGCGGCGGCGGCTCGAGCCCCGAGTCCCAGCGGACGCCCCGGCTCGGAAGGAGCGCGACGCGCTCCTCGCCGACGAACCAGCCGGCGCCCTCGGCGAGGTCACGCGCATCGGCGTCCTCGGGGACGACGATCGCGAGCGGCCGCTCCAGGCGCTCGTGGAGCGCCGCCACGACGAGCGGGAGTGCCGGCTCCGAGACGCGGGCACGCGCCGGCAGCGCCTCGGCGAAGGCATGGAGCCGCTCGTGCCCGAGCAGCTCGCGGACGAAGGCGTGGAGGATGGGACGGTCCATGACGAAAGGCGGAACCGGCCGGTTCCGCGGCCGCGAAGTGTAGTCGCGGGCCGCCGACTTGACGGTGGCCGGCATGTAAGTCTAGACTTACGGTAAGTGGATGCTAACGGACAGCTGATGGCTGCTCTGGCCGACCCGACTCGCCGAGCCGTCTTCGAGCGGCTACGCGGCGGGCCGCGGCCGGTCGGCGAGATCGCGCGCGACCTCCCGGTCAGCCGCCCCGCCGTCTCGCAACACCTCCGCGTGCTGAAGGATGCGGGTCTCGTCACCGAGCGCAGGGACGGGACACGGCGGCTCTACCGCGTCGACCCGAACGGCGTCGCCGCGATCCGCGACTACTTCGACGAGTTCTGGAACGAGGCGCTCGCCGCCTTCAAGGCGGCCGCCGAGAGCGAAGGGAGAGAGACATGACCACGCAGACGTCGATCGAGCCCGTGCACCGCTCGGTCACCGTCGATCGCAGCGTCGAGGACGCCTTTCGCGTCTTCACGGAGGAGCTCGGGAACTGGTGGCCGGTCGAGACGCACTCGATCGCCAAGGACGCCGTCGAGACGGTGGTGATGGAAGGGCAGGTCGGAGGCAGGCTCTACGAGCGCACGACCGGCGGCGAGGAGCACGGCTGGGGCCGGATGCTCGTCTGGGAGCCGCCGCGTCGGGTCGCCTTCGAGTGGCACATCACCGGCGTTCCGACCGAGGTCGAGGTGCGCTTCACACCTGCGGGCCAGGGAACGCGGGTCGACCTCGAGCACCGCGGCTTCGAGCGGGTCGAGAACGGCGCGGAGCGCCGCGATTCGTACTCGAGCGGCTGGGTGACCGTCCTGGGGCGCTACGCCGCGGCGGCGGCCTAGTTCACCGCGCGCTGGGTCGCTTCGAGGCCTTCGGCCGCGAGCTGCTCGACGGCGTCGGCCGCCCGGGCGACGAGCGCGTCGACGTCGACGTCCGGCTCGAACGGCGAGAGCACGTAGTCGGCGACCGAGCGCGGATCGCCCCGCCCGGGCCGGCCGACGCCGATGCGCAGCCGCAGGAAGTCGTTCGTGCCGAGGTGCTGCGCGATCGAGCGCAGGCCGTTGTGGCCGGCGAGGCCGCCGCCGAGCCGCGCCTGGAGCCGTCCCTCCTCGAGGTCGACGTCGTCGTGGACGAGGAGCGTCCGCTCCGGCGGAGCCTTGAAGAACCGGGCCGCCGCGCCGACGGAGCGGCCCGACTCGTTCATGTACGTCTCGGGCTCGAGCAGCGCGAGGCGCTGCTCGGCGAGGCGGATTTCGGCCAGGCGGCCGGAGAATTTCGAGCGGAAGGAACCGCCGTGGCGTCGTGCCAGCTCGTCGGCGACAAGCCAGCCGACGTTGTGGCGGGTCCGCTCGTACTCGCGGCCCGGGTTGCCGAGACCCGCGACGAGCAGGTCGAGCGTCGAGGCGGGCTCGCCCCGACGGAAGAGCCGCATGGATTAACCCTCGGTGGTTCCGGGCTCGCCGGCCGCGTCTCCGCCCGGCTCGGCAGGCGCCTCGGCCGCGCCCTCGGGAGGCTCCTCGCCCTCGGGCACCTCGACGCCCTCCTCAAGCTCCTCTTCCTCGGGCTCGACGATCTGCGTCGGCACCGTCACGGTCGCGAGCACGACCTCCTCGGGGTCGTCGAGGTACGTGATGCCCTCACGCGCAGGCAGGTCGGCGAGCCGCATCGTGTCGCCGAGCCCCATCTCGCTGACGTCGAGCTCGAGGTGGTCCGGGATGTCCATCGGCAGCCCCTCGACCCGCACCTCGCGGTTCACCTGCGAGAGGACGCCGCCCTCGGTGACGCCGCGCGGCTCGCCGACGAGCTGGACCGCGACCTGCGCCTGGATCGGCTGGTCGAGCCGGACCTCGTGCAGGTCGACGTGGATGACGCCGCCGCGCAGCGGATCCTGCTGGTAGGCCTTCAGGATCGCGTGGTGCGGGGTCTTCTGGCCATCGAGGACGACGTCGAGGATCGCGTGTAGCCCGGCAGGGCCGCTGAGGGCACGCCGAAGCTCGCGTTGCTCGACGCAGAAGGCATGGGGCGGCTTCCCGCGCCCGTACAGGATCCCGGGAACGAGCCCCTGGCGGCGCAGGCGCCGAGCCTCGCGCGAGCCGCGGCTCTCGCGCTCCTTGACCTCCAGCTTGACCCGTTCTCCCGCCATTTCCGGCGCGGAAGTCTAGCCGAGGGTTGCCGCGAGCCCCTAGAAGAGCTGCGTGTCGCCGCCGAAGATCGCCGAGACGGAGTCGTCGGAGAAGACGTTCGTGATCGTCTCGGCGAGGAGACCCGCGACCGGAAGGACGGTCATGTTCTGCGGGCGCGCGATCGGGTCGACCGGCACCGTGTCCGTGACGACGATCCCCGCGAGATCGGCCTCGCCGAACTTCTCGAGCGATCCCGCGGCGAAGATTCCGTGCGTCGCGAAGACCCACACGGCGGTCGCACCGTGCTCCCTGAGCGCCTGCGCGCCGGCGAGCAGCGTGCCGCCGGTCATGATCACGTCGTCGCCGACGAGCGCGATCTTGTCGCGGACGCGGCCGGTGATCTCGGTCACCGCGGCGACGTCGTGCGCGGGGCGCGTCTTGTTCATGATCGCGAAGTCGGCCTCGAGCATCTCGCCGAAGCGGACCGCCACCTTCGCCCGCCCCGCGTCCGGCGCGACCGAGACGATCCCGTCGCCCTGGAAGCCGAGGTCGCGGAAGTGGCGCGCGAAGAGCGGCAGCGCGGTCATGTGGTCGACGGGCACGGTGAAGAACCCCTGGATCTGGCCGGCGTGGAGGTCCATCGTCAGCACGCGGTCGGCGCCGGCGAGCTGGAGCATGTCGGCGACGAGACGGCTCGAGATCGGCTCGCGCGGCTTCGCCTTCCGGTCCTGGCGCGAGTAGGGGAACCACGGGATGACCGCGGTGATCCGCTTGGCCGAGGCCAGCTTCGCGGCCTGGATCATCAGCAAGAGCTCCATCACGTTCCGGTCGACGGGGTCACAACCGGTCTGCACGAGGAAGACGTCCGCGCCGCGGATCGACTCGCCGTAGCGGCAGTAGGTCTCGCCGTTCGCGAACGTGCCGACCTCGATCTCGCCGAGCTCGACCCCGAGGTGCTCCGCGATCCGCGCCGCGAGGTCGGGATGCGAACGGCCGGAGAACACCATCAGACGCTTGGGATTGCCGCGCTCGAGCCAGTGGTTCGGCCTCGTCTGCGGCTCGACCGCCTCGACCTCGAGGCCGGGCAGCCGTGCCTCAGTCGGCGTCGTCGTCGCGCTTGTCATAGACCCAGCCTTCCTTGGTGACCTGGCGTGGCGGGAACCCGGCGAGGGATCCGGGGGGGACATCCTCTGTGATGACCGATCCCGGCGCAACCCAAGCATCGTCCCCAATCTCGACAGGCGCAACGAAGACATTGTCGACGCCGGTCCTGACGTTGCGCCCGATCACCGTGCGGCCCTTCTCGCGCCCGGGATAGTGGGAGTAGTTCGCGGTGATGTTGCCGGCGGCGACGTTCGCGCCCTCGCCGACGTCGGCGTCGCCGACGTAGGCGGAGTGCGGGACCTTCGCGCCGCGCCCGAGCCGCGAGTTCTTGATCTCGACGAACGCGCCGGCCTTCGCGCCCTCCTCCAGCACCGTCCCCGGCCGCAGATAGCAGAACGGCCCCACGAGCGCGCCATTGCCCACGACGGCGTCGGCGAGGACGGCGTGCGGGCCGACCTCCGCGCCGGCGGCGACACGGGTTCGCCCTCGCAGCACCGTGAACGGGTGGATCGTCGCATCGGCCTCGAGCTCGACGTCGGCCTCGATCCACGTCGAGCCGGGGTCGACGATCGTCACCCCGGCGAGCATGTGCGCCTCGTTCACCCGCGCGCGCAGGACGGCTCCCGCAGTGGCGAGGTCGGCACGCGTGTTCACGCCGATCGGCGCCCGCGGGTCTTCCGACCGGTGCGCGGCAGCGGCGCCTCCGTCGGCGATCACGTGGGCGATCGCGTCCGTCAGCTGGAGCTCTCCCTGCGCGTTGCGGGCGTCGAGCCGGTCGAGCGCGCGCCAGAGCGCATCCGCTCGGAAGACGTACGTCGACGAGTTGAGCTCCCGAATCGCGCGCTGCTCCTCGGTCGTGTCGCCCTCCTCCACCACCTCGAGAACGGCTCCGGACTCGCGGTCTCGCACCACCCGCCCGTACGGGAACGGCGTGTCCGGCTCGAACGAGAGCAGCGTCGCGTCGGCCGCCGCCCGCCGGTGCTCGTCGCGGAGGGCTGTCAGCACTTCGGCCGTGAGGAGCGGTGTGTCGCCGGAGAGGACGTAGACGTCGCCGTCGAATCCGTCGAGTGCGTTCCGCGCGGCCGCCACCGCGTCGCCCGTCCCGCGCGGCTCCTCCTGGACGGCCACCGTCACGCCGTCGAATCGGTCGACGCTCTGCGGCGAGGTGACGACGACGAGCGGGTCGGCACCGAGCTCGCGCGCGACCGCGATCACCCAGTCCACCATCGGCCGGCCGAGCAGCGGATGAAAGTGCTTCGGCGTCGCCGAGCGCATGCGCGTGCTGAGCCCTGCGGCCATGACGACCGCGGCGGTCCGCCCGTCAGCGGCATGCCGAGTCGACGTCACGTGCGAACGATAGAAGCTCGCCGGGTCGGAGGCCGCCGGGCTGCGCGGTGGGGGCTCGGTGTCCCTTTCATGCCTCGTGCACTAGTGCACAAGGGCTTAGAGGAGCAGCTCGGCCATGACGCGAAGCGCCTCGACTTGCGGCGTCGCGCAGATGAGCGTCGTCACGCCCGCCTCGGCGTAGGCAGGCAGCCGGTCGCGAATCCGCTCCGGCGGGCCGACGAGCGCGACCGCGTCGATGAGCTCGTCCGGGACGGCCGCGGCGGCGTCGCGGCGACGGCCCGCGAGGTAGAGATCCTGGATCTCCGCCGCCTCCCGCTCCCAGCCGTAGGCGCGCACGAGGCGGTTGTAGAAGTTTTGCTCACGCGCACCCATGCCGCCGACGTAGAGGGCGAAGAGCGGCCGCAGCTCGTCCCGCAACGCGGCCACGTCGTCGCCGACGAGGAGCTGCGCCGTCGCCGCGACCTCGAACCCCGGCGGAGCGACGGCGAGCGAGCTCCCGAACACCTCCTCGAGCCGGTCGGGGTCGAGGAACGTCGGGAGCCATCCGTCCGCGATCTCGGCGGCGACTGCGACGCTGCGGGGACCGAGGGCCGCGAGGTAGATCGGGATCTCCGCGCGCAGCGGCCGAGCGAGGAGCCGCAGCGGCCGCCCCAGCCCCGTCGCGCCGGGGCCGTCGTAGGGGATCCGGTAGTGCCGGCCCTCGTGCTCGACCGTCTCGCGCCGGAGCGCCGAGCGCACGATCTCGACGTACTCGCGCACGCGCGAGAGCGGCTGCGCGAACGGCTGGCCGTGCCAGCCCTCGACGACCTGCGGCCCCGAGACGCCGAGGCCGAGCAGCAGCCTCCCGCCGGAGAGGAGGTCGAGCGTCGCCGCCGTCATCGCGGTAGCCGCCGGCGTCCGCGCGGCGATCTGCATGACGCTCGAGCCGAGGCGGATCCGGCTCGTCCTCGCCCCCGTCCAGGCGAGGACGGTGGCGGCGTCCGTCCCCCAGGCCTCGGCCGCCCAGGCCGAGTCGAAGCCGAGGCGCTCGGCCTCCTCGGCTAGGACCACGAGCTGGAGCGGGCTCGTCCCCGGCGGCGCGTATCCCATCGAGAAGCCGAGCTTCACGCGGCGATGCTAGAACAGGGTCGACGAGTGGACGTGGCCGCGCGGACAAAGAGCGAATCGGCGCCGACCGGCGCGACTGCTCCCATGCTCTCGCCCGAGGTGCAGGCGGAGGTCTCCGGCCCGCGGCTCTTCGTTCTCGCGACCGCTTCCGCCGAGGGCGTTCCCGCCACGACGCTCGTCAGCTGGATCTGCGCCGTCGGTCCGAGTCACCTCGCGATCGCGCTCGACCGGCGCGGCCTCGCGTACAAGAACGCGGTCGAGAACCGCGCCGCGGCGCTCGAGGTGACGCTCGCCGGCTTCAGCGCGACCCTCCGCGGCACGCTGAGCCTCCTCCGGCGGCAGCTCGTGAGCGCGCCGTTCTCGTGCGCCGGCTTCGAGTTCGAGATCGAGGAGATCCGAGACCACGGCGCGTCCGGCTCCCTCATCCGGCCCGCGAGCTACGAGTACAGCCCGGCGAAGCAGCAGCACGCGGTGCGGGAGGCAGAGATCATCGCCGAGCTGCGGACGCTGCCCGAGCGCTCGCTCGCCGAGCCGCGCCTGCGCTGAACCGATCTTCGTGGCGCGAATCTCGGCACCGCGGCTCCTCGCGACGAGCGATTTGCACGTCGACCTGAGCGCCAATCGCGCGCTCATCGAGCAGCTGCGCCCGCAGAGCTCGGACGACTGGCTGCTCGTCGGCGGCGACGTCTCCGACCGGGCCGACGAGCTCGAGGCCACGCTCGCTACGCTCGCGGCGCGCTTCGCGAAGGTCGTCTGGGTCCCCGGCAACCACGACCTCTGGACGCTGCCCGAGGACGACGTGCAGCTTCGCGGCGAGGCGCGCTACCGCGACCTCGTCGAGGCGTGCAAGCGCCACGGCGTCGTGACCCCGGAGGATCCCTACCCGGTGTGGGATGCAGGCGACGAGGAGCTCGTCGTCGCGCCGCTCTTCGTCCTCTACGACTATAGCTTCCGGCCTCCCGGCAGCTCGAAGAGCGAGGCGCTCGCGCGCGCCGACGCCGCCGGCGTCCTCTGCACGGACGAGCTCCTGCTCCACCCGGACCCGTACAAGAGCCGCGAGGACTGGTGTCGCGACCGGCTCGCGACTATGCTCGCCCGCCTGGACGAGCTGCCGTCGCTTCCGACGGTGTTCCTCTCCCACTACCCGCTGCGGGCAGAGCCGCTCGCGAGGCTGTGCTTTCCCGAGTTCACGCCGTGGTGCGGCACGACCGCGACCGAGGACTGGCACCTGCGCTTTCGCGCTCGGGCGGTCTTCTACGGGCACCTGCACATCCCCTCGACGCACTGGCTGGACGGCGTGCGCTTCGAGGAGGTCTCGCTCGGCTACCCGCGCGAATGGCGGCGGCGCGTCGCCGGGCCGAGACTCGTGCGCGACGTCCTCGCGGCGCCCGCGGGCGCAGCCGCGGCCGCCTGGTGATTCGCGAGCTCCTCCCGGAGGGCGTGGCCGCGGTCGAGGTGCGCGGCGACGACCTCGAGGCCGGCCTGCTGCCGGAGGAGGAAGCGGTCCTCGAACGTGTCTCGCCGAAGCGGCGCCTCGAGTTCACGACGGGACGGAGCTGCGCGCGGCGGGCGCTCGCGGAGCTCAACTTCCCGCCGGGGCCGATCCTGCCGGGGCCCGATCGCGAGCCCTCGTGGCCGCCTGGCGCCGTGGGGAGCATCACCCACTGTCGCGACTACTGCGCCGCCGCCGTCGCGCCGACGAGCCGGTTCGCGTCGATCGGCATCGACGCCGAGGTCCACGACGAGCTCCCCGAGGGCGTGCTCGAGCGGATCTCCCTCGCCGAGGAGCGCGCCTGGCTCGAGAGCCGCGCCGGCGACGGGACGCACTGGGACACCGTCCTCTTCAGCGCGAAGGAGAGCGTCTTCAAGGCGTGGTTCCCGGTCGCACGCCGCTGGCTCGGCTTCGAGGACGCCCGCGTCGACCTCGTGCCCGAGGAGGGGGCGTTCCGCGCGCATCTGCTCGTCCCCGGGCCGACGGTCGGCGGCCGGCCGCTGACCGGTTTCGACGGCCGCTACGTCGTGCGCGACGGCCTGGTCGTCACCGCGATCGCCCTCCCGAGCGATAGCGTGCGGGGCACAGGATGACCGAGGAGCACCTGAGCTTCGAGCGCGACATCCGGCCGCTCTTCCGCCCGTCCGACGTCGACGAGATGTCGTTCGCCTTCGACCTCTCGTCCTACGACGACGTGCGGGACAACGCCGAGCTGATCTACGAGCGCCTCGCCGACGGATCGATGCCCTGCGACGACCAGTGGCCGCCGGACGACGTGGAGCGGTTCCGGCGCTGGATCGACGGCGGCCGAGAGCCCTAGACGAAGCTCCCGGCGGTCGCTCACGGCGCGGACCCAAGGTGCACGTTCTCGTCTGCACGAGCATCGCCTGCTGACGAGCGCCACGTCGACTGGCGTGGTGGGATGGGATTCAAACTCGCTCGAAAGATTACGGGCGCTGGCCGCAGCCAGTTAGGCTCCGTTTGGCTTCGTGGGATGACGCTCCAACGGAGCGTCTTGCGATCCTACGGCAGCTCCACAAGCAGGTTAAGCCGCCGCTGCTAGGAGCCTGTCAGGCTAAGGGCGCACAAGCCAGGCCGCGCGAGCGCGAGCGTCGGGAGGGCGTTAGATCCGCCGGTCGCGTGGCGAGCGTTTCCGAGCGCGCGAAGCTCGTCCCCCGCCGCTCTCTCGACCGAGCCCGGCCTTTCGCTGAGGTCGTGCCTTGCCGTGACAAGAGAGGCTGGCTCGCGCGGTTGTGCTCAGGGGGCGGCTCTAGGGGAATGCCGGTTGGCCTCGCGTACTTGACAAATGGCGTTCGATGATCTGCGACTGTCAAGAGTCCGCTTCTGCGGTCAGGGGACGAAGCCGTCAGGAAGGAGGCAGGCGTGAAGCGAGTTGTCGTCTACTTCGTGGTTGGAGCGTTTGTGCTTCTCGGCGCGCAGGTGGTGACTGCGGCCAGGGGGCCGACCGAGCGCCGTGTTCCGCCCGAACAGGCGGCTCAGGTCATTCGCGATATGGGTCTGCGTGTGCCTGCGAGAAGCTGTCTCGCGAATCCGAGCCGCAAGGGTTGCCCCGCAGTGACGGAGGTCGTAATCGAGTCGCCGGGCGCTTCGAGCGCTGGAGACACGGACTACGCCCCCGTTTCGAGTGCTGGCACAGGTCAAATGAAGAGCGCGGCCGCTGGCCGGCCGACGAGCCGACGGCCAACGTTTCACTCTGGGCCGTGGGCGTGTGCAGTGGAGGCCTGGCGGCCAGTCGTCACCACCGGAGCCAGCGACCACCATCGAAACCACTGCTACAGCGGCGTGGGAGTGACCCACATGGAGATGTGGGGGGATCTGTTGCGGTGGAATGCCACAGACGCGCGCTGGTACAGCCTCGATAACTGCTACCGGGGGCCGTATCCGGGCGCGACTACGCTGGCATGCGACACGTACTACAACTGCTACCACCCGTTCACAACCCGCACGTACAAGGGCTCCGCGGGCGCCTACTCCGTGGTCAAGGGCATTGGGTACTTCGCCACGGACTACAGTGACACCATAACCACGACCTGCGATTGAGAATCGCACCGGTGCTAGGGGGTCAGCGCGGTACTGCGCCCCCTAGCACCACCGCCCTTGGGAGGAAAGCGTGGAGGGCAGTCACAACCTCCATTTCCCCGAGCAGCGGCCGAGCGGTCGCCTCGGCACGGAGCTCGCGAAGGCAACTATCGAGGGTACGACCGCTTCCCTTCACCTTGAGGATGGAGACGTGCTGTGGCTTCGGGTCGAGCACGAGAAACGTGTGCTTTTCGAACACATCGGCGCCGCGTCGCTCGTCGTCGGGAGGACGCGTGAGCGCGGCCCCTTCTTCCTCACCGGCTCGTTCGCCCGGCAACCAACTCAGGCGCGGCAGGTGATTGTCGAAGCGGGCCAGGCCCCGCTCAAGACGATCGTTTCGGATGAGGGGTGGCTGTGCCTCGCACCGAGTACGTTCGAGGGGCCTGTCAAAATCGCATGGCAAGACGAGGAGGGCAGGCAGTACCAGGCCGTGGAACATCCGCCTCTCGATGACGTGGGTGCCTTGGGGCCAACCTTCTACGGGCCTCCTGTGGAGCCAGGCGGTGCGAAGGATTAACTACAGAGCGCGTACAATCTCCTCATCCTTCGAAGAGGAGCGGAAAAAGCAAAACGATGTACCACAGCATGAGCCCGAGCACGAACATCCAATAGGGAGTGGGCTGGCCAAAAGCCAGGCGAATCACCGCAGATGTTGTGAGGGCCGCTAAGAGAAATGCTAAGAGCAGCGCAAACGTCTCTCCATTCGTCACATGATGGAAAAAATGTCGTTCAGCCATCTTTTGAATGCGGTTGACTACCATGAACGAGAGGAGCCCTGTAGCGCATCCAGCACCGAAGCTCCGCGATGATCCGTCGAGAAAACGACCCATGATCTGGCATAAAAACACGCGCGCATTGTGGAGCGCAACCCTAAGTGACGGAGCATTCCCGACATTCCAAGGGCGGTCAAATGGCATCTCTAGTGCTAAGTACGCGCCGGCTGAGAACGATACTTCTCGCGGCCTGCTTCTTTCTCGTCAGCTTCGTACCATCGGCATCAGCACACGAGAGCTTTGGCACGTATCTTTCAGCAGCAAACGTGGCCCGGTTTGTTCAAAACGGGGCTATTACGACCTCCATTCTGCACCGGACAACAACGCGACCCGATAAACGTCATCTTCCAGGGGGTTTTGCCGCAGATAAGGCAAGAGTTTCTGGCTCTGGGTTGGGGGGACGACGTTCGTGAACTGCTCGGCGACCTAGACTGCGCTACCGATCACGGCATCGCCGATCCTGTGGATGATCAGCGGTCGGACGGCCCTGTCATCGGAAACCGCCTTCACGTTCGTCTCGAACAGGGCGCGGACGCTTCTGCTTACGGCACATACACGATTGGAGCTGTGCATCACGACAGCGTATCGAACAAGTGCCACCAGGTCTATGTCAGGGGCGTTCTAGAGAGCGATGGTCACGTTGCCGACGATTTTGACGGTGCTCGAAACCGAGTTGCCCGCTTATTTCAATCCATCGGTCACAGAATAGAATGGCGTCGCCTGGGAAACACCGATCCGATAAGTCAGTGCGATGGTTCAAGAACCCGTAGCGATGGCCGCGACGCATTCGTTCGACCAGGCCCCGCAGTCATCGACGACAACTTCAGCGACAACTTCTTAGCGCCGAATCTGTGGGAGCGCGAATCGCCGCCCTCAGGTTTCTTGGGGAGCGTATCTGAAACGAACCAGCGCCTAGAAGTCTCTGTTGGCTCTGGCGCAGGTGGAACCGGCGTCGTGAGTGTGTGTTCGCTTGTTGGAAGCTTCGATGTTCAGACGGAGTACGTCTTGCCGAGTTGGCCAGTGGCCAACCATCACAGCGTCCGGCTAGGCGTCAACGATCTTGGCGTTGGGCCTTTTGGAGCAGTAGCGGTGCATAGGTTCAGCGGCGCGCCCGAGCAGCACGTCTTCGTGACGCTAAGCGGGACATCCGGCGTTTCGACAAGCGGCTCGTCCGGAAAGCTACGGTTGATCCGTGCTGGCTCGACGCTATCTGGGTACGCCTCTACCGGGAGCGGATGGACTCTCTTGGGTTCGGGCACAGTCGCTTCGAGCGCAACGCGCATCAATCTCGATGTCGGGACGAGCGACCCAGGCGCGGGAGGCGTCGTCGCTGCGTTCGACAACTTCCAGGTGAACGCAGGAACGCCGACCTGTCCTGCCTAAGAGCCGAACGAGAGAGGCCAGTACCGGGAGGTCGGAGCCTACGAGCTTCGGCCTCCCTTCTCTGTTGAACAAGGACGGGGAGACTGGGGCGCCAGGATTCGAACCTGGGATCGCGGGACCAAAACCCGCTGCCTTACCACTTGGCTACGCCCCACCGATCCTGCTCAGTGTGCCACCCCAAGGCGGCTTCGCCGGCAATCAGCGGCGGTCTTGCAGAAGCACGACGAGCGCGACGAGCGCGAGGGCGACGAGCGCGATCACCGCGAGACCGCCGATCAGCGCCGCCAGCACCGGCACGAGGATCATCAGCGCCTGCGACGCGGCGGCGATCCAGCTCACCTGGCGAACGGCGTCCCACCGCACCTGCCGCCCGAACGCGAAGTAGAAGAGGATGATCGCGGCGGCGAGGACAAAGGCGAGGATCCGCGGGACGGCGTGGATGAGGACGAGCACGCCCTCGCCGACGGCGATCCAGGCTGCGATGCGGAGGCGCTTTGCCCGGAGCCAGCGGCTGAGCGGCGTCGAGCGGTGCTCCACGAGCTGCCCGCTCTCCACTCCCTGCGTCCTGAAGACCATGGATCAAACGTACCACGCTGGCACCGTGATCCAGGTCCCCCCCTCGTGTGCCAGTCGCCGCCTCGCCGCCTCGGCGCTGGGGCGGTGATGGAAGAGTCCGTAGACGGCAGGGCCGGCGCCGCTGACGTCGGCGCGAAAAGCTCCTTCGGCGCGTAGCCACTCCGCGTACGGTGAGGTCGCGAGGTCGTTCGGCGGCAGCGCCGCGAGGTCGCGCGGCCGCCGCACCTCGGCGAGTCGCGCGCGCAGCTCGTCCCGGCGCGTCTCCCAGCCGGCGACACCGTCGCGCGCGTCGAAGCCGTCGTAGATGGACGCCGTCGACTCCTTCGCCGCGCCGTGCGGGAGGAGGACGAGGATCCAGTAGTCCTGCGGCAGGTCGAGCGGGCTCAAGGTCGAGCCGTCTCCTTCGCCGAGCTGCGGGCCGCTGCAGAGGAAGAACGGCACGTCGGCGCCGAGCTCCGCCGCGAGCGGGTGCAGCCTTGCGGGCGGAAGCGGCTCTTCGAGCGTCTCGTTCGCCAGCCGGAGAGCCGTCGCGGCGTCCGAGCTCCCACCGCCGAGGCCGGCTGCGACAGGGATCCGCTTCTGGATCCGCGCCGACCAGCGCGGTTCGACCCCGGCCGTCTCGGCAAGTTGCTCGAGCGCGGCCTCGAGGAGCGTGTCCTCGACGAATCCGCGCACCTCGAGCCGCGGCGCCGGCTCGACCGAGACGCGGTCGCAGAGGTCGATCCGCTGGTAGACGGTGCAGAGCTCGTGCTTGCCGTCCCGCCCTCGCGGCCCGACGACGAGCGCGAGGTTGAGTTTCGCGGGCGCCGGCGCGCGCCTCATGCGAGCAGCTCGGCGAGGGCCGCGAACTGCGCGCGGGTGAGGCGCTCGGCGCGCGCCGCAGGCGGCAAGCCGAGCGCCTCCAGCGCCTCGGCGGCGCGCTGCCGGTCGGCGAGGCCGGTCAGCTCGAGCGAGTTCGGCAGCGTCTTCCGCCGGTGCGCGAACGCGGCCTCGACGAGGCGCTTGATATCTCGATAGCGGTCGGGCAGCGAGCCGCGCCGCCGGAAGGCGACGAGGGCCGAGTCGACGTTCGGCGGCGGCCGGAAGACCGTGCGCGAGACGCGATGGAAGCCGGTCCGCTCCGCAACCAGCTGGACGAGCACCGAGACCGCCCCGTACGCCTTGGTCGCCGGGGCGGCGAAGAAGCGGTCGGCGACCTCGCGCTGCACCATCACGCACCAGAGCTCGACGCCCGGCAGCCCGTCGAGGCTCTCGATGACGAGCGGCGTCGCGACGTTATAGGGGAGGTTCGCGACGAGCTTCGTCGGCGGAGGCTCGAGCGCGGCGAGGTCGAGGCGCAGCGCGTCCCCGAAGACGAGGTCGACGTTGCCGTGCGGCTCCAGCGCCGCTCGCAGGTGCGGCTCAAGCGAGCGGTCGAGCTCGACGGCGTGGACGCGGCCGACGCGCTGGGCGAGATAGCGCGTCAGGACGCCGAGGCCGGGCCCGACCTCGAGCACGACGTCCTCCGGCTCGAGCTCCGCGAGCCGGCCGATCACCCCCAGGATGTTCTCGTCGCCGAGGAAGTGTTGGCCGAGCTCGCGGTTCGGGACGACCGGGAGCGGCGTCACGGCAGCGCGAAGGCGGCAGCCGCGTTCGCCTCGATCCGAGCCTCGAGCGCCTGCGGCTCCTCGCCGCGCACCTCGGCGAGCACAGCGAGGGTGTGGACGACGTTCGCCGGCTCGTTCTCGCGGCCCCGGACCGGCTGCGGCGCGAGGTATGGCGTGTCCGTCTCGGCCAGGATTCGGTCGGCCGGGACAGCGGCGGCCGCGGCTCTTAGCTCCTCGGCCTTCGGGTACGTGACGTTGCCGGCGAACGAGACGTAGTAGCCGCGCTCGAGCGCGACCGGAAGGAGCTCCGGCGAGGAGAAGCAGTGCAGGACGACCGCGCCGTCGAACTGCGCCAGCACCCGAGCCGTCTCGCCCTCGGCCGCGCGGGAGTGCACGACGACTGCCTTGCCGAGCTCGCTCGCGAGCGCGAGCTGCCGCTCGAAGAGCGCGAGCTGCTGCGGCCGCGGCGCGTAGTCGCGGAAGAAGTCGAGGCCGGTCTCGCCGACGGCGACGGCGCGCTCGTGCCCGAGCAGCTCGGCGAGCTCCGGCAACCGCATGGCCTCCTCGGCGGCCGCCTGGTGCGGATGGATTCCGAGCGCCGCGTAGACACCGCCGTGCGCTTCGGCGACAGCGAGCACATCTCGGCACGAGGCGATGCCCGAGCCGATCGCGACCACCCGCGTCACGCCCGCCTTGCGGGCGCGCTCGAGGAGAGCCTCGGCGCCGTCGGCGGACGCGTCGAGGTGCGCGTGGGTGTCGATCACGCCGCGTCTGCGTCCTCGGGCGGCGCCATCCGCCGCAGCTCGCCGGCGACGACCTGCTCCCGATCCAGCTTCTTGAACAGCGGACGCGGCTCGCGGAGCGGCCGGCCCGGCGGCAGCCCGCTCGGCTCCCATCGCCCTACCCAGGAGCTGTAGTCGCCGGTGAGGACGACGTGCGTCGAACCGTCCTCCTCGCGCTCCTCCCGAAACTCGAGCGGGCCGGCGATGAAGCCCTCGTAGCCGAGCAGCTCGTGCAGCGTCTGCGAGGTGAAGGGCAGGAATGGCGTGAGGATGATCTTCAGCGAGTCGATGCAGCGCAGGCACACGTAGAGCACCGTCGCTGCGCGCTCGCGGTCGGTCTTGATCGTCGACCATGGGGCCTGGCTCGTCGCGTACTGGTTGACCAGGCCCGCGAGGCGGATGGCCTCGGCCAGGGCCGCCTTGAACCGCGCGGCCTCGATGTGCTCGCCGACGGTCGCGAAGCCGCCCGCGACGGCGGCCAGAAGCTCTTCGTCCGGTGCCTCGAGCGGGCCCGGCTCCGGCACCGCGCCGAAGTTGCGGTACGCGCTCGCGAGGGTGCGGTTGACGAGGTTCCCCCACGTCGCGAGCAGCTCGTCGTTGTTCCGGCGGACGAACTCGCTCCACGTGAAGTCGGTGTCCTGCGTCTCGGGCCCGGCCGCCGTCAGGAAATAGCGCAGCGGATCGGGGTCGTAGCGGGTCAGGAAGTCGCCGACGTAGACGCCGACGCCGCGGCTCGCGGAGAACTTGCTCCGCTCCATCGTCAGGTACTCGCTGGCGACGACGTCGTCCGGGAGATGGAGGGACCCCTTTCCCGCCCCGAGCTCGCCGCCCTCGCCGTAGCCCAAGAGCATGCAAGGCCAGATCACGGCATGGAAGACGATGTTGTCCTTCCCCATGAAGTACGCGTGCCGCGAGTCGGAGGTCTGCCACCACTCGCGCCAGGCGTCCGGCTCGCCCCGGCTGCGCGCCCATTCGACGCTCGCCGACAAGTAGCCGACGACGGCGTCGAACCAGACGTAGATGCGCTTGTCGTCGCGATCGTCCCAGCCCTCGATCGGGATCGGTACGCCCCAGTCGATGTCCCGCGTCATGGCGCGCGGCCGGAGATCGTCGACCAGCGCCAGTGCGAAGTTGCGGACGTTGGGCCGCCAGTGAGTTTGGCTCCGGAGCCACTCGCGCAGCCGGTCGGCGAACGCCGGCAGGTCGAGGAAGAGGTGCGTGGTCTCCCTGAACTGGGGGACGCTGCCGTCGATGCGCGAGCGCGGCTCCTTCAGGTCGATCGGGTCGAGCTGGCGGCCGCAGTTCTCGCACTGGTCTCCTCGCGCCGGGAAGAACCCGCAGTAGGGGCAGGTTCCCTCGATGTAGCGGTCGGGCAGCGTCCGTCCCGTCGTGGGGGAGAACGCGCCGAGCATCGTCTTCTCGACCAGGCAGCCGTGGTCGTAGAGCGCGCGAAAGATGTCGCGGACGACCCAGTAGTGGTTGCGCGTGGTCGTGCGGGTGAAGAGGTCGTACGAGATCCCGAGAGCCCGGAGGTCCTCGCGGATGGCAGCGTTGTAGCGGCCGGCGAGCTCACGCGGCGATATGGCCTCGTTGTCCGCCGCCACCATCACCGGCGTCCCGTGCTCGTCGGTTCCGCTCACCATCAGGACGTCGTTCCCCTGGAGTCGGTGGTAGCGCGCGAAGATGTCGGCCGGAACCGCGAAGCCGGTCACGTGTCCCAGGTGGCGTGGGCCCGCTGCGTACGGCCACGCAGGCGCCACCAGGATTCGCTTCCGCTTCCGCTCCGCCACGAATGACCATCATACGAGCCGCTTCCGCGCCGGCCGGAGCAGCGCCCGGCCGCGGCCTTCGTCGCCTCAGCGCGAGCGCTGCGGCGACGGCGGCAACGAGCGCGCCGCAGAGCATCGAGGCGAGGCCGAGCAGCGACGGGAACGACGTGCTCGAAGGCCGCTGGGTCCCGCGTCTCACGGAAAGGGGCTCGAGTGCTCCCCGCGGCAGCTCGCTCGGCTCTCCGCGGTGCCGGACGACCGACGGCCGGTCCCCGCGCTGGCGCGGGACGGCCGGGGGCGCATGCGACGCTTTGGCCGGCCCGCCGGAGAGGGTGCCACGCGCATTCACCAGTTGCGGCGACTGCTGACGGACATCTTGCGCGGCGACAGGCGCCCGCGAGTCCGTCGTCGTCACACGGACGTGAGTGCGGCTGCTTGGGCGTGTGCCGGTCGCGACGACGCCCGGCGCGAGCGGATGGGCCGAGATCGAGCCACGGCGGGCCCACTCGTCTGCCGGCGCGGCGGAGTCGTCGACGGAGTCGACGGCGGGCTGAGGGGTCGTCTCGGCTTCCGATGCCGAGGGCGTGGTCTCGGCTGGAGCCGGCGGCGTGTCGGACTGCATCTGCTCGTCGACCTGCACGGGCTCCGCCGTCGGAGCAGTCGCAGACCCTGAAGCGTCCGTGTCGCCCGGCGTCGTCGCCGAACCGGCATCGGCCGAGCCCTCGCTCGAGCTCGCATCCTCGGCAGGCTCTGTCGCCTCGGGCTCGCTCGCCGCGCCGCTGCCGTCGGCGGCAGGCGCCGCGGGCTCGTCGGCCGACGGCGCCGGCGCAGGCGCGGGATCTGCCGAGGGCTCGGCGGCCGGCGGCTCGGTCGGCGCCTCGGCCGGCGAGGGCGTCGCGGCCGGGTCAGGCGACGGAGCCTGCTCGGCCGGCGCAGGCGCCTCGCTCACCGGCGGAGGTGCCGGCTCGACCGCTGCCGGCGGAGCCGGAAGCTGCGGGCGCGGCGGCAGGAACAAGAGCGGGTCCAGGTAGCCCTGGTCGTCCGAGGCGACGCGAATCCCGAAATAGACGTACGGCTCGGGAATGTCGGGCACTCCGCTCGGACCGACGGTGCCGACTGCCGCTCCTTCCTCGATCGTCGTGCCGCGCAGGACCCGGATCGACCCGAGGTGGACGAGCGTGGCGGCGTAGCCGGTCGGAGTCAGAATCGTCACAGTCTTGCCACCGGTCGGGACCGTCCCGGCGAAGGAGACGGTGCCGCCGGCGGGGGCGACGACCGGCGTACCGCTCGGTGAGCCGATGTCGATTCCGCGATGCTGCCCGGCCGCGTACGGGTCGCTCCCGAAGGAGAACGGGCGCAGGACCGGGCCGTCGACGGGCCAGGTCCAAGCGGCTGCGCCGGAGGGCATGACGAGGCCGGCCACCGCAATCGCCGCGAGGACGAGACGAACAGATACCCGCATGGTCACCCTCCTTGTTGTCAGAGACGAGAACGGAGCGACCACGGTATCGGGAGGTTCGGTCGTTGTCAACGGGGACTACAAAGATGTTTCGTAGAGCCGCCGCCGCGGGACCCCGGTGAGACCCGCGACCAGCTCCGACGCGCGGCGGCGCGAGACTCCCGCCTCCACGAGCTCGCGGACCGCGGCGACGGCCTTGGCGTCGTCCGGCACCGAAGCGGGCACGGCACCGAGGACGAGGGTGATCTCGCCCTTGGGAGCCTCGCGCACCCGGGCGGCGACCTCCGCGGCGGTCCCCCGCACGACCTCCTCGAAGCGCTTCGTGAGCTCTCGGCAGACGGCGACCGAGCGGTCCGCCTGAGCGGCCGCGAGCGAGCGGAGCGTCACGGGAAGGCGCTGCGGAGACTCGAAGGCGACGACGGGATACGGACACTCCGTAAGCTCCTCCCAGAGCGCTTCGAGGGCGCGGCCGCCACGAGGGAGGTAGCCGACGAACTGGTAGCGCTCGCCGACGAGGCCGCTCGCGACGAGCGCCGTCTCCACCGCGGACGGGCCCGGCAAAACCGTGACCTCGACGCCGGCGTCCAGCGCCGTCCGCACGAGCCGCGCACCCGGGTCGCTGATCCCGGGAAGCCCCGCGTCGCTCACGAGCGCGACGCGCTCCCCAGCGCGCAGGCGAGGCAGCATCTCGGCCGTCCGGGCGGCCTCGTTGTGCTCGTGGTACGAGAGCAGGCGTGCGCCGATGCCGTGGCGGCGGAGCAGGGTTTGCGTCCTGCGGGTGTCCTCGCAGAGGACGACGTCCGCCTCGGCGAGCTCGCGCAAGACGCGCAGCGTGACGTCCTCGAGGTTCCCGATCGGCGTCGCGCAGACCGCGAGCGTCACGCGGCGGAGACGCCGTCGAGCGCCTCGAAGGCGACGAGCCCGGCGCCGACGAGACCGGCGGCGGTGCCGAGCTCCGCGCGTACGATCCTGACGAGGTCGCGCGCCGGCGGGAGCGCCTCCCGCGCGACGAACTCGCGCACCGGGCCGAGCAGGAACTCGCCGGCGGCCGAGAACCCGCCGCCGATCACGACGAGCTCCGGGTTGAAGACGTTCACGAGCGTCGCGATCCCGGCGCCGAGGTTGCGGCCCAGGCGGGTGAGGATCTCGATCGCCGTCGAGTCGTCCTCGTTCGCGAGGCGCACGAGGCGATGCGCGTCGGCGGCCGGCCCGAAGGCCTTGCGCGCCGCCTCGGTCGCGGCGTGACCCGACGCGAGCGCCTCCAGATGACCGTGTCCCGTGCAGGCGCCCTGGCACGGCGGGCCGTCGAGGTCGATCACCATGTGCCCGAGCTCGGCGCCGGCGCCGATCGCCCCCCGATAGGGCCTGCCGTCGAGGATCAGCCCGCCGCCGACGCCCGTGCCGAGGGTGAGCATGATCATGTGCCGAGCTCCACGGCCCGCGCCGTGCGCCCACTCGGCGAGGGTGGCGGCGTTCGCGTCGTTGTCGATCCCGACCGGCAAGCCGAAGCGCTCGCACATCCATGCGCGCAGGTCGAGGTCGGCGAGTGGGATGTTCACCGAGGTGACGGCACGCCCACTCCGCTGGTCGATCGTCGAGGGAATCCCGAACCCGATCGCCGTCACGTCGTCCTCGAGCACGTCCTCCACGGACCGCGCGAGCGCCTGTAACAGCTCCTCCTGCGAGTCGAGCGGCGTCGGCGACTCGCGCCGCCGCTCGACCGAGCCGGCGCGATCGACGACCCCGGCGAGGATCTTCGTGCCGCCGAGGTCGACGCCGATCACGCGCTGCGGGTCCACGGGACGCGGCTACGATACTGCGCCGGATGGCGCGCACCGACAAGCCGTACCGCGTCTACCGCGGTGGGCGAGTGCGCGGGGGCGTTCCACTGCGGACCAAGCCCGCGCGTCCCGAAGCCAAAGATGGTGAAGACCGCTACCGCGGTCCGTCGAAGCCGGCCCGCGAGCGCAAGCGGTGGGGCTGGGGCCGGCGAATCGGCGTCGGCCTCGCCCTCTTCGTCCTGTTGCTCGTCGTGTGGACGCTCGCCGGCTATCTGTCGTTCCGGGGCGGCGTCGGGGCCGCGAACAAGCGTGTCAGCCCGGGGACGAAAGCAGCGCTCGACTCACAGGACGGGCTGCTGCTCTCGCACGCCACCGACATCCTGCTGCTCGGGAGCGACCACTCGAGCTCCGACGCGCGCGCCGGTGACCGGCACTCGGACTCGATCATGCTCGTCCGCACCGACCCGAGCCACCACCGCATCATCTACCTCTCGATCCCCCGCGACCTGCGCGTGCCGATTCCCGGCCACGGCGACAGCAAGATCAATGCGGCCTTCCAGATCGGCGGTCCGGCGCTCGCGATCAGGACCGTCCGCCACTTCACCGGCCTGCCGATCAACCACGTCGTGACCGTCGACTTCGGCAGCTTCAAGCAGCTCATCGACGACGTCGGCGGCGTCGACATCGACGTGCCGGAGAACATCCTCTCCAACCGCTTCGACTGCCCGTACGCGACCCAGGCCCGGTGCCAGCGCTGGCCGGGCTGGCGCTTCCACAAGGGCGAGCAGCACATGAACGGGCAGCGCGCGCTCATCTACTCGCGGATCCGCGAGAACCGGCTCAATCCCTCGGAGAGCGACGTCACGCGCGCCGAGCGCCAGCAGCGCGTCGTCCAGGCGACGATCCACAAGCTCTCGTCGTTCGGGACCTACCTGAGCGCGCCGTTCAAGGCCGGGAAGTACATGCGGCCGGTCGCCACCGACCTCTCGGCCTGGCAGCTCGTCCAGCTCGGCTGGGTCTACAAGCGGGCCGGCGCGGGCCGCGCATACCACTGCCGTCTCGGCGGCAGCGCGTCGTCGATCGGCGGCCAGTCGGTGATCGTGCCGACGCAGGAGAACTTCGCCGTCGTCCACATGGTCAAGGGCGACTCCGCGCCGCAGCCGCCCCCACCCGGCTCCGGCCCGTACGGGCCCGGCTGCGTGATCGGCGACCGCGGGCTCGGGTAGGCCGAGGCGCCGCTTGGCGCCGATCATCAGGACGTGCGGGCTTCGCCCGCGCGTCCGTCTGAAATGACCGGTCGACACATCCGTGTCATCCGGTCCGTCCTACGCCTCGGCCGCCTTCTCCTTCTTCTTCTCAGAGGTGCCTTCGGTGGACGTGCTCTTCGCGTCGCCGTCCTTCGAGGCCGCCTCGGACTTGCGCCCGCCGCGCCCGTAGTCGGTCGAGTAGAACCCGGAGCCCTTGAAGTGGACGGCGACCGG
>DASQWB010000084.1:0-21312 GCA_035640455.1 Gaiellaceae bacterium | reverse complement strand
CGCGCTGGTTCCATCCCAGGCCGGCCGTCTTGAGCCTCTTGACCGCCTTGGCGACCGGCAGCCCGACGACGTCCGGCACGCCGAGCTTCGGCTTGCCGGCCGAGACCGTCAGCGCGACCGTCCCGCCCTGCGAGAGGCGCGCGCCTCCCTCCGGGGCCTGCGCGACGACGCTGCCCTTCTCGGTCGAGCTCGGCGTGAAGCGGATCTGCGCGTTGAAGCCGGCGCCGGTCACCCGCTTCACCGCGACCGCCTTCGGCAGGCTGACGACGCTCGGGACGAGCCGCGTCGCGGCCACGGTCACGGTGCGCTTTTTGTGATCGTGGTGGGTCGCGAGAACGATCCCGGCGACGATCGCACCGATGACGACGATCGCGAGCGCGAGGAGCCAGGGCCAAAGCTCGCGCTCAGCCGGCGGCTCTTCCGGCGGGAGCGGCGCGGTCGGAGGAGGCACGGGCGGCGGAACCGGAGGTGGGCCCGCGGCCGGTCCCACAGGCGGTTCCGGCGGAGCTGGTGGCTCTGGCCACATACCTAAGAAATACTCCGGCTGCGGGCGTTTACAAGCCCACACGCCACGGGAACGCCAAGGCGAGCCGAGGAAGGGAGGCCGATGTGGCTGACGAGCTGAAGGGAAAGCGAGTCGCGATCGTCGCGACGGACATGGTCGAGCAGGTCGAGCTGCTCGAGCCGCGCAAGGCGCTCGACGAAGTGGGCGCCGAGACCGACCTGATCTCGATCAAGGCGGGCGAGATCCAGGGCTTCGACCACTACGACAAGGCCGACAAGATCCCGGTCGACCGGACGATCGAAGAGGTGGGCGCCGACGAGTACCACGCGCTCCTGCTCCCGGGCGGCGTCGGCAACCCCGACACGCTGCGGACGGACGAGAACGTCGTCTCCTTCGTCCGCGACTTCTTCGAGCAGGGCAAGCCGGTGGCCGCGATCTGCCACGGTCCGTGGACGCTCGTCGAGGCCGGAGTCGTACACGGCCGCACGCTTACCTCGTGGCCGAGCCTCCAGACCGACATCCGCAACGCCGGCGGGAGCTGGGTCGACGAGGAGGTGCACGTCGACCAGGGCCTCGTCACGAGCCGCAAGCCCGACGACATCCCGGCGTTCAACGCGAAGATGATCGAGGAGTTCGCCGAGGGCAAGCACGCCGAGCAGCGCGAGAAGACGCTGCGCGCCGGGGCGACGCCGTCGTAGCCAGCGCCGCGGTGCTCGATATCGACGGCACGCTCGTCGACGTGACCTACGACCATGCGCTCGCGTGGTACCGCGCCTTCCGGGAGCACGACGCGTGCTCCCGGTCTGGCGCCGATGCGGGTCGGCGACGAGCTCCGCGACCGCTGGAGGACCTTCGACGAGCTGATCGGCGAGGAGGAGCGCGGCCTCACCGTCGTCCTGGCGGCAGCGGCTGAGCGAGACGCCGTTCGCCACTTGACGGCCGCGCGACGCAGACCGTACTCTAAAAATCTTCGACAGGTTTTTAGAGGAGGTCGCGATGAGCCGGTTGCTGCAGGGGCTCCCGCCCGAGGAGCAGGCGCAGGGGGACGAGATCCTGGCGAGCTGTGCGACCCTGGCGCTGCGGGCCGGCTCGACGCGCGGCGCCGTGCGCATCCCCGACGCGGCGCTCCTCGTGGTCGAGGAAGGGCTCGTCCTGCTCTCGAGCGCTCGCGTCGGCTCGAGCCGGCGCATGGCGGTGACGCTGGCCGGCTCCGGGGAGGTGCTGCTGCCGCCGACCGCCGACGAGCACCTCGAGGCGCTCGAGGACTCGTGGCTGACCGTGGTGACGCCGGCCGCGCTTGCCGCGCTCCTCGGCGTCGCCGGCTCCTCCGCGCTGGTCGTCGACGCCCTCGTCGAGGCGCTCCGCGAGCGCCAGGCGACGATCGGCCACTTCGCGAGCGTACGGCACGTCGAGCGCGTCCGCGAGAAGCTCCTCCAGCTCGCTCGGACGCACGGCAAGGTCGTTCCCGGCGGCGTGCGGCTCGACCTGCCGCTCACGCATGAGCTGGTCGGCGAGATGGTCGGCTCGGCTCGCGAGACGGTGACGTGGGCGTTCGCGCAGCTGGCGCGGGAGGGCTTCGCGCGCCGCGAGGGGCGTGCCTACCGGCTCGCCGTGTCGCCCGAGGCGCTCGCCTCCTGAGCGACGAGCTCGAGGACGACGCGACACGACCGGTGCTGGTCGAGGCAGTCGGCGGTCTCGCACCGGACGTCGTCGGCGCGCACGCCTTCGAGCCCCCGCTCGACGAGTCCGGCCCACATGCCGCGGTCGATCGCGGCCATCTCGGGGCGGCGAGCGACGAGCGGCCGGAGCGGGCAGGTCGGAGTGGAGATCACGGCGCGGCCGCCCTCGACCGAGACGAGCGAGGCCTGGTAGCCGAGCGAACGCACGGCCGCGCATGCCCGGCCGAGCCCGTGCACGAGGTCGCGAACCGGCCGCAGGCCGGCGGCCGCGGCGAGCCGGCGCCCGAACTGTGCACCGGCGCGGCGCAGCGCAGCCTCGGGGAGTTCCTCGGCGAGGGCGGCGACGAGATCGTCGAAGTGCCGGGGCGGGAACTCGATCGCCTCGAGCTCGGGAGCGACGCGATAGACCTTGGCAGGCCGGCCGGCGCCGGGGCCGCTGCGGCCGCTTCGCCGCTCGTGGGTGACCTCGAGCAGGCCCGCGGCTGTCAGCCGGTCGAGGCGTGCGCGGGCGACGTTGCGGTGGACGTCGAGCGCCGGGGCTGCGTCGTCGGCGGTGATCGGCTCGGCCTGGCTGCGGGCGAAGAGCAGCGCGGCCCGGAGATCGGCGTCGGCGATGGCGTCCAGCGGCTCGGGTGCCATGTAAAGCGACGCTAGCAGTCGTTAGAAGCGAGCGCAGGGACGCCTCTCACACGAGGCTATCCTGTCTCGGCCGCGGTGGCGGTAGCTCAGTTGGTAGAGCCCCGGGTTGTGGTCCCGGTGGTCGGGGGTTCGAGTCCCCTCCGCCACCTCCCCCGCAAGAAGTCGGCCTTCGGCCACGACTTCTCGCGGATCCCGCTGACGAAGGAGCGCCTGCGGCGGAGCCGGGCAAAGCCCGGCTCCGCGGCGCTTAAGGTCTCGCCGGTGAAGGTGCTCGCGTCGCGCATCTTTCCCGGGCCGGCTTGGGAGGAGCTCGAAGACGTGGAGTTCCTCGAGGGGCCGCTCCCGGACGCTCTCGGCGAGGGTCGGCCGGACGTCGAGGCGCTGGCGGTCGTGGCCGAGCAGGTCGACGATCGCACGCTCGACCTGCTGCCCAACCTTCGCGTCGTCGCGAACTACGGGGTCGGCTACGACGACATCGACGTGGCGGCCTGTGCGCGGCGGGGCGTCGCGGTCACCAACACGCCCGGCGTTCTCGACGCGGCGACCGCCGACCTCGCCTTCGCGCTCGTCCTGGCCGTCCGCCGCCGGCTTGTCGAGGCGGACGCGTTCGTTCGCTCGGGCCGGTGGGCGAGCGGCTGGGCGGAGCCGGAGCTGCTCGGAGACGACGTCGCCGGCGCGACGATCGGCATCGTCGGGCTCGGCCGCATCGGCCAGGCCGTCGCGCGCCGCGCCCGCGGCTTCGACATGCGCGTCCTCTACGCGCGGCGGAACCGGCTCGCGCCTTCGGAGGAGCGCGAACTCGAGGTCGAATACCGGCCGCTCGACGACCTGCTCGCCGAGGCCGACGTCGTCACGCTGCACGTCCCGCTGACCGAGGAGACGCGGGGCCTGATCGAGGGGCGCCGGCTGGCGCTGATGCGGCCGGGCGCGTGCCTGGTGAACACCGCGCGGGGCCAGGTCGTGGACGAGGAGGCGCTGGTGGAGGCGCTCGTCGCCGGGCGGCTCCGCGCCGGCCTCGACGTCTTCGCCCACGAGCCTCGGGTGCCACGCGCGCTCCTCGACCTCCCGAACGTCGTCCTGACGCCGCACATCGCGAGCGCGACGGCGGCGACGCGAGAGGCGATGACCCGCGTCCTCGTCGACAACCTGCTGGCCGCGCGCGACGGCCGCGAACTCCCGAATCGCGTCTACCCTTAGGCCGCGAGGCCCCGTAGCTCAGCGGATAGAGCGGCAGACTTCGAATCTGCGTGCGGAGGTTCGACTCCTCCCGGGGCCACTCCGCCGCCGCGAAGTCCGGCTCCGCTGCGCGGAGCCATGACGACTTCGCGGCGTTCTTCACCCTCCGCGTACCTGAGCCGCGCCCGCCATATCGGTCGCGGCGGCGTGGCCTCACTTAGTGGTGGACCGAGGCGCTCGCGGACATTGACGCTCGCGCGGCGGGCTGTTACCATCGGGCCCGCTAATAACAAGTGCGACAAGGAGTGGCCGTGGACTGGGTCCGCGGTAGACGAAGTCGTACTGCGGCAGCCCTCTTCCCTTTGCGGATGCGGTGATGGCGACCGCGCAGGCGATCGGGTTCGTCGCCTTCGCGGGTCTGCTCGTCGTCCTCACCGTCGTCGCGCTCGTCGGCATCGGCATCGTCCGACTCGAGAGTCCGCTGGGCGTGCTCCGCGATGGGCTGCAGGTGGGCGAGCGCGTTCCGCGCTGGGCGCTCCGCGACGTCGACGGCGTCGAGCGCAGGAGCCCGAGCGGTCGCTGGCAGCTCCTCGTCTTCGCCGACCACTCGCTGCGTGAGTTCTCGGGTTTCGCCGACGCGCTGAATCGCCTCCAGGACAGCAACCCGGAGCTCGAGATCGTCCTGATCTCGCGCGGCCACCCGGACCTGACGGATTACATCCTCCGGAAGGTGCTCGACCTGCGGGTGCCGATCGTGCAGGTCGGCGAGGCGTTCTACCGGCGCTTCGACGTCCGGGTCATGCCGTTCCTCTACTTCGTCGACCCGGGCGGCGTCATTCGCGCGCCTGCGATCGTCAACCAGGAGGGCACGCTGCTTCGCATGTGGCAGCTCGCGCAGGCGCGAGCCGCCGAGGCCGGGACGGCGGCGGGCGCGTCCACGGTGGCGGCATGAGCGTCGTCCTCCTGGCCGCCGGACGCGGGATCCTCGCCGTGGTGCTGCTCGCCTCGGGCGGGGCGAAGCTCGGCGATCTCACGAGCTTCGCTGGGACCCTGCGCGCGCTCGGCGCGCCGGAGCGGCAAGCGCGTCCGTTCGGCGCCCTCGTCGCGACCGTCGAGGCGGCGCTCGGGTTCGCGCTCCTCACCGGCGCGGCCGTGCGCGCGGTCGACGTCGCGGTTCTCGCCCTGACGACCGGTTTCGCCGCGGTCACCGTCTACGCCGTTCGCACGCGGCCGGGGCTGCGCTGCCGGTGCTTCGGCGCTCTCACCGAGTCCAGGTTCGGCCGATATGCGCTCGTTCGGACCCTCGCGCTCGTGGCGCTCGCGGCCGTCGTCGTCGCCGCCGACGGTCGCGTCGATCTTCCTTCGGCGCCGGGCGGAGCGGGCGCCGCGTTCACCTTGGCGGGCGGCGCGCTCTTCGCGATCGCGTGCGCGCAGGCCGCCCGCACCCTTGACCTCGTACAGAGGAGGAGGCCGTGATCGAGATTCCAACCGCTCTCGCCGTCGCCCAGTGGGCGCTCCTGCTCGGCCTCGCCGTGCTGCTCGTCGTCGCGTACCGGCAGCTCGCGTACCTCATGCAGGTCGGGCAGGCCGCGTCCTCCCACGGCGGTCTCGCCGTGGACGCCGAGGCCCCGGCCTTCGAGTACGAGCCGCTCGGCGCGGCGAACGGCACCAAGCGCTTCGAGCCGCGCGGCGCGCCGGCGGTGCTGATGTTCACCGACCCGGGCTGCGGGAGCTGCGAGAAGGCGCTGCTGACGCTCGACCAGGTCACACGCGCGCTACGGCTCGACGGCCTCCGCGTGCTCGCGGTGACGAGCGCCGACGACGACGTCATCGAGGCGATCGGCACCTTCGGCGACACCTCGGTCGAGGTCGGCCGCGTCGATCCGGGGGTTCCGCGCCGCCTCTACGACACCTACGTGACGCCCTACTTCTATGCCATCGGCGCTGACGGCCGCATCCGCGGGCGCGGAGCGGCGGAGAGCGAGGACCAGATCGGGTTCATCCTCGGCGAGCTGACGACCACGACCGGGCGCGAGGGCGCCGGCGGGCGGACAGAGCCGGGAGAGGACTCGATGGTCGCGGCAACGACGACCGAAGAAAGGAGGTAAAGGCGTGGTCGAGGAGACCGATCGAAAGCTCAACCTCGTGGCAGAGGACGTGGCTCGGACGGTCAGCAGACGCGAAGTCGTCTTCAAGGGCCTCCGCGGCTTGGCGGCGGCAGCGGCGGCTGTCTCGGTAGGCAGCCTCGCAGGCGTGAAGGACGCGTTTGCGCGGACGGCCTGCACGTGTAGCTGCAACTATCCGGGCTGCGGGAACTGCTCCTGCCGGGGCAAGACGTGCCCCACGAACGGATGCCCCTCGAGCTGCAAGATCTGCCATCTCGGTGACTGCTCCAACGGCGGTTGCCCGTACTCGGACGGCAACTGGATCTGCTGTACCGGCTGCGGGGTATGCGGCTTCGGCTACTACGTCTGCTACGACTGCCGGTGCCCGACGTGCACGGGCTGCTCCGGCTGCTCGAACAAGTGCGGGTGCAAGTCAGGCTGCCTGTGCTCAGGCTGCTGCTCGCCGGCAGAAGTCGCGCAGGAGATGCAGAAGCTTGCAGCACACTGAGGCACCTCTCGGGCTCTCGAGGCTAGGCCGGCGGGAGCTGGCCGGCGTCGGTGCCGCCGCGGCAGGCCTCGGGCTGCTCCTGGGAACGGGAGCGGTCCGGAGCCTGCCGCGGACCGAGACGGCGGCGGCCCTGGCCGTCTTCTTCGCCGCGTTGAGCGGCATCGCGAAGCGCGCCTCGCCCTGAGGCTTCAACGCGGCGGCCACCGTCGCCGAGCCGTCCTCCGTGCGGGGACGCCGTCTCTGGACGATCGCTCTCGCCGCGGCGCACGCGGTGCCCGCGATGGTGCTCTGGGCGCTGCTCGGCGCCGTGCTCGCCGGCCGGGTGGCGCCGGTTGCGATCGCCGTCGCGGCGGCGGTGTACGCCGGCCTCTACGGCGCCGCCGAGACGCTTCGTTTCCCGGTCCGGCCTCCGAGCCTGAACTGGCAGGTTCCCTCCGCCTGGGTACGGGAGCGCTCGACGCGCGCGAAGATCGCGATCTGGGGCGCCCTGCTCGGCTCCGGCCTCTTCACGCGCAACCCCTACGCGGGCATGTGGCTCGTTCCGCTGGCGCTTGCCCTCGTCGGCGACCCTTGGACCGGGGCGCTCGTCGGGCTCGTGGCCGGCGGGGCGCACGGGATCGCTCGCGCGTTCGGCGTCAGGAGCAACGTCCGGGCACGGCGTGGCCGCACCGACATCGCGCTCGTCGTCGACCAGCTGCGCTGGAAGCTCGTCGACGGCTTGGCACTGCTCGTCGCAACAGGCATCCTGGTGGCGGTCTGGTGAGGGGGGCCTGGCTCATCTGCGCGCTCTGCGCGGTGGCCTTGGGGGCCGCTGGGGCGGCGGCCGCGCCGCCGAAGCTCGCGCGCCCACCTGCCTCCTGCCGTGGCTCGACGACGGTGATGCTCCCGACCATCGGCCGCGCGATCGGCGCGGCGCCGATCTTCGCCGCCGACTTCGGCGCGGGCCGCGCGAAGCTCCACGTCGTGAACGGGCCGCACACGAAGTACGGGTGGCGCGTGAAGGTCCTGGTCGTCGTCGACTCCGAGCAGAAGGAGACCCTGTCGCTCCGGCTCCGTCGAGTCGGCTCGCGCCGCGCGCTGTGGTTCCACATCCAAGGACAGGCGCCGAGCACGAAGCCCGTGCTCGACCCCGCGCATCCGCCGGTTCCCCCGGAAGAGTCGCCGCAGTGGAGGGAGTTCCCCTCGTACTTCTTCCTCCCGTCGGCCGGGTGCTTCCGGCTCGAGGCGCGCTGGCCGGGCGGCAGCTGGGCACGCCGCTTCGCCGGCGGCCGCTGACGCCGGCGCTCTACGCCTCTGCGCCCTCGTCCGGAACGACGCGCGGGTCGCCGGCCCACGAGGGACGCGTCGTGCGCGGGCGCCACTCGCCGACCCCGACGAGCTGGAGGTGACTGCGCGTGTGCTCGGCTGCGGACTGCGCCTGCTCCAGCCGGGCGCCGGAGCGCGTGGCCAGAAGGAGCCCTTCGTCGGCCATCTCGAGGATCTCCTCGCCGGCCTGCGCGTACCGCAGAAGACGCTTCTCGAGCTCGAGCAGGAGCAGGTCGAGCGCGGCGAGGAGCTCGCTGTTGCTCATCGCCGCGAACAGCTGCTCGACGTCCTCGCGCGCTGGCTCCTGCTCGTCCGGCTCCACTAGAGCGCCGAGTGTACCGCGGGTTCGGAACGCCTCCCGGGTACTCACTGAAGGCGAGGGTCGAGCTGGTTGCTGCGCTCAGTCCAGCAGGCCGGTGTCCTTGAGGATCTTGACGCGCATCTTCTCGAACTCTTCAGGCGTAATGAGCCCTTCTTCCATCATCGCCTTGTAGCGCTCGATCTCCGAGCGCGTTGTGTCGGGAAGTATCGACTTCTCCATGAGCGACAAATCCTCGTACCGCCTTGGCGCTCCTTGCGGATTCATTCTCAAGCCTCCGAAAAGCCAGACGCTTCTCGAATCAGCGGTTGATGGTGATGTTGATATCGCCTCCGCCGCGATCGTCGTCCGGCTCGTCGGGCTGATCCCGTTTGCCCCGGAGCGCGTCAAGTGCGTCGCCGGCGCTCTCAAACGCACGTTCAGCTGCCCGACCGAATTGTTCGGCGCTCTCGCGTGACTCTTCTCCAGCGCTCATCTTGTCCTCCTTGCCCAGACTGCCAGCCGATCCTATGACGATGGTGCCCCGCGAACAAGGCGGCCTCCGAGGGATCCCGCGCCGCGCAACGGCGACAATTGCGGCAGTGACGACGCTTGCCCCAGCGGAGGTCGAGGTCGAGGAGCCTCGTGGCGCCGACGAGCCGGAGTACGACCGGCCCTGGATCGTCATCGTCTGGAACGATCCGATCAACCTCATGTCGTACGTCACGCTCGTCTTCCAGAAGCTCTTCGGCTACGACAAGGCGAAGGCGACGAAGCTCATGCTCCAGGTGCACAACGAGGGCAAGGCCGTCGTCTCGAGCGGGACGCGCGAGAAGGCCGAGTACGACGTCGCGCGCTTACATGCGCACGGGCTCTGGGCGACGATGCGGCGGGACTGAGGTGCGGAGTCGGTGAACCCACTCGTGTCGACCGGTCGGTTCAGACGGACGTGCGGGAAACCCGCACATCCTGATGGCGGCACCGTAAGCGGTGCCTAGGTGTTCGAGCGACGGCGCATCCAGGCGAGCGGCGAGGGCTCTCTCCGCCTGCGCCTGCCGCGCGAGGAGCGCGATCTCCTCCGCGCGCTTCCCGCCCAGCTCCGCTCGCTGCTCGACGATGCGCCGGAGGATCCGAGCCTCGAGCGGCTCTTCCCGCCGGCCTACGACGACACCGAGAGCGAGGCCGACTACCGGCGGCTCATGCGCGACGAGCTCCTCGACGGACGGCGCCGCGCGCTCGAGACGCTCGAGGAGACGCTCGACAGCGAGCGCCTGAGCGCCGAGGAGGCGCAGGCGTGGCTGACGGCGCTCAACGACCTGCGGCTCGTGCTCGGCACGCGGCTCGACGTGAGCGAGGACGAGCTGCTCGAGCGGCTCGATCCGGCCGATCCCCGCGCCCCTACGCTCGGTCTCTACGCGTACCTCTCGTGGCTCCAGGAGCAGCTCGTCGAGGCGCTCGAGGTGGATCTTCCGAAATGACTTGACACGAGCCGGTCCGGCATGTCAGAGTCGCCGAGTCAGGTCCTGCGGGCCCTCGGGTTCGCAGGACTTGACGTTTTCCGGGGACGTGCAAGCGGGTTTTCCACAGGCTGTGGAAACTCGCTGTGGAGTCGCAACTCGCTGTGGAGTCGCTATTCAGTGATTTCCGGCCGAGGCTCTCGCGCCGTCCGCAGTCGTCTCGCGAGCACCGACCTGAGCGTGGGCGGTGGCTCGGGGGGCACGGGCGTCTCGACCGCGGCCGAGTCACGGGCGTGCCAGAGATCGACGTGGAGGTGCTCGATCTCCTCGACCAGCAGGAGAATCGCCTTCGCCGCGGCGCGGAGCTCGCTGCGCTCGTCGCGGAGAAGGCCGTCCGCCCAGCTCTGCAGCGTTTCGATCTTCTCTTCGTCGAGGCGCTCATCCACGGGCTCGACCGAGCTTAAGGGGCGAGGCCGGTCCTGTCACGTCCTGTGGACGAAAACGCGTCCAGCACTGTGTGATCGGAGGGACGCCGCCGCAACGACGCCCCTCCGTCGCGGTCCCCCCTTGGTGAGTCGAGGCACTATTGGCCCCGACGTAAACCAAAGTCAATAGGTCCTCCGGCTCATTCGGGCGTCACGTAGGCGGCGGTGAGGCCGCCGTCGACGAGGAAGGTGGCGCCGTTCACGTACGAGGCGTCGTCGCTCGCGAGGAAGAGCGCTGCGTTCGCGATCTCCCGCGCTGTCGCGAGCCGGCCCATCGGGAGGTGCACCCGGCGGCGCTCGAAGGCGGCCGGATCGTCGGCGAAGAGGCGGAGGAGGAGCGGCGTCTCGACGGGGCCGGGGCAGAGGGCGTTCACGCGGATCCCGCGGCGGGCGAACTCGACGGCGAGCTCGCGCGAGAGGGAGAGGACGGCGCCCTTGGAGGCGGTGTAGGCAATCTGCGACGTGGCCGCTCCGACGAGCGCGACGAACGACGCGACGTTGATCACCGAGCCGCCGCCTCGCTCGAGCAGGTGGGGGATGCCGTGCTTGCAGCAGAGGTAGACGCCCGTCGCATTCACGGCCTGGACGCGGTCCCACGCGTCGGGCTCGGTGTCGAGGATCGACGCGTCGTCGGGCGGCATGATCCCCGCGTTGTTGTAGAGGACGTCGACGCCGCCGTAGCGCTTGCTCGTCTCACGGTAGAGGGCTTGGACGCTCTCGGCGTTCGTGACGTCGACTTCCTGGAAGAAGGCGTCGCGGCACTCGGCGGCCGTGGCCTCGCCCTGCTCGCGCGCGACGTCCGCGACGCAGACCCGTGCGCCCTCGGCCGAGAAGAGGAGCGCGGCCTCGCGGCCGATGCCGCCGGCCGCTCCGGTGATGACGGCGACCTTTCCTTCGAGGCGGCCGCTCACGTCGCGAAGAAGACGTTCTTGACCTCGGAGTAGCCCTCGAGGGCATGCATCCCGAGCTCGCGGCCGAAGCCGGATTGCTTGAAGCCGCCGAACGGCGTCTGGACCCGCACCGATGTGTTGGCGTTGATCGAGAGGACGCCCGTGTCGATCGCCCGCGCCACCCGCAGCGCGCGGGCGCCGTTCTCGGTCCAGATCGAGCCCGAGAGGCCGTACGGCGTGTCGTTCGCGAGGCGGATCGCGCCGGCTTCGTCCTCGAACGGGATGACCGCGGCGACCGGGCCGAAGACCTCCTCGCGCGCGACGCGGTCGTCGTTCGTCGCCTCGACGAGTGTGCACGGGAACCAGAAGCCGGGGGCGGGCGGGGTCTCGCCTCGGAACGCGGCGTCGCCGTCGACGAAGGAGGCCACTCGGGCGCGGTGGTCGGCGGAGATGAGCGGACCCATCTCTGTGTCGGGGTCTTCTGGGTCTCCGACGCGCAGGCGGCGGGTGGCGTCGATCAGGTAGTCCAAAAAGCGGTCGTAGACCGATTTCTGAACCAGGATCCGGGAGCGCGCGCAGCAGTCCTGGCCTGCGTTCCCGAAGACCGCGTACGGCGCGAGCGCGGCCGCGCGCTCGAGGTCGGCGTCCGCGAAGACGAGGTTCGCCGACTTGCCCCCGAGCTCGAGCGTGACGCGCTTGATCGTCCCGGCCGCGCCTGCCATGACGGAGCGGCCGACCTCGGTCGAGCCGGTGAAGCCGATCTTCGAGACGTCGGGGTGCTCGACGAGCCTTTGGCCGACGACGCTTCCGGGGCCGGCGACGACGTTGAGGACGCCCTCGGGGATGCCGGCCTCGAGCGCGAGCTCGGCGAGCCGGAGCGCGGTCAGCGGCGTCACCTCGGCCGGCTTGAGGACGACGGTGTTGCCGCATGCGAGCGCGGGCCCGAGCTTCCAGGAGGAGATCGCGATGGGGAAGTTCCACGGGACGATCAGGCCGACGACGCCGAGCGGCTCGCGGAAGGTCATGTCGACGCCGCCGGGGACCGGGATCGTCTCGCCGTGGTGCTTGTCGACCGCGCCGGCGTAGAAGTGGAAGACCTCGGCGACCATCCCGACCTCGGCGCGCGAGTCGGCGATCGGCTTGCCGACGTTTCGCGTCTCGAGGCGGGCCAGCTCCTCGGCGTGCTCCTCCACGGCGGCCGCGAGGCGGCGGAGGAGGCGGGCTCGGTCGGCGGGCTCGACCGCGCGCCAGGCGGAGAAGGCGGCGCGTGCGGCGGCGACGGCCGCGTCGGCCTCGTCCGGGCCGGCCGGCTCGAGCTCGGCGATCGTCTCCTCGGTGGCGGGATTGACGACGGCGAGGGCCACGGCTGGATTCAACACGACCTTGCCGCTGCTCAGCGGCTGCTGTCGCGGTACGCGCGGGCCGAGGCCACAAGGGCTTCGAAGAGTGAAGCGTCCTCGCCCTCCTCCGGATGCCAGAGGACTCCCAGGACGAAACGCTTGGAGGGATCTTCGATGCCTTCGAGCGTGCCGTCGTCCGCCCACGCCGACTCCCGCAGGCCTTGGCCGAGCCGTCCGAACCCCTGGTGGTGGTGCGATTTCACAGGCGCTCGCTCGCCGACGAGACGACCCAGCCGACTCGCCGCGTCGACGCGTACGCCGTGGTCGGAGAAGACGCCGAGCGTCTCGCGGTGCTTCTCGTCGCCGACCGCGTCCGGCAGGTGCTGGACGAGGTCGCCGCCGCGGGCGACGTTCAAGAGCTGCGAGCCGCGGCAGACGGCCAGCACGGGCATGTCCCGTGCCAGCGCCCCCTCCAGCAGCGCGAGCTCGCCGCGGTCGCGCTCCGGGCTCACGCCGGCCGTGGCCTCGTGCGCCTCGACGCCGTACGAGGACGGATCGACGTCGTTCCCGCCGGACAGCACGAGGCCGTCGAGCGCGTCGAGCGTCTCCTCGACCCCGTGGTCGGCCGGCGGCACGAGCAGCGCCCGGCCGCCGGCGCGCTCGACGGAACGCACGTATACGAAGGGGATCAGCGCCGCCACGGAGCGCCAGTGGCCCCAGCTCGCCTCCTCGACGTACGTCGTGACTCCGATGAGCGGCTTCGCCACGCAGCGAGGTTATCGAGATCGGCGTCGCGGGATTGAAGTGCGCTCGCGCCTGATTTACGCTCGCCGACAAGCGAACGGCGGGTGAAGCTGAGCCGTCCCGTCACCCGCGAAAAGGAGGAGGGTGATGGCAGACACCAGGCACGAGGTCGACCGCGATGTTCGGAGGCTTGCCGAGCTCGGCTATAGGCAGGACCTCGCGCGCGCCTGGAGTGGCTTCTCGAACTTCGCGCTCTCGTTCACGATCATCTCCGTTCTCGCCGGGTGCTTCACGGTCTACGGCCAGGCGTGGAACAACGGCGGTCCAATTGCAATTTCGTGGGCGTGGCCGATCGTCTGCGGCTTCATCCTCGTCATTGCCCTCTCGATGGCCGAGCTCGCCTCGGCGTACCCGACGGCCGGCGGCCCCTACTGGTGGGCGCATTCGCTCGGAGGCGCCGGCTGGTCGTGGTTCACCGGCTGGGCGAACGTCCTGGGCCTCCTCGGGATCGTCGCCTCGGTCGACTACGCCGCCGCCACCTTCGCGGCGGCGCTCTTCAACCTCTGGGGCTGGAACCTCGGCGTCGTCAACTTCAAGGACGGCGCAGGTCTCGGCGACATCTTCGTCGTCTTCGTCGTGATCCTCATCCTGACCGGGCTGATCAACGTCTACCGGTCACACCTCGTCGCGATGATCAACAACGTCTCGGTCTGGTGGCACGTGCTCGGCGTCGCGACGATCATCGCGATCCTCGGGATCGTTCCCGATCACCATCAAGACGCGAATTTCGTCTTCACGCAGACGATCAACAACTCCGGGTTCCACGGCGGTTCGACGTCAGGAGCCTTCTTCTGGCTCTACGTGCTGCCGGTGGGCTTCCTGCTGACGATGTACACGCAGACCGGCTACGACGCCTCGGCGCACGTGTCCGAGGAAACGCACGACGCCGAGCGCAAGGCGGCACGCGGCTTGTGGACGTCGGTCTTTTGGGCTGCGGTGATCGGCTGGTTCGTCCTGCTTGCGATCACGTTCGCCGCGCACGACGTAAACGCGATCAACGAGGGCGGCGGTGGATCGATCCCCGTCTTCACGAGCGCGCTGAGCTCCAAGTGGGCGGAGGCCGTGATCCTCATCTCGACCGTGGGCCAGCTCTTCTGCGGCCTCGGCTGCCTGACCAGCGCCTCGCGCACGTGGTACGCGTTCTCGCGCGACCGCGCGATCCCGGGCTGGCAGATCTGGCATCGCGTCGACAAGCGCCGCGTCCCCGTCTACGCGGTCGTCGCCAGCGCGGTCTTGGCGCTCATCATCACACTGCCCGCGCTCAAGGGAAACAAGGCCGGGTTCCCCTTCGCGTTCTTCGCCGTCGTGTCGATCACGACGATCGGTCTCTACATCGCCTACGTCGCTCCGGTCTACCTGCGCCTGCGCGCGGGCGCGTCGTTCAAGCCCGGCGCATGGAACCTCGGACGGCACTACAAGTGGATGAACACCGTCGCGATCGTCTGGACGGTGCTGATGGTCATCGACTTCAGCCTGCCGTTCGTTCCTGCGGGGGTGCCTTGGAACGAGAACTTCGACTGGACGGCGCTCAACTACTCGCCGTTCGTGAACGCCGGTCTGTTCCTCGCGATCGGCATCTGGTGGTTCGCCGGGGCGCGTCGGAAGTACACGGGACCCGTGCGCACGATCGAGTTCGACGAGGCGTTGGGTATCGTCGACGAATCGGCGGAACGGCCCGCGCCCGCGCCGGGCTCGTAGCGGGAGTGCGGAGATGACTGAGGTGATACGCCCCGAGACCGGCTCCCGTGTAAAGGGCATGCTGGGCATCGAAGAGCTTCGCCAGGAAGTCGAGAACGGCACGATCGACACCGTCCTCACGTGCTTCACCGACATGCAGGGGCGCCTGATGGGCAAGCGCGTCGACGGCGAGTACTTCCTCGAGGACACGGTCTCGCACGGGATCGAGGGCTGCAACTACCTGCTCGCGCTGGACATGGAAATGGACCCCGTGCCCGGCTACTCGATGGCGAACTGGGAGCAGGGATACGGCGACTTCCACCTCGTCCCCGACATCGACACCCTCCGCCGCATCCCGTGGCTCGACCGGACCGCGCTCGTCCTCTGCGACGTCCACTGGGAAGACGGGCGGCCCGTCGTCGAGTCGCCGCGTCAGGTGCTGCGGCGGCAGATCGAGCGCGCGACCGAGCGCGGCTACCTGCCGATGTTCGGCTCGGAGCTCGAGTTCTACCTGCTGAAGGACAGCTACGCGGAGGCGCACGCGAAGCACTACCGCGAGCTGACGCCGACGATCCCCTACATCCTCGACTACCACATCCTCGCCACGACCTTCGACGAGAACGTCATCGGCGACCTCCGCCGCGGTATGCGCGACGCCGGGATCCCGGTCGAGTTCTCGAAGGGCGAGGCGTGGTACGGCCAGCACGAGCTGAACTTCCGCTTCTCGGACGCGCTCACGACGGCCGACCGGCACGTCGTCTACAAGAACGGCGCGAAGGAGATCGCGCACCGGCACGGGCAGTCGATCACCTTCATGGCGAAGCCCGACCACACCTGGATCGGGAACTCGTGCCACATCCACACGAGCCTCTGGGCCCCCGACGGCGCGCGAAGCCTCTTCCCGACGGACGACGGCCACGGGCCGAGCAAGGTATTCAACGGCTACCTCGGCGGTCTCATCGCCGGGATGCGCGAGCTCTCGATCTTCGTCGCGCCGAACGTCAACTCCTACAAGCGCTACGCCTCGGAGAGCTGGGCGCCGACGACGCTCGCCTGGAGCCGGGACAACCGCACGTGCGGCTTCCGCATCGTCGGCCACGAGAACGGCTTCCGCATCGAGTCGCGGATCCCGGGCGCGGACGCGAACCCGTACCTCGCCTTCGCGGCCATGCTCGCGGCGGGCCTGCACGGGCTCGAGAACGACCTCGAGCCGCCGCCCATGTTCGAGGGCAACGCCTACGCCGATCCCGACCTCCCGCGTGTTCCCTCGACGCTTCGCGAGGCGATCGACGCGCTCGAGGGCTCGACGATCGCGCGCCAGGCGCTCGGCGACGAGGTCGTCGACCACTACCTGAACTACGCACGCACCGAGCAGCGGCTCTTCGACCAGACGGTGACGTGCTACGAGCGGGAGCGGCTCTTCGAGCGGGCCTGACTGAGGCGCCGACTCGGCGGCGCCGACCATCAGGACGCGCGGGCTCTGCCCGCGCGTCCGTCTGAAACGACCGGTCGAACGAATCGGCGAGTTCATTCCCAAGGCACCGGGCCCAACTCGGAATAGATCTCGTCGTCGGACGTTCAGTACGCCTAATGCTCGGAGGCCTCGCTCACCTGGTCCATCGCCGCCGCCGGCTCGTGCTCGGCGTGTGGGTCGCGCTGACGATCTTCGGCGTCTTCGCGACGAAGCAGGTCTCGAGCCGCTGGTTCCAGTCGTTCTCGATCCCGGGCTACTCGGCCTACGAGACGAACCAGAAGACGCTGAAGATCTTCGGCTCCGGCGAGCAGGCTCCGCAGGTCGCCGTCTTCCACTCGAGCGGCGACGTCACGAAGGAGAAGGGCATCGCCGCGGCGATCCGTAAGGCGCAGCTCGCGAACAAGGGGTCGCGGGCCAGCTCGTACTTCTCTACCGGGAGCGACGCGTACGTGTCGCGCGACCGGCATACGACCTTCGCCGAGATCTATCCGACGGGAACGCCGAACTTCAGCTCGACGGCCTACCAGGACGAGACCCGGGCGGCGCTCAAGAAGGCGACGCCTCCCGGCGTGGCGTCGTACCTCACGGGCCGGGATCCGCTCCAGACGGCCTCGAGCGGCGGCACCGGCGGGCCCAGCGTCCTCACCGAGGCGATGATCGGCGGCGCCGGGGCGCTGATGATCCTGCTCTTCGTCTTCGGGACGCTTCCCGCCATCGGCATTCCGATGGCGGTTGCCGTCGCGTCGATCCTCAACACGTTCACGCTCGTCTGGCTCCTCACCTACATCACCGACGTCTCGATCGTCGTCCAGTTCCTGATCGCGCTCGTCGGCCTCGGCGTGGCGATCGACTACGCGCTGCTCATGATCTTCCGCTTCCGCGAGGAGCTTGCGCACGGCGAGGACGTCGAGACGGCGCTCGTCGAGACGATGCGGCACGCGGGCCGCTCGGTGATCGTCTCCGGCTCGACCGTCGCCGTCGGCCTGCTCAGCATGATCTTCCTGCCGCTGCCGTTCATCCGCTCGATCGGCATCGGGGGGATGCTCATCCCTGCGGTCTCGGTGGTGGCGGCGATCACGCTCCTGCCGACGCTCCTCTCGCTGCTCGGCCACCGGATCAACAGCCTGCGCGTGCTGCCGAGGCGGATCGTCGAGACGCCCGATCCCGAGCACGGCCTGTGGGGGCGCTGGGCGAACCTCGTCATCCGGCGCCCGCTGGCCGTCGGCGCCGTAGGCGCGGCGATCGTCGGCGTCCTCCTTTTCTACGGCTTCCAGCTCAACCCGAGCGAGGCGCAGGCGAAGGACTTCCCGGGCCGCGGCGACGCGATCGAGGGCCGGCAGGCGCTCGCCGACGCGGGCATCTCGCCCGGCGTCATGAAGCCGTTCGTCGTCCTCGTCCAGGGCGGCGACCCGCAGGCGGTAGCCGCGAAGCTGCGCTCGGTCGAGGGTGTCAGCGCGGCGGTCGCTCCGCGCGAGTGGCGGCGCGGGTCGGCCGCGCTCGTCGAGGCGTTCCCTTCGACGGACGGCGCGACGAAGAGCATCCGCTCGACGATCTCGCGCGTCAAGCGCGCGCTGCCGGAGAACGCGAGCCTCGGCGGCGTCGCACCCGAGGACCGCGACTTCGTCCACGCCGTCTACGGGAACTTCCCCTACGTCCTCGGCTTCGTCGTCCTCCTGTCCTTCCTGCTCCTCACGCGCGCCTTCCGCTCGCTGCTCTTGCCGCTCAAGGCGGTGATCCTGAACCTCGTCTCGCTCGGCGCCGCCTTCGGGATCATCGTCTTCATCTTCCAGCTCGGGCACGGCAGCGACGCGATCTGGGGCGTCCCGGCGACGCAGTCGATCATCCCCTGGATCCCACTGATGATCTTCGCGTTCCTCTTCGGCCTCTCGATGGACTACGAGGTCTTCATGCTGACCCGGATGCGCGAGGCCTACGACGAGACCCGGGAGACGCGGACGGCGATCTCCTACGGCCTTGCGCGCACGGGGAAGCTCGTGACGAGTGCCGCGCTGATCCTCATGTTCGCCTTCTTCGTACTCTCATCGAGCCCGGGCGTCGACATCAAGCAGTTCGGGATCGGCCTCGCCGCGGGGATCATCTTCGACGCGACGATCATCCGTGCCCTGCTCGTGCCATCGCTCATGCGGCTGATGGGGGACTGGAACTGGTGGTTCCCGCCGCGCGTCGCCCGCTTGTTCCGGGTCGCTCCGGCGCCCGCCCTCGAGGCGGGGAGCTAGTCCTCTTTGGAGAGCGGCTCGTCCGCGAGCCGTTCGCCGCGCTTCTCGCGCTCGTCGCTCTCGTGCTCGACCGCCTCGTCGAACTTCGTCTCGTCCGACTCGCGGCTCTCTGCTTCCCGATCTTTCGGCGTCGTCATGTCATCGTGGTGCCCGCAGCCGGGGCATACTGAACCCCTCCGAAGTCGAGGCCGGCGGCCGACTTCGGAGGGTTAGCGGGCGTGGCGGAACTGGTAGACGCGGCGGGTTTAGGTCCCGCTGGGCCGCGAGGCCCCTAGAGGTTCGAGTCCTCTCGCCCGCATACGAGCTCGTCGATCCGCTCCGCCGCCCGCTCGAGCGCCGGCTCGTCGAAGAGGTAGGGCGTCGCGTTGCGGAGCTCGTGCACTGGGCCGTCGAGCTCGTCCGAGCCGCCGGCCGCGTTCAGCGCATAGCGGAGCGGGATCTCGTGGCAGACGACGAGCAGCCTCGCCTCCGGCCGCTCGAGCAGCCGCCGGAAGCCGCGCGCGTAGCGCCGCGCTGCGTCGTCGAGGCTCTCGCCGCAGGGAAAACGGTCCGACCGCGCATGCGCCCGCTTCCAGGCGCGGTAGTCGTCGATCGACTGCCCCTCGAGCTCGCCGATGTCGATGTCGTCGAGGAGCGGCTCGACGATCATCGGCAGGTCGCGCCCGGCCAACGCGATCGCGGCCGTGTCCCGCGTCCGGCCGAAGCGCGTGTGCACGCAGACGTCGAGCGGCACGTTCGTGATCTGGATCCCGAGCTGCCGCGCCTCCTCGCGCCCCTCGTCCGTTAGCGGCACCTCGACGGCCGGGTCGCCGTTGATGCGCCGTGCGATGTTCAGCGTCGACTCGGCGTGCCGCGCGATGACGAAGAGCCGCACGGGCCGAGGCTACGCGAGGCACCGCTTGCGGTGCCGACCTCAGGACGGGCGGGCTTCGCCCGTCCGTCCGTCTGAAACGACCGGTCGATCCGCCGAGGCGGCGCACTGACGCCTGACGCAGCTAAGGAGGGGTCTGCTTGAATGGCTCGGATGGAGACGCAGGTCGAGGAGCTCCCGGACAACCGGGTCCGGCTCCAGGTCGAGGTCGAGCCGGGCGACGTGCGCCACGCCGTCGAGCACGCGGCCTCCGACCTCGCCGAGACGATGAAGATCCCGGGCTTCCGGAAGGGCCGTGTCCCCATGCCGGTCCTCGTGGCCCGCGTCGGGCGCGACCGCCTCTACGCCGAGGCAGTCGAGAGCCACATCGGCGGCTGGTTCCGCACCGCCGCGGCCAGGTCGCGCATCCGTCCGGTCGACCAGCCCGAGTTCGGCTACGACCCGCCCGCCTCCACCGACGAGAGCTTCCGCTTCACCGCCACAGTCGCTGTGCAGCCGAAGCCCGAGCTTCCGGATTGGCACGAGCTCGAGGTTCCATACGCGGAGCCGCAGCTGCCCGAGGAGCTCGTCGAGCGCGAGCTCGACGCCCTGCGGAGCGCGATCGCGGAGCTCGTCCCGATCGAGGACCGGCCGGTTGTCGAGGGGGACACGCTCGTCGTCGACCTCGTCGGCGAAAGCGGCGAGGCGCAGCGCGACTACGTCGTCGAGCTCGGCCAGGGCCGCCTGCTCGACGAGCTCGAGGCGGGCCTCGTGGGCATGTCGATCGGCGAGACGAAGACGATCGAGGCCGAGCTCGCGGACGGCTCGACGACCTCGATCGAGGCCACCGTCAAGGAGATCAAGGAGAAGGTCCTGCCGCCGCTCGACGACGAGCTCGCGCGCGCGACGAGCGAGTTCGAGACGCTCGCCGAGCTCCGCGCCGACATCGAGTCGCGGCTGCGTGCGGCGCTCGAGCTCGAGGCGGAGGCGGCGTTCCGCCAGGAGGTCGTGCGCGCGCTCGCCGCCGCGGCGAAGGCCGAGGCCTCGACCCCGCTCGTCGAGGCGCGGACGCGGGCGCTCCTCCAGGGCCTCGCGCTCTCACTCGAGCGGCGGGGCGTCTCGCTCGACACCTACCTCCAGGTGACGGGCGGCTCGGCGGACGAGCTCGTGGAGCGGCTCCGAAACGAGGCGCGAGAGTCTGTGGCGGGCGAGCTCGTGCTGGAGGCGGCCGCCGACAAGCTCGGCATCGACGTCTCCGACGAGGAGCTCGAGGCCGAGATCCGCGAGCGCATCGAGGATCCCGACGATGCGATCCCGCAGCTGCGCGAGTCCGGCCGCTTCGAGCAGGAGCGCGAGTCGCTTCGCCTCTCGCGCGCGCTCGACCGCATCGCCGCCGAGGTCAAGCGGATCCCCGCCGACCTCGCCGCGGCGCGCGAGAAGCTCTGGACACCCGAGAAGGAACCTGCCCCGACCGATACGAAACTGTGGACCCCCGCTGGCAAGGAGACTGCTTCATGAGCCCACTCATCCCGATGGTCATCGAGCAGACGTCGCGCGGCGAGCGCTCGTTCGACATCTACTCGCGCCTGCTGAACGAACGGATCGTCTTCCTCGGCACGCCCGTCGACGACCAGATCGCGAACCTGATCGTCGCGCAGCTCCTCCACCTGGAGTCCGAGGACCCCGACAAGGACATCTCGATCTACATCAACTCGCCTGGCGGCTCGGTCTACGCGGGCCTCGCGATCTACGACACGATGCAGTTCATCAAGCCCGACGTCTCGACGATCTGCGTCGGGATCGCGATGTCGATGGGCGCGCTGCTGCTCGCCGGCGGCGCGAAAGGGAAGCGGATGGCGCTGCCGAACGCAAAGATCCTGATC
>DASQWB010000083.1:0-19869 GCA_035640455.1 Gaiellaceae bacterium | reverse complement strand
TCGCGATTCGCCACTCCTGCACGACCTGATCGAGATTGCCGAGCGTGGGCGCTCGCTAGGCGTTGTTCTCCTCTCGGTGCAGCAGTTCGCGAGCGCGGTTCATTCCCGTGTGATCGGCAACAGCGCGACTCGCGTCTTCGGCCGAACCGCTCCCACTGAGCTACCGCAGGCGGCCTATCGCGGCCTCAACGAAAACGTGCGCGGCCACCTCGTCCGTCTCTCGAAGGGGGAATTGATCCTCACGCACCCGCTCTATCGCCAGCCGGTGAAGATCCGATTCCCGCGCCCGGCATACCGTCAGCCGGGGACGTGAGCGCTCTCGCTGGTCTCTCGCAAGCTGATGTTCCGAGTACCTGGCTGACTCCGCGGCCCGCGCGGGCGCTCCCCATCCACCGCTGGCTGGTCTTTCCGCACAGCTTCGCGCCGGAACTCGTCAGCTGGTTGATCGGCGAGCTCCGGCTCGAGCCGGGCGGAAAGCTGTTAGATCCCTTCTGCGGAGCTGGAACGACGCTGGTTGAGAGCGAGCGGCACGGGTTCACGCCCCTGGGGGTGGATCTTCTACCTCTTGCAGTCTTGGCCAGCCGCGCGAAGCTCATTCGTCCTCTTCTGAGCGACCTTCGCAAGGGACGGGAGCGCGCCGTTCGTGCCGCACGTGACGCGTCGGTTCGTACTCCAACGAGCCAGCTCCTCAAGCGCGCTTTCACACCCACCACGTTCGCAAGGCTCACTGCCAGTCTCGAGTCCGCACGAGGGACCGCGGCCGATTGCGTTCGGCTCGCCACTCTCTCGATCGCGCCCCGCTTCTCCTCCCTTGTCGCCGACGGCGGGTGGCTGCGCGAGTCGACACCGGAGCTGGCTCCGCGTCTGATACCCGAGACGCTGAATCAGGCGCTCCTGAGGATGGAGGAAGACCTCGGCGATACGCCTAGTCATGGGCACGGTGCGCAGATCCACTGTGCGGATGCGAGGGCTCTCCCTCTCGAAGACGGCTCGATCGACGCGGTGATCACCTCACCGCCCTATCCGAACCGTCACGACTACACGCGAGTCTTCGCCGTAGAGCTCGAACTTGGCTTCGCGCTCGGCGAGTCCGTGAAGAACCTGCGCTATCGCGCTCTGCGCTCGCACCCGGAGGCTCGACATGTCGCGATCAGCGAGGACTACGAAGCACCGCCGGGATTGTCGGAACAGGTCTCAGAAGTCGAGGCGCAGCACCCCGATCCTCGAATCCCAAGGATGCTCGACGGGTACTTCCGCGACCTTCATGTCGTCCTGCGGGAACTGGCGCGGATTGTTCGCAAAGACGGAGTCGTAGCCCTGGTTGTTGGTAATGCCCAATATGCCGGTGTCTCGATCCCGGTAGACGACCACCTAACGCGTCTTGCGGACCGAGCTGGCTTCTCCGTCGTCGACTCAGCGGTCCTGCGCCTACGAGGTAACAGCGCGCAGCAAATGGCGCTGCACGGTCGGCGACCGTCACGCGAGTCTGTTGTGATGCTCCGCCGCTAACCGAGAGCGGGACGCCCGCTCGCGGCGTCCTGGCCTGCCGCGGGTGCGATCGGCCACCGTCAGCGAACTGTCAGCCGACGGTGAGCGATGGGCCCGATGCTGAGGGCGTTGTAGACGAAGCGATCGTTGACGACGGGTCGGCTGACTCGGTCGCCCTTGGCCGACTTGTCACTGTCAGCGAACTGTCAGCCGGCGGTGAGTGGCGTGCTCGACGCTGTGCGTCGTTGCTAGAGAGGTTCCTCGGCGCTCAGTTCGTGAGCCACGGCGTGGCGCTGCTTCGCCTTGTTCGGAACGAAGGCCGAGATCGACCTCTCTTTGTGAACGACGGCTCGAAGGAGGTCAATGACGCACTTGCTCACATCGGCTGAGAGCCGCGGGAGCGAGCACTGGCTCGTGCGGCTCCTCAGGTTCCTACAGGATCCCGATCTCTCCGGCCTCGGCAGCGCCCTGGAGAAGGCCGCCGTCATCGCGGCGTTCGTAGTCGCCGTTGTCGGTGCCTTCTACCTTGCGCGGCTCGCGGTCCGGCTTGCCGTGCGCGCCCGGCTCGCCGGGAGAGGGCGGCTGTACCACGTCCGTTTGCCGGTGGAACTCGATCGAGCCCGCATCGCGCAGACGCTCGCCGGGGTCGCGGCGAGCTTGCATGGTCGAGGGCTCGCGCGACCCTGGCTCGACATCGAGCTGCGTGGCGAGGAAGGACGGGTGCGCGCGTTGCTGTTCTCGGCCGGCGTTTCCGAGGCTCGACTCCGGCATCTGCTCGGCGAGGCGCTACCCGGCGCACGCCTGGATCCCGCTGAGGATGCGCTCATGCAGTCCGTCTCGCGGCTGCGCCTGCTCTCGCTTCGTGCGCGGAGTCGCGACCACGCGCCGCTCGAGACGGAGTTCGCAGCCGACCCAGCAGGGCTCCTGTTGCGTGCGCTCGGCGACACTGGCCCCGGCGAGGCGGCGGCGGTGCAGCTTCTATTCACGACTGCTCCCAGGCGCGCGCGCTCGCGGCTGCTCGCCGAATCGACGCGTCTGCGCACGGGGACACCGCGCCGCTCGAAGCTCGTGCGAGTGCTCGAGGCGCCCCTCGCGCTTCTGGGCGGGCTTTGGAGCCACTGGGACAGAGGGCCGAGCTACCAGCCGTCCGCGTACCGGCCGGCGCCGCAGCCGGTGTGGGTCGATCGCCAGCGTGTGCAGGCGCTGTACGAGAAGGCACGCGAACCGCTGTTTGCGTGTTCGCTGCGGCTGGCCGTGGGAGCACCGACGCGGCGGCGTGCGCGGGGACTGCTCGCAGAGCTGCGCATGGGCTACGCGCAGTACGAGGGGCTGAACGGTCTCAGCCGCGATCACGAGTTTCTCGCTGGGCGCCGGTTTGCGAGGCGACTACTGCCCCCGCGGCCGCCGCTGCTGCTGTCGGCGTCGGAGCTTGCGGCGCTCTTGCCGCTGCCGGCGAAGGTCGGCGAGGCGCCGGTGCCGCTCGAACGGGCGCCCGCGCGCGAGCTGGCTCCGAGCGCTGCGGCGCCGCGGGGCGGGATTCATCTCGGCGTGAGCGCGGCACGGGGACGGATCGAGCCGGTGTACGTGACCCCGCGGGCGCTGTTGCAGCATCTGCATCTGCTCGGCGCGACAGGTGCGGGCAAGACGACCACGCTCCTGAATATCGCCCTCCAGGCGATCGAGCTCGACCTCGGCTGCCTCGTCATGGAGCCGAAGGGTGACCTGATCGCGGCGCTGCTCGAGCGGCTGCCGCGACGGCGGATCGACGACGTGATCCTGCTCGACTTCTCCGACCCGCGGTTTCCACCCGGCGTTCAACCTGCTCGCCGGTGCCCGGGGCCAGGGCGAGGCGGTGGCGGCGATCTTCAGCCGCCTCTACGGCGGAAATTGGGGACCGCGCTCCGACGACTTGCTGCGCGCCGCGATCCTCACGCTCGAAGGGGGAACGGACGACGGGCAGGTGCCGACGCTCGCGGAAGTGCTGCCGAATCTGACCGATCCGCGGCGGCGGCGGCGCTACCGCGTCTCGGACACGGTCGTGCTGCAGGGGTTCTGGCAGACGTGGGAGCGCTTCTCAGAGGGGCAGCGCCAGCAGGCGCTCGCACCGCTGGCGAACAAGCTGCGCGCGCTCCTGCTCAGGCCGGCAGTGCGTGACGCCCTGGTGCAGCCGGAGGCGCCCGACCTTCGACAGGCGATCCGCGAGGGCAAGATCGTGCTCTGCTCGCTGCCGAGCCAGCCAGAGGTGCTGGGCGAGGACGGCGCCTCCCTGTTCGGCTCGGTGCTGGTGCACAAGGTGTGGCAGGCGGCGCTCTCGCTTGGGCCGTCAGCGTCGCGACCGCCGTTTCTCTGCCTGCTCGACGAGGCGCACCGCTTCACCTGCCTACCGGGCGGACTCGCCGAGCTGCTCGCGCAGGCCCGCGGCTACGGGCTCGGCTTCGTGCTCGCCCACCAGCAGCTCGCCCAGCTTCCACCCGACCTGCGCGAGACGGTCGCGGTCAACTGCCGCTCGAAGCTGTGCTTCCAGCTCGACCCTCCCGACAACGAGCGGATGGCGCGGCACTTCGAGCCGCAGCTCAATGCCTCCGACCTGCTCGCTTTGGATCGCTACCAGCTCGCCTGCCGCCTGATCGAGGACGGGCTCGTCCTGCCGGCGGTCACCGCGACAGCCGCACCTGCGCCCGAGTCGGACGACCCGACGGTCGTCGACATCGTGCAGATGCGCAAACGCCTCGGCACGCGCAGCAAGCAGGAGGTCGAGGAGCTAATCGCGGACCGGCTCCCCGAACTCGAGCGGCCGCCACAGGGTGACGTCAGTCTCGACCAAGAGAACCTGACGGAAGGCACGCCGGGCGGCACACCCGACGTGCCGCCGAATGTGCTCGGCTCTCCACGCAACCACGCCGACGCGGACGACTCCGAAGACCCCGACTCTCCCTCGAATGACGATGATGACGAGCGGCCGTGGGCGGCGTGACGGCTGCGCTCGGCCTTACTGCCGCTCGGCTGACCGAGCGTGACCGCGAGCTGCTCGTCCGCTTGGACGAGCACGAGCCGCTCTCTACCTCCGAGCTGCGCCTGCTCTTCTTCTCCGGCGAGAGCCGGTGCCGCCGGCGTCTTCGCGCACTTCGGGCGGAGGAGCTGCTCGTCCGCGTCTTCCCTGCCCGGGCGGAGCGGGGCGGCAGCGAGGAAGCGCTCTGGTTCCTCAGCGCGGAAGGGCGGCGCCTGCTCGGAGCCCCCGCGCGGCGCGGTCCGGGGCTCTCGCTTCCCGACCTCGAGCACCGGCGAGCGGTCGCCCGCTTCTTCTGCGGGCTCGTTGAGCGCAGTATCGGCCGTAAGGACGAGGGCTTGTGGAGCTGGCGGGGCGAGCGGAGCTGCGAGCGCGGCTTGCGCGGCGCCGGCCGCCCCGACGGCTACGGCCGCTACCTGCTCCCGCACGGCGAGATCACCTTCTACCTCGAGCTCGACCGCGGGACCGAGACTCGCGCCCGCCTGCGCGCGAAGCTCGACGCCTACCTGAAGGCCCTCGCGGCCAACCCGGACGCCCGGCTCGGCAACGTACTGCTGCTCGCCCCGAGCCGCCGACGTCTGCGCGGCCTCGCCGAGCCCACTCTCCAGGGGCCGCCGTGGATCTGGGCTAGCACCGATGGCGAGCACTACGCCCTGCTTCCGGGCGGCGAGGAACGCGTCTTCGGAGAGCTTCCCGCCTGGCCGCGCGACCCAGCGCGACGGGTCGAGGACTGCCTCGGCAGGCGCTGGCGCCGAGAGGGAGATCGGACTTGACGTCGGCGCGAAAGGACGGTCTCATGGACGACCCGCGCAGGCCGCGAGCCGTAGGAGGTGAGGCCGATGGAGAGACGGCGCGGATACACCCCGAGGTCATCGAGTTCGCGCGCTGGTTCGCCGATTGGTGGCTCCGCCGCGGCCGCAAGCTCGTCAAGCGAACGCAGGACGAGGAGGCGCGACATGCCGCCTGACTCGGCTCCGCGCGCCGTCGCCTACATCCGCGAGTCGACCGAGGAGCAAGGCCAGGGCTTCTCCCCCGATGCTCAGCGGGAGGCGATCCGCAAGTTCGCCGCCGAGAACAACCTCCAGCTCGTCGGCGAGTACTGCGACTTCCATTCCGGTTGGAAGCAGGCGGACGGGCGGCCGGAGTTCCAGCGGCTGATGGCCGACGCCGCCGACCGCCGCTTCGACTGCGTGCTCGTCTACCACACCTCGCGCTTCGCCCGAAACCAGGTCGAGGCGCGCCGCTACAAGCAGATGCTTCGCGAGCGGCTCGGCCTCAAGGTCCTTTCGGTCACGCAGCCGCTCGGCGCCGACCCGAACGATCCATCCGCTTTCCTTGCGGAGTCGATTCACGAGATGTTCGATGAGTACTACTCCGTCTCGCTCTCGTTCTGGACGCGGACGGGTCTGCGCGAGAAGGCGCGGCAGGGCACCTCGTCGGCTCGCTTCCGTGGGGCTACCGGCGCGATCCGGAGACGGGCATCGCCGTCCCCGATCCCGAACGGGCGCCGCTAGTGCGCGAGCTGTTCGAGCGCTACGCCTCCGGGCAGGAATCCGACCGCACGCTCGCCGCCTTGCTGAACGCAAAGGGCGTCCGCAGCGCAAAGGGCCGCCCGTTCGGCAAGGACAGCGTCCGCGACATCCTCCTCAACGCCGCCTACTGCGGCTACGTGTGCGGCCTGAACAGCAGGGACCGCTCGATCCGCGGCCTGCACGAGCCGATCGTCTCCGAGGAGCTGTTCGACCGCGTCCAGCAGATGCGCACCTGGCGGGCGCGCGTCGTCAAGCCCGGGCCGCCCTCCGAGGACTACCTGCTGCGCAAGCTTCTCTATTGCGAACGCTGTGGCGCCCGTATGCACGGCACGCGCGGGTCACGGCCGCCGGTCCGCCGCTACCTCTGCTCTACCCGCCGCTACGGCCACGGCTGCGACCAGCCGCTCGTCAAAGCCGAGCCGCTCGAAGCCCAGCTCGTCGACTGGCTCTCGAACTTCCAGCCGGATGAGGATCTTCGCGCCTTCGTCATGGCCACGCTGCGGCAAGCAGCACGACGCGGAGGAGGCGACGAAGCTCGGCGCCGCGAGCTGACTGGGCAGATGGAGCGCGTTCGCGACCTCTACGTGATGGGCGACCTCTCGAAAGGCGAGTACGTACTTCGCCGCCAAACGATCGAAGAAGAACTCGAACGGATCGGGCCGCCGGTCGATCCGGATCTCGGCGCCGCCGAGGAAGTCCTGTCCGACTTCCGCTGTTTCTGGCAGGCCGAACCTTCACCCGCGGAGCGGAGGCGCCTTATCGCGAACCTCTTCGAGCGCGTCTGGCAGGACGGCGGCGTCATCGTCGCCGTCAAGCCGCGTACACCCTTCCTCCGCTACTTCCAGACGACCGACGAGCTCGCCAAACGACGAGCTCGCAAGCGCGGTGTCAAAGGCGGGAGCGACGGGACTCGAACCCGCGACCTCCGGCGTGACAGGCCGGCGTTCTAACCAACTGAACTACGCCCCCGGGGCGCGCGGCATTGTAGCCGGTTGCGGCCGCAGCCCCGGCTAGCCTCAGAGGGTGACCGGCGTCGACTGGGCCGCGCTCGGGTTCGTGGCGCTCATGGCGCTCCTCGGGCTGCGGAAGGGGCTGATCGCGAGCGCGCTCTCGGCGGCGGGCGTCATCGGCGGCGCCGTCGTCGGCGCGCGGCTCGCGCCGCACCTGCTCTCAGGCGGCTCGCGCTCGCCGTACACGCCGGTTGCCGCGCTCGCCGGTGCGCTCATCCTCGCGATCGCGCTCGAGGCGGTCGGCAGCCTCGCCGGGAAGACGCTTCGCAGCGGGCTCCGGATCCCGCCGCTTCGGGCGCTCGACTCGCTCGGCGGCCTCGTCCTCGGCGCCGCTGCCGGCTTCGCGGTCGTCTGGGTGCTCGGGGCGGCGGCGCTCCTGCTGCCGGGCCAGACGACGCTTCGCCGGAGCGCGCAGCGCTCGCTCGTCGTCCGCCGCCTCGACGCGATCGCGCCGCCGCGGCGGCTCCTCGAGGCGCTCGCGCGCGTCGACCCGTTCCCGTCGATCGCCGGGCCGAACGCCGGAGTCGCGCCGCCCGATCCGCGGCTCCTGCATGCGCCTGGCGTGAGCGCCGCCGCGCCGAGCGTCCTCCGCGTGCTCGGGACGGCGTGCGGGCTCGCCGTCGAGGGCTCCGGCTGGGTCGCGCGGCGAGGTCTCGTCGTCACGGCGGCGCACGTCGTCGCGGGCGAGCGCGACACGACGGTCGAGCCGCCGGAATCGCGCTCGTCCCTTCCGGCCACGCCCGTCTACGTCGATGCCCGCAACGACGTCGCGGTCCTGCGCGTCCCGGGGCTCGCCGCCCGGCCGCTCCGCCTCGTCGATCCGGTGCCGGGCACCGCGGTCGCCATCCTCGGCTATCCCGGCGACGGGCCCTTCGACGCGAAGCCCGGCCGCATCGGCCGGACCGTCACCGTCCTGAGCGACGACGCCTTCGGCCACGGGCCCGTGTCGCGGACGATCACGAGCATCCGTGGAGTCGTCCGCCACGGCGACTCCGGCGGCCCCGCGGTCGACGCCTCCGGCCGCGTCCAGACGACGATCTTCGCCGCGCGCGTCGGCTCGAGCGGCGGCTACGGCGTCCCCTCGTCCGCGGTCCGGCAGGCGCTGGCGAGCGCCCGCGGGCCCGTCTCGACGGGGCCCTGTTCCGGCTAAGCGTCCAGGAGCTCGAGCACGCGGAGCGGCTGGCGGTACGGGACCACGAGGTAGACCCCGGCCACGCGGTCGCGGGCCTCCCGGAGCAGCCGCTTCGCGTGTTCCATGCCGACGTCGGCCGCGTCGGCGCCGGCGTCGCGGAGCGCGTTCTGGAGCGGCTCGGGGACGACGATCCCCGGCAGCTCGTTGTGGAAGCGGAGCGCGAGGCGATAGCTCCACAGCGGGCAGATCCCGAGGAGGAGCGGGACGGGAGGCGTGCCGCCGACGCGGTCGAGGAAGCGGTCGAGGTACTCGAGGTCGAAGACGAGCTGCGTCATCACGAACTTCGCCCCGGCCTCGAGCTTCTGCTGGAAGCGGTCGAGCTCGAAGCCGAGGTCGTCGGCCGAGGGGTTGACGGCGACGCCGATGAAGAACGACGTCGGCGCGTCGATCGGCCGGCCGTTCACGTCCTCGCCGCGGTTCAGGCTCGCCATCAGCCGCGCGAGCCCGATCGAGTCGATCTCGTAGATCCCCTTCGAGCCGGGGTAGTCGCCGACCTCGGGCGGGTCGCCGGTCACGGCGAGGATGTTCCGGATGCCCTCGGCCTGCGCGCCGAAGAGCACCGACTCGAGACCCATGACGGTCGTGTCCCGCGTCGTCAGGTGCGGAATGGTCTCGATCCCGACGGCCCGCTCGATGGCCGCAGAGGCCATGACGGCGCTCATCCCGGCTCGCGCGCCTGCGTTGTCGTTGAGGTCGACGAAGCCGACCTGGCCCGACTCCTTCAGCGCGCGCGCGACCTCGATCAGCCCGCCGACGTTGGAGCCGAGCGGGGGGTCGAGCTGCGCCGAGACGATCCACTCGCCGTCCCGCAGCGCCCGCGCCAGCTGTGTCTCGCCCTGCTCCTCGCCGAGCGCGACGACGAGCTCGCGCTCCTCGAACTGGAGTGCGGCCCGGGGAGCACGCTCCTCGTCGAGCGCCGAGCGGATGGCCGCGATCTCCGTCGGCGTCGTGCCGCAGCAGCCGCCGATCACGCGGGCGCCGAGGTCGCGGGCGTGGGCGGCGAACTCGGCGAAGTAGTCGGGGGTCGCGTGCGGGAAGATGACCCGGCCGCCCGCCAGGCTCGCGAGCCCGATATTCGGGAGCGCGGCCAGCGGCAGCCCGTCCGTCTCGAACTGCTCCAGGGCAGCGAGCGCGGCCAGGAGCCCGGCGCCGTGGTTCGCGCCGATCGCGGCGACGGGAAGGTCCGCGAGCCGCTCGGCCGCCTCGCGCGCGGTCACGCCCGCCAGCGTCTCCGCCCCCTCGTCGAAGGTGAGCAGCGCGACGATCGGCAGGCTTGAGACCGACCGCACGGCTTCGATCGCGTCGACGAGCTCGTCGAGGTCGTAGAACGTCTCGATCATGAAGAGGTCGGCGCCGCGCCCTTCGAGGATCGTCGCCTGGTCGGCGAAGAGCCGGCGGCGCAGGCGTGACGCCACCGGCTTGCCGTGCGGGCCGATCGAGCCCGCGACGAAGACCTCGCGGCCGGTCACCTCGCGCGCGTCGCGCGCGAGCTTCACCGCGGTCGAGTTGATCCGCTCGAACTCGTCGTCGAGGAAGTAGGTCGCGAGCTTCGGGCGGTTGGCGCCGAAGGTGTTCGTCTCGATCAGCTCGGCGCCGGCGTTGATGAAGCCGACGTGCAGCGAGACGACCGCGTCCGGCGCGCGCAGGTTCGCCTCTTCGGGGCAGCGCAGGCGGGGGACGGCGCTCGAGATGAGCGCTCCCATCCCGCCGTCGGCGACGATCGGCGGGCCGCTCGCAAGGCGCTCCAGGAACCGGCTTGGCACTCGCCGCACTCTACTGTCGGGCCGCCGCCGGCCGGGCTGCCGCGGTCAAGCAGAGCAGTCAAGCGTAGAACGGGTGATAGATGAAGCGGCCGGTCGTCGCGATACTCGGATTGCAAACGCGAAACGGCCCCGATGCGGCGGGGGCGACGCGGCAGATGCGACTCCGGGAGGCCCCGATGCGGCGGGGGCCAAGCGGACAAGAAGAAGCCCCATGCGGCAGGGGCTCCCCTCATCGCAAAGCTCTCGGGCGGAACCGGGCGGCGGTTCCGCTCGAGATCCTTTTGTAACATGGTTCGAGAGCGGCGCCTCAGTCGTGGAGGACGCGGCCCTCCATGCCGCCGGCCACCGTCACCATCTGGCCGGTGACGTGGCCCGAGAGCTCGTCTGAGGCGAGGACGACGACCTGGCGGGCCACGTCCTCGGGCGTCGCGACCTTGCGGAGCGGCATCGTGCGCGTAATGCGACCGACGAGGCCGGGGTCGTCGAGCGAGGCACGCGTCATCGGCGACTCCGTCCAGCCGGGACAGACGGCGTTCACGCGGCCGCGCGGCGCGATCCGCACGATCTCGTTCTTGAGGCTGAGGAGCAGCCCGTACACGATCGCGGACTTCGCGGCCGCGTAGTCGGCGTGGCCAGCCTCGCCGAAGAGGCCCGCCGTCGAGCCGACGAGGACGAGGCTGCCGTGGCCGTGGAGCCGGCGGAAGAACGCGCGCGCGGTGAGGAAGGTCGCAGTCAGGTTGGCGTCCAACGTCGCGCGCCAGCGCGCCAGCGACAGCTCCCAGACGGGCACGTCCTCTGAGGGCCAGGCGCCTGCGACGGCGGCGCAGACGTCGAGCGGCCCGGCCTCGGCGAAGAGCGCGTCGACCTGCGCCTCGTCGGTGAGGTCGGCGCCGAGGACTTGCGCGCCGCCGAGCTCCGCCGCCAGGGCCTCGGCGCGCTCGCGACCGCGGTGGTAGTGGACGACGACGCGGCAGCCCTCGGCCGCGAAGGCGCGCGCGCAGGCCGAGCCGATGCCGCCGGAGGCGCCGGTGACGAGGACGGACTTGCCGGCGAGGCCCGTGTCCACGCGGGGACCCTAGACCTGCCGCCGCCGTAGAGCCCCACATGCTCCGCGAACGGCTCGAACGGGACGGCTTCGTGATGATCGAGGACGCGCTCGACGGGGCCGCGGTCGCGCGTCTGACGGACGCGGTCGAGCGCGTGCGGCGCGCCGAGGCGGTCGACGGCGAGCCGCTGCACCGGCTCGCGTTCCTCGGCGTCGACGACGCCTTCCTCGAGCTCGTCGACCACCCGGCGGCGCTGCCGCTCGTCCGCGACGTCCTTGGCTGGAACATCTACGTCTACCACTGCCATCTCGAGGCCGCGCGACGAGTCGGGGATCGACCCGCGGCGGCTCACGAGTCCCGATCCCGTGCGGCGCCAGCTCCTTGGCTGGGGAACGAGCGCGATCGGCTACTGGATCCCGACCGAGGAGGAGGTGCCGCTCCGCGCGGGCTCGCCGACGCGATAGAAACCACACGTGCGCGTCCACGTGATCAGCGACATGGAGGGCGTCGCGGGGATCGTGAAGTGGGAGCAGGTGACCGGCGGCGACCCGATGTACGAGGAGGCGCGCCGGCTCTACACCGAGGAGGTCAACGCCGCGGTCCGAGGCGCCAAGGCCGCCGGCGCGACCGAGATCGTCGTCATGGACTGTCACGGCGCCGGCAAGGGCTGGGACTTCAACTCCCTCGTCCCCGACCTGCTCGACCCGGCCTGCGAGTACGTCGTCCAGGAGCGCTGGACCGAGTACACGGCGTTCCTCGAGGACGGTTGCGACGCCGCGCTCCTCGTGGCGATGCACGCGCGGGCGGGCGTGCCCGACGGCGTGCTGAACCACACCGTCTCCGGGCAGTCGTGGCGGAATCTGCGCTTCAACGGCGTCCTCGTCGGCGAAACGGGGATTAACGCGGCGCTGTGCGGGACCTGGGACTGTCCGGTCCTGCTCGTGACGGGCGACCGGGCGACGTGCGACGAGCGCGGGAGCTCCTCGGTCCCGGCCTCACGACCGTCGCGGTAAAGCAGGGGCTCGGCCGGTACGGCGCCCGTCAGATCCCGCCGCAGCGCGCGCGGGAGCTGATCGAGGCCGGCGCCGGAGAGGCACTCCGCGACTTCTCGGCAGTCGCGCCCTACGACCCGGGCCGGCCGTGCGAGATCCAGGTCGAGCTGACGACGACGGACGCGGCCGAGAGGTACCGCCACAAGCACGGCGTCGACCTCGTCGAGCCGCGGAAGCTCGTCTGCCGCGCCGACGACTGGTGGACGGCGTGGCAGCGGTTCTTCGTCTGACGCGCTAAGCCGCCGGCACGACGCCGAGCTCCTCGACGAGCGTGAAGAAGGCGGTCGCGAAGGGCGCGTCGGCCGTCCGCTTCCGCACCTCCTGCCAGTCGATCTGCTCGCGCAGCGAGCGCGCGATCTCGAGGCAGCCGCCGAAGTCGGGCTCCTGCTCGGTGAGCGCGAGGAGCTTCGTCACCATCACGTCCTCGAGCGCGGCGACCGGCATCGGGAGCGCGAGCACCTCGAGCGTCTCGGCTCGCCGGAGGATCTCGTCGTCGATCGGGCCGCTCGCCGGGTTGAAGATCAGGTCGACGAGCACGTCGTCGTCGTAGGCCTTCAGGAGCCAGTCCTCGAGCGGCCGCTCGGGACGGAATCCGGCCTCCTCGAGTGCCGCGAGCGCGCGCTCGGCGTCCTCCGGCTTGACGAGCAGGTCGGCGTCGTGCTCGGTCTCGGGTCCGCCGCGCACCCAGGCGGCGAGCCCGCCGCCGAGGGCGTAGGGCACGTCGGCATCCCGCAAAGCTGCCCCCGCCTTGCGCGCGGTCTGGACGAGCTGCTCGAAGCCCTCCTCGCCGGCCATGGCGGCCAGCTACCCGAGCGTGAGGGCCTCGAATCCTGGGCAAGATGTCCTCGTGGATCCCACGCACCGCACGGTTCGGGTCGCCGCCGCAGGCGACGTGCATGCAAGCGAGGCCCACCGCGAGCGGGTCGAGACCGCCTTCGCCGAGATCGACGGCGAGGCCGACCTGATCCTGCTCGCTGGCGACGTGACGACGCACGGCGACCCCGAGGAGGCGAGGGTGCTCGCCGACGCCTGCGAGGGCCTCCGGACGCCGGTCTACGCCGTCCTCGGCAACCACGACCACCACCTCGGATGCGGCGACGAGGTGGCGGACACGCTTCAGGCGGCCGGCGTCCTCGTCCTCGACCGCGACTGGACGGTCGCCGAGGTCGACGGCCTCGACGTCGGGATCGTCGGGACGAAGGGGTTCGTCGGCGGCTTTCCCGGCTCCTTCCTCCCCGACTTCGGCGAGCCGCTCCTGCGGGAGGTATACGCCGAGACGACGGCCGAGGCGGAGGCGATCGCGGCAGGGCTCCAGGCCGTCGCGCACTGCCCGCTCCGGATCGTCCTCCTCCACTACGCGCCGGTCGACGACACGCTGGAGGGCGAGCCGCTCGGCATCCACGCTTTCCTCGGCTGCGCGCGGCTCGGTATCCCGATCGCGGAGTACCTCCCCGACCTCGTCCTGCACGGCCATGCCCATGCGGGGAGGTTCGAGGGCGCGATCGCGACGACGCCGGTCTACAACGTCGCCGTGCAGGTGACGGGCCGCAACTTCTACGTCTTCGAGCTCGAGGCGACAACTGGCCGCTCCGAGGTCGAGGTCGACGCACCGCCTGCATAGGCTGTCGCACATGGCTCACGTCGCGTGGCTGACGATCGCGCCCGTGAAGGGGCTCGCCCTCGTCGAGCTCGAGGAGATCGCGCTCGGCCGGCGCGGCGTCGCCGAGGACCGGCGCTTCCACCTCGTCGATGCCGGGGGGCGGCGGTACGGCCTCCTCCGGGACGGACGGCTCGCGCTCGTCCGGCCGGCCTACGACGCTGCGCGCGAACGGCTCGAGCTCGAGTTCCCGGACGGCTCGGTCGTCGCCGGCGAGGTCGAGCTCGACGGCGAGGTGACGACCGACTTCTACGGCCGCCCCGTCGAGGGGCGCTTCGTCCGCGGGCCGTGGAGCGAGGCGCTGTCGGCGCACGTGGGGCGGCGGGTGCGACTCGTCCGGACGAAGGAGCCGGGGGACGGCGTCGACCGCGGCGGCCGTCGCGGCTCCGTGACGATGCTCTCCGGGGCGTCGCTCGAGGAGCTGCGCCGCCGCGCAGGCCGGGACGAGCCGGTCGACCCGCGGCGCTTCCGGATGCTGATCGGGATCGGCGGCGTCGGCGCGCACGAGGAGGACGAGTGGCTCGGCCGCCGTGTCCAGGTCGGCGAGGCCGTCGTCCTGCTCCGCGAGCAGGTCGCGCGCTGCGCGATCACGACGCAGAACCCGAGGACCGGCGTCCGCGACTTCGACACGCTGCGCGAGATCAAGGCCTACCGCGGGGTGCGAGAGCGGAAGGAGATTGACTTCGGCGTCTACGGCAACGTCGAGGAGCCGGGGCGAGTGCGGCTCGGCGACCCGATCGAACCGCTCGCAGACTTTTGACTGTTTCGTAACAAGGTAGGCGTAGCCTCGAGTCCATGTGGAGCGCGCTGGCTGCGGCCGTCGTCCTCGGCTCGAGCCCCGCCCCCGCATCGCCAGCGAGCCGCGTCGTGTTCGCGAGTTCTCGTACCGGCGTCTCGCAGCTGTACTCGGTGAGCCCCTCGGACGGCGGGCTCGCGCAGCTCACCTTCGACAAGACCGGCTGGGGCAGCCCGATCGCCTCGCCGGACCGGCGCTTCGTCGCGGCGATCCGCGACAGGAGGCTCTGGATCATGCGGCCCGACGGGCGCAACCGCCGGTTGCTCGCCCTGAACGCGCACGGCGTCTCGTGGTCGGCGGATTCGCGACGGCTCGCGCTCCAGGTCGGCCTCGGCGTCGTGACCATCGCTCGGCAGGGCGGCGACGAGCGCTGGGTGAGCCCCGGGAGTTACGAGAGCTGGCCGAGCCCGTCGCCGCACGCCCGCGCCGTCGCCTTCCTCCGCGACGGACGGCTCGTCGTGCACCGCAAGGGCCGCAACCGGACGCTCGTTCCCCAGGCGTCAGGCGGGCCCGCCTGGTCGCCGGACGGGAAGTGGATCGCGACCGTCAGCGGGAGCGGCGACGCGGTCGAGCTCGTCCGTCCGACCGGCGGCGCTCCGGTGGTCGTCGCGAGGAGGGTGGGAGGCCCTGCGTACGGACCGACGCTCGCCTGGTCGCCGGACGCCCTCAGTCTCGCGTACGCGGACCTGGACGGCATCCACGTCGTCTTTCCCTCCGGGGGTGACGCTCGCCTGCTGGCCGCCGGGCCGTCGAGTCCACTCGCGTGGTCGCCCAGCGGGGATGCGATCGCGTTCGTCCGCGGCGACGGGCCGGCTCTCGTCACGATGGAGGGCGCCGTCCGGACGCTCGTGGCCGCGACGGGAGTCGTGGGAGTCGGCTGGACTGCCGTCCGGACCGGCGATCGCTACCACGTGCCGCAGCTGGTCCGGCCCGGCGCGCCGCTCGTCGAGGTCTCGCAGCGGGAGCTGCGGTCGCGCGTCCCGATCGGCGCGATCTCGGCCGACGGCGACCGCGTCGGCTACTGGCTCTGCCCGCACGTCCTCGGCGTCTGGCCACCCGGCGACGCGGAGCAGATCCCGCTCGGACAGTCGACCGTCGAGACCTGCGCCCTGCCGAGCGACTCGCGCAACCCCGGGACCTTCGTCTACGCCCTCACACTCGCCGGCGACCGGCTCGCCTATCTCACCCGTGGCGGCTCGAACACCCCCGTTTGGGAGCTGCGGCTGACGACCTTCGAGCGCGGTGACGAGGGCGTCCCGATCGTCAGCGGTGCCTCCCTCTTCGGCGTTGACCCGCGCCTCGCCCCGCTCGAAGACCTCGTCGGCGGCGGTTCCACGCTCGTCTACGGCGGGCGTGGCCTGAACATCGTGTTCCCGCCGACCCCGGAGTCGGTCTGGCGCCTGGACGGCGCGAGGTCCGTGCAGATCACGAGCAGCCAGGACGATCTCCAGCCGCTCGCCGTCGACCGGCACCGCGTCGTCGCCCGCCGCCTCGACGGCACGCTCGAGCTGCTCGACCTCGACGGTGGCGTCCTGCGGACCTTCGACGTGCCGGCCCTCGCCGCCGAGTTCGCCGGAGACGACCTCGTCCTGCTCGTCCAGGGTGCGCTTCGCGACTACAGCGCCTCGAGCGGCGAGCTTCTTCACGCGTGGCCGCTTCCCGAAGTCGCGAGCTCCGGCCGCTGCCGGAGCTATCCCTGCCCCGCGGTCCGGCTGATCCTCGAGGACGCGGCGCGCGGCGTGGCGGTCTACACGCTCGACCACGTCGTCCACCTGCTTCGGCTCCGCGACGGCGTCGACCGGACGGTGCCCGGCGCGACCGCGGCCGAGCTCACCGACGCGGGCCTCTTCTACGCCTACACAGGCGACGAGCCCTGGCCGGGCCGGATCCGCTTCGTCCCCTTCTACGAGTTGCCGCTGCGCTAAGTCGTCTCCAGCGACGCGTGACGCCGACCCAGCGCTTCGAACCAGCGCAGGAGCCAGTAGCCGACGAGCCCGTAGACGACACCGACGAGCACCTCGGCTCCTACGAGCCCGCCGACGTCACCGAGGGACGAGCCTGCGGCGAGCTTGCGCGCGGCCGCAATCGCGTGCGTGAACGGCATGCCCTGCGCCGCCGTGCTCATCCAGCCCGGAAGGGCGTCGAGCGGGACGTTCGCCCCGGTGAAGATCAGGAGGAAGCCGAAGATCACGTTCGAGAGCACGGCGTTCTCACGGATCCGCAGGCTGACGGCGGCGTTGATCAGGCCGAGGCCGGTGCAGGAGAACGCTGCAACGAGGACGACGAGCGCGAGCGGCGCCAGCGACGAAGCCGGCAGGTGCACGCCCAGGATGAGGCTGCCGACGGCGAGCGAGAACGCGGCCACGAACGCGCCGTTCAGCACGACCGGCAGCGACCGGCCGAAGAAGAGCGGGATCCGGGCCGCCGGGCTGACGAGGATCGCACCCAGCGTCTCCTGGTACCTCTCGCCGCCGACCGACTGCGCCATCGCGAAGAGGCAGGGGATCGACGCGTACTGGAGCGCGTTGCCGATCAAGTAGAACTCGTCGGAGCGGAGGTGCGCCGAGCGCCCGATGTAGGCGAAGAGCAGGATCTGGAAGATCGGCGCGATCATCATCGTCGGGATGTAGATCCACGGCGTCAGCCAGTAGAAGAGCGCCCGGAAGCTCGTCACGCCGCCGACGAAGAAGATGCGGGCCGCGACGATCACGTCAGGGAGAGCGAGCCCCGCAGGCGGGCCGCGCGGAGGACGCGGTCGGTAACAAGCACGCCGAGCGCGACGTAGCCGAGCCCGAGCCCGAGGCAGAGCCCGAGGTCGTCGAGCGGCGAGCCGCCGAGCGCGGACTCGCGAATCGCGTTCATCCCCCAGGTTGGCGCGAGCGCCCAGGACACCGGGTGCACCCAGCCGGGCAGGAGCGCGAGCGGGACGAGGAAGCCGCAGATCAGCCAGACCGGGTACTCGAAGAAGTTCCCGAGCACCCAAGCCGCCCGCCAGCGCACGAACGACACCGCGAAGAGGAAGCCGAGGCCCCCGAACGCGAGGATCGTGCCGACGACGGCGAGGGCGAAGAGGAACGGGTGCGCGATCGACAGGTGGACGCCGAACAGAAGCCGTCCCCAGAGAAGCGTGGCGGCCAGGTTGTAGATCCCGACGGTCGCGAGCCCGAGCGTCGCCGGCAGCAGCACGAGCGCGAAGTGTCGCGGCGCTGCGACGAGCAGCTCGAGCGTCCCCCACCAGCGCTCCCGCTGCATCGCCGAGCCGGCCGACGTGCTGACGGACGACCACATCCCCATCACGGCAGCGCCGAACGACGCGTAGACGAGCGTCCTCGGGCTGTGGCCGGCCCGGAAGACGAAGAACGCGACGGTAGCGAAGAACAGTGGGTAGATCACGTTCCCGATCCCGTCGAAGGGCGAGCGCATGATCATCTTGAACTGCAGTCCCCAGCTCACGAAGACGAAGCGGAGCGAGCTCACTCCGCGACCAGCGCCACGTAGGCGTCCTCGAGGGTCGGCTCGCGGTACGAGATCCGGCCGATGCTCGCACCGTCCAAATGGCCGAGGATCGAGGCGGTGAGCTGGACGTCGGCCCTCGTCTGGACGCTCAGCACCTGGGCCTGCTCCCGCTCCTCGACCGAGACGGCGAGCACGCCGTCGAGCTGCCGGAGTCGCCCGACCGTCTCCTCGGGGATGCCGAAGACCTCGACTTCGGTCACGCGTCCGGACTCGACGCGGCTCTTGAGCTCCATGGGTGTGCCCTCGGCGACGATCTCGCCCCTCGAGATGACGGCGATCCGGTTGCAGAGGCTGTCGGCCTCGAACATGTAGTGCGTGGTCATCAGGACCGTCTTCCCGGCCGCCGTGAACGAGGCGATCGTCGAGCGAAGCTCGCGGGCGCCGACGGGGTCGAGGCCGAGCGTCGGCTCGTCGAGGAAGAGCACCTGCGGGTCGTGCAGGAGGCCGCGAGCGACGTGCAGGCGCTGCTTCATGCCGCGGGAGTAGCCCTCCGCCCGTTCGTGCTCGCGCCCCTTCAGGCCGACGAGCCGTAGGAGCTCCTCGATTCGCTGCTTCTGGATCCGTGGGGGGACGCCGTACAGCTCGGCGAAGTAGCGGAGGTTGTCGTAGCCGGACAGCCGCTCGTAGACGCCCCGCTCGCCGCCGAAGACGTAGCCGATCCGCTTCCGCACCTCGCGCGGGCTCTCGACGACGTCGTAGCCGAGGACGCGTGCCGTCCCCGCGGTCGGGATGAGCAGCGTGATCAGCATCTTGATGGTCGTCGTCTTGCCGGCGCCGTTCGGGCCGAGGAGCCCGAAGAGCTCGCCCTCGCCGACCTCGAAGCTGACGCCGCGCACCGCCTCGACGGACTTCGCGCGGCGGCGGAAGGTCCCGGTCGTCGTCCGGTACGTGCGATGCAGGTTCTCGGCCTCGATCACGGCCACGGGCAGAACCCTAGTCGCACTTCGCACGTTGACTGAGAGGCCACTTTCGCCGGAGAATGGCTGTCGTGAGCGGCCCACCCGGCTACGTCGTCGCGGAGTCGGCGGTGGACGAGCGGCGCGACGACGGTGATACGGCGTCGGTCCGGACGACGATCGACTCCTCCGCCGGCTGCGAGCGGCTCGTCCAGCGCGTGATTCGCTTCGCGCCCGGACGGTCGCGCCCGCGGCGCCTCGGGGACCGGCAGGAGGTGCTCTTCGTGGTGGCGGGCGAGGGCGCGATCCGCGTCGGCGGCGAGACGCACCGGCTGGAGCCGCTGACCGGCGCGTACGTCGCGGCAGGCGAGGAGTACGCGGTGGACGCGACGGGTCCGGAGCAGCTCGTCGTCGTGTCGGTGACGGCGCCATCCGAGCACGAGGCGCCGCCCCGGAGGCGCATCGTCCGCTGGGCCGAGCGGCCGTCGCTTCCGGCGAGCCCGAACCGCGAGTTTCGCTACCTCGTGAACCAGGACACGGGCTGTCTCGACGTCACGCAGTTCGTGGGCGTCATCCCGCCCGGACGAGCCGGGATGCACAGCCACACCTACGACGAGGTTGTGTACGTCCTCGATGGCGAAGGGATCCTGCACCTCGACGGGAGGGAGCCGACGCCGATCGGCCCCGGCTCGTGCATCCACCTGCCGCCCCTCCGCGAGCACTCGCTCGAGAACGTCGGCGACGTGCCGCTGCGCGTGCTCGGCGTCTTCCACCCGTCCGGAGATCCGGCCTCGCGCGCCTACGAGGCAAACCAATGACGCCAAACGGCGTCTCAGAGGGGGTAGTACCTACGAAGGGGGAATCTGCATGAGGAAGTTCATCTTCGCCCTGCTCGTCGGCGCGCTCGCGTTTGC